>NZ_NCUK01000012.1:0-300000 GCF_002096445.1 Streptococcus oralis subsp. oralis
TTTTTTTAACCGCAATACACCATAGTCCGTACGGGATTCGAACCCGTGTTACCGCCGTGAAAAGGCGGTGTCTTAACCCCTTGACCAACGGACCTGAGCTTTTCAACTCTTTCTATTATACCTACTTTTTTACCTTTGTCAAGGACTTTTTTTCCTCTTTACCGAAATTCTGAAAAGATAGGGGAAAGTTCTCTCAGAAGAGCTTTACGTCCTCTAAAGACTTCTCCTCCCATTAGACGATCTATTAATTCTTGTTTTTCCATACTCTGCTTTGATTTGTAATTCTTTAGAAGTTCGTGAAAGAGATAATAATCGTCCAGCCTGAGTCCTTTTTCTCCTAGACGATGGCTAATCTCACTCACCTCTTCATAGGGTTCTTTGTCAAAACGGCGCTTGTGGCTTTCCTGTTTACGGATGTAATCTAGGATACGATTTCTAAACTTTGTTTTAAAGCAAACATAAAGTTGATGGCGCTCGCCCTCTAATAACTCTGGATTGCGACTCACCAGCTCATACAGACATAACATGCCTTCCTGATCCCAGTCCTCTTTCTCCCACAGATGCAAATGATAATCTTTGCGACACTTATGGACGATTCCTTTACTTTCTTCATATAAGTCTTTTAGATTCATAGACCTCTCCTTTCTGCATTTAGTTTAGCAAAATGCGCGAGGCCCTGGGTCTACTTCCTCTATTCTATACTTCTTTCCCCCTCAACGGCACATAAAAAGAGAGACAAAGCCTCTCTGGGGTTATTTTTCTTCACTCATTTTTGATTTTACTTCATCATAAGATAGTGCATGGGATTCCTCTTCTACGGTCTCAGGCATTTTTCCTGTTTCGTAAAGAGATTTAATCTGTGTACTATCTAATGTTTCGTATTTCAACAATGCTTCTGCAATCAACTTATGAGTTTCACGATTTAATTGGATAATTTCAGCAGCTTTGTTTCGTGCCTCATTTAATAATGAACGAACTTCCTCATCAATCTCATAGGCTGTTTGCTCTGAAATTGATTTTTGAGGACTTTGTGCACCAAACATAGCATGATTACCTTCGTATTGAACTGGGCCAAGTTTTTCACTCATACCGTATTCAGTGACCATTGCACGAGCCATCTGTGTAGCTTGTTCAAAGTCATTTGAAGCTCCTGTCGTTTGGACATTAAAGATAATCTCTTCAGCTACACGACCACCCATCAAACCTGCCAATTGCTCTTTCATGTCTTCTTTAGATAGAAGCATTTGATCCTCTTTAGGAAGCGCAATCATGTATCCGCCTGCACGTCCACGTGGTACAATGGTAACTTTATGAACAACACGGGCATTTGACAGTACTAAACCAACAATGGTATGTCCAGCCTCATGATAAGCAACCAATTCACGTTCTCTTTGTGATACTGTTTTATCTTTCTTAGATGGTCCAGCAATCACTCTATCTTCTGCCTCATCAATATCTGAAGCATCAATGATTGATTTGTTACGACGAGCAGCAACTAAGGCCGCTTCGTTTAGAACATTTTCTAAGTCAGCTCCCACAAAACCTGGGGTTTGTTGGGCAACTAGTTTCAAATCAACATCGTCTGCGAGAGGTTTATTTTTAGCGTGAACTTTCAAGATTGCTTCACGACCTTTAACATCAGGGCGACCAACCAAGACTTTTCTATCAAAACGTCCTGGGCGGAGAAGAGCTGGATCGAGGACATCTGAACGGTTTGTCGCAGCGATAACGATAATTCCTTCATTACCCTCAAAACCATCCATCTCAATCAAGAGTTGGTTCAAGGTTTGTTCACGTTCATCATTACCTCCACCAAGACCGACACCACGTTGGCGACCAACGGCATCAATTTCATCGATAAAGATGATGGCTGGCGCTGCTTTTTTTGCATCCTCAAAAAGAGAACGAACACGGCTTGCACCAACTCCGACAAACATTTCTACAAAGTCAGAACCTGAGATACTAAAGAATGGAACACCTGCTTCCCCAGCAACTGCCTTAGCAAGTAAGGTCTTACCTGTTCCCGGAGGTCCCTCCAAAAGAACACCTGCAGGAATACGCGCACCAAGTTTTGTAAATCGTTTTGGATCTTTTAGGAATTCAACAACTTCTACTAATTCTTGTTTTTCTTCCTCGGCACCAGCAACATCCGAGAAACGTACCTTGATATCTTCTTTGTTTGCAGCTTTAGCCTTGCTACGTCCAAAACTCATTGGATTTCGGCCACTATTTCCTCCCATATTTCCCATCATAGAGAATAGGAAGAAGAAAAGAATAGCAAATGGCACAACAGAGACAAGGATATTGATCCACATACCGCTTGAACTCTCATGTTTGACTGTTACTTCTGCCTGATGTTCAGAAGCAAGTTTTTGCAATTCTGAAACTGTTGAATCAGACGGAAGAATAGTACTTGAGAATCTTTCTACTGTTGTAGCTGTAGGAGTGAAAAATTGAATTCCTGTTTCTTCTTTACTAGTCTTAGGATTTTTATAAACACCAGACACTTCAATGATACTGCCATTTGGCTGATAGGTTAATTCTTTTACATTGTCTGCTGTAATTTCTTTTACCAATTCTGTATAGTTAATTTTTTCGCTTCGCCCAGCAGTATTTCCAGAGTAAAAATACTGGAATCCTGTCACTAGGAAGAAGATAATTAACAAGTATAGAAATGGATTTCTAACTAAACCATTATTTTGTTTTTTCATTAAAGATAAATCTTTCTAATTTGAATAAACTTCTTCTTTCAATACTCCAACATAAGGAAGGTTACGATAATTTTCTTTATAATCTAGACCATAACCTACTACAAACTCATTTGGAATAGTAAAGCAAGTATAATCCGCTTCAATTTCAACAACACGTCCCTCTGGTTTGTCCAACAAAGTCGCGATTTTAACAGAAGCTGCTTCTCTTGCAATAAACATATCTCTCAAACTCTTCAAAGTTTGACCTGTATCGATGATATCCTCTACAAATAAAACATGTCTTCCTTTGATATCTTGAGTCACGTCTTGCTTGATATTGATGACACCACTACTTGCTGTTCCACCATGGTAACTAGATACCATCATGAAGTCCATCTCGATATGCGTATCAATATGTTTGACCAATTCAGCCATAAAAGGAATTGATCCTTTCAGAATTCCAATAAGAATTGGATTTTTCCCCTCATAGTCTTTGGTTAATTGTTCACCTAGCTTTTTAGCCGCTTCTGTAATTTCATCATGTGAAACGAGGATTTTTTTAATATCGTGTTCTAACATCTTTTTACCTATCTATTTTTTCTATATAAATTACAGTGTTCATTATATCATTTTTCGTGTTTTTACTCAAATCACTGGTCGCAATTCCTGAAATTGAGACAATTTCTCCAAATTGCTCAATAATAGGGGTTGTTTTTCGTTTTTCAATAGGGATTTTTAAATCTATAAATAAGCGTCTCAGTTTCTTTCGATAACCATTCAGCCTAATAATATCGCCAGGTTTTCGACATCTAATATATACAGATGTTTCCCGTGAAACCGTTACTTTTTGAACAAAATCCCCTTCAATAGGAATGCCAAAGGAAAATAAATAGCCCATATATCGAACTTGATTTTGATAGTGTAACACAAGTTCATCTTCCTTTTCATCGGCCTGTGGACTGATTTTGCAAACTCGAAAATTCTGATACTCTTTTATCAATTCATAGTCATTTTTAAGAGAATGATGATACTGACTTTTAGTTGCTAAAATCTGTCGAACTTCGGCAAACTGAGCCTTTGTCAGATTTAAGTCTGGAAATTGATTAAGATAGTTCTGTAGCAAGATTCCTTGAGTTTGTTGAGAGTATGAAAATAACTCATTCAAATCTTCCACATCAATTTGTTTAGAAAGTTCCGTTATTGTTGCTTGGTAATCTGAAATTTCCCTTCCTAAATCTAAAATGGCGGATTTAAGACGAGGATTTTCTTTTTCAAGTTCTGGTAAATACCTATTCCGAACGCGATTACGAAAATAGGTATTTTCCTGGTTTGTTTGATCTTCGAAATGAAAAATTGGTGAAAAATCCTTTTTATGAAATTGCAACAAGGGACGGATGATTTCAATATCATCAACTACTTGACTTTCTTTTATTCCTGTTAAATGACGTAGCCGACTTCCTCGAATCAAGCGCATCAAAATCGTTTCAACTTGATCATCTGCATGGTGGGCAGTAACCAAGGCAGTCGCTCCAACCTCTTTCATGATTTTCCTAAAAAAATCATAACGAAACTCTCGAGCACGCGCTTCTGAAAAGTCTCCTGAAAAGCTTGTGATATAAATAGGAAGTTCAGCTGCATCAGCTAACTTCCTTAGTTCATTTTCCTCCCAGTCAGACTCACTTCTCTGCTTGTGATTGACATGTGCTAAAATCAACTCAATTCCCAACTCATTTTGATAAGTAGACAATAGCTGGAATAAAAACATTGAATCCAGTCCGCCAGACAAAGCTAACACGACTTTCGAATGTTTTTTGAAATACTCTTTTCGGAGAAAATGATTTAAAAAATCCTGGTCCCTCATTTTAGAACCTCATAGACATCCTTAGCTATCTTAGCAATAGTATCATAATCAGAATTTTTGGTAAAAATAGAAAGAACGAAAGGAGAATCCGTATAAACAATGGCAGTGTCATGTTTAAACTCGTCGGCATCTCCGATTTTATGAGCTACCTTAACCGAAACACCTTTTGCGATTCGTTGGTTGTCAAAATCAGTCTTGCTCAAAGACTCTAAGACAAAACCATTCTGATTATAAATAGCTTCCATGACTTTTCCAGCCATTTTTGAAGAAGTCAATTTATCATTCACATCCCAATCCTCACCCATAATTGCGTACATTTTTTCTTTAAAAGCCCCGTCAGATTGATTGGTCACATAATAACCTAAAATATTATGAGCAACATTATCAGACTCTTTTGTTACCTTGGTAATTAACTGTTGAAGACTGTATTCTTTGTTATCTTCTTTTTTAGGTAAGCTACCACTACCTTCTGGTTTATAGGACCCAGGGAAACTATTTACTTCCGGGACATACTTGAAGCTACTGTCTAGCGTATATTCCCCTTGATTTATCTTATCTTGAGCGTAATAAAGGTAGGCTAGTTTCAAGATGCTAGCTGCATAGAGTTTGCTGTCTTCATTCACCCCAGCCTCTTTACCTGTACTCAGTTGTTTAACATAAATAGAATAATTTTCATTCTGATAGTTGTTTGATAAGATTTCTTGAACCTTCTGGATGCGATTGTCTTCTTCTGAGACGAACTCTTTTGATACCCACCCAACTTGATTAATATGAAGAAATTCTTGTCCCTCAGCAAAGAGAGTTCTATCCACCGTTACAAGTTGATAGGGAGAGAGAGATGAAGAAATTTCTTTAGCATCATAGGGGCTGTTATAGATAACAAACCCTGGCTCCAACCATACTTGTCTATTTTGAGTTTGAACTTGACTTTGATCATAGACCAAACGCTTATCTGCAAGAATAAACTGGTGATTATCTAATTTAAAAACAGGAACACCTTGTCTATTCAAACGCCATTCTACGATTTTAAAGGTGGTTCCAGGAGTCAATTTACCAGACTCCTTGACAAGATCCTCATTAGCATAGATAGCTGTTTCTCCATATACCATTGGGGATTCCAGAGTTTCTTTATAGTAGAATCCATAATCAGACTCAGTTAGATAATAAATTTCTTGTGAAGAGTAAGGAAGCTGTTTTTCTGTGCTAACTACTCTTGAGGTTATGATAAAAGCAGGTAGCAATAAAACTACTAAGAACTTACGCATTCTTCTCTTCCCTTTCTTCTTGTAATCGTAATAAATGGTTTTTAGTTGCCAATTCCTCTAATTTTTCATCTGATAAACTTAGAAATTGCTCAACAACTTCCAATAAATTTTCCATGACATTACCTCGGAAGCAAATCAGGAATTGTGTAAATTGCTTCTCGTTTCTTTGAGTAATAGTACTTGGCGCGCGCATATTTTGCTACATAGTCTTCATCTTTCAACTTTGCAGCAAAAGCAGATTCCTTATCCTTTTCGTCACTAAGAGTTTGGTACTGCTCTTTCAACTCTGTCAATTGCTGACGGCGTTGCAGTAACTGATCATAGCTTTGGGCCAAGTTATAAGTTGGTAAAATAAACAACAAGATCATCAAAATAAGGACCCAACCCATAAAACGATTCCTCTTTTGTCTCTCCTTCATCAGGTAACGACGACGTTGGTGCTCATTTTGAATAAAAGAATTATTCATCTGTACAATATTTTTAGACATTTTCTTCTACCCGTGTTTCACTGAGAATTTCATACATACCTGCTGCATCTTCTTTTTTTGTACTATCTTTCATTTCTAGTACTTTAACAAGCAACAACTTATTTCCAAAGCGAATTTCAACTTGGTCATCAACTTTCAAATCTGTTGAACTTTTGGCCAAGATTCCATTCACCTTGATTCTACCTTTATCTGCTACTTCTTTTGCGACTGTGCGGCGCTTAATAATTCGTGATACTTTTAAATACTTGTCTAATCTCATTTTTATTACCTCAAATTATTATTGTACCATTTTTCTCCTTTTTATAGAAGAAAAATGTTAAATGGGATTTGCTTCCTTTGATTCTTTTATCTCTAATAAACTTTCTCCAAAAATCAGCAAACCTTCTAAAATTTCATAATCCTTCTTGTTTCGGACATCGAATACAACTTCCATTAATCCCTTATTCTCAGCTATGGCTGCTTTTAAGTTCGTTGCAGATAAGGCTTTAAAATAATCTTGAGCCAAGAATAGTCGTTGAGTGACTTTTTCAAATTGAACTGTAATCTTATTTTCTTTTCTTTCCACACGTTCTACAAATACCTTGTCAAAATATGACTTAACCAAACCAATCTCTAAAAGATATGCTACTACATCTGGGTATTCTCCAAAACGATCCATCAATTCTTCTTGTAGTTCTTCATAGTTGACACGGTTGTCAATTTGACGAATTTTCTTGTAAATTTCAATCTTATGTCGTTGATCAGAAATATAAGTGTCAGGAAGATAGGCGTCGATTTGTAAAATCAACTCAGCATTTCCTTTGGTTCTTGTGTTCCCATTACCGTTCCGTTTAGCAATAGCTTCCTCTAATAACTGTGAATACAATTCAAAACCAACAGAATCAATGAAACCAGACTGCGATTTTCCTAATAGATTTCCTGCACCACGAATCGAAAGATCTCGCATCGCAATCTTAAATCCAGAGCCCAATTCTGTAAATCCCTTAATCGCTTCTAATCTCTTCTCAGAGACTTCACTAATTGATTTTTCTGGACGATACATAAGATAGGCATAAGCAATGCGATTACTACGACCGACTCTTCCTCTTAACTGATATAAGGTTGACAAACCCATATGGTCTGCATTTTCAATAAATAAGGTATTGGCATTTGGAATATCTACCCCTGTCTCAATAATAGTAGTCGTCACCAAAATATCATACTGACCTTCAATGAAATCAAGTAGAGTATTTTCCAACTGAATTTCACTCATTTGTCCATGAACATACCCAATCGAAGCCTCTGGAATCAACTCCTGTAATTCCGAAACCTTCTGGTCAATCGTGTCAACCTTATTGTAAAGATAGTAAATTTGACCTCCACGCTCCATTTCACGCAAGACAGCATCACGAATGACACTATCATTCTTTTCTAAAACATAAGTTTGCACTGGATAGCGATTGGTTGGAGGAGTTTCAATAACAGACAAATCTCGGATTCCCAACATAGACATGTGGAGAGTACGAGGGATTGGTGTTGCTGTTAAGGTTAGGACATCTACTTGTTTTTTTAGTTCTTTCAAAGTTTCCTTATGCTTAACACCGAATCGTTGTTCCTCATCAATAATCATCAAGCCCAAATCAGAAAATACAACATCTTTTGACAAAACACGATGCGTTCCAATCAAAATATCAACTTGACCATTCTTTAATTTTTCAAGTGTCTCTGCCTGCTCTTTTTTACTTCTAAAGCGACTCAACACATCAATATTAACAGCAAAATTTTGGAATCGTTCCTTAAAATTCGTATAGTGCTGTTGCGCTAAAACCGTCGTCGGAACTAGAACGACCACCTGTTTGTGATCATTGACAGCCTTAAATGCTGCACGCATTGCAACTTCAGTCTTTCCAAAACCAACATCCCCAACTAAAAGTCGATCCATGGGATGAGAATCCTGCATATCTCTCTTGATTTCCTCAATACTACGAAGTTGATCATCCGTTTCAACATAAGGGAAAGCATCATCAAAAGCATGTTGATCATCATCATCAGCTGAGAAAGCAAAGCCTTTCAATTGACTGCGTTCAGAATAGAGTTTGATTAAATCGTCAGCTATATCCTCTACCTGGTTCTTAACTTTTTGCTTGGCCTTTTTGAAATGACCATCATTTAATTTATTAAGTTTTGGAGCTTTTCCATCACTTGAAACATATTTAGACAGTAACTGAATCTGCTCTACTGGGATGGAGATTTGGTCACCATTTTGATACTGTACACTGACATAATCACGATGAATCCCTTTGATTTCAATTGTTTCAATCCCTAGATATTGACCAATTCCATGGATATGATGAACAACGTAGTCCCCTTTTTCAAGTTCATTATAATCTTTTAATCGCTCTGCGTTTGAAGTATGTTGTCTTCGAAAACGACGTTTTAATTTCTTTTGAAAAATCTCATGTTCAGTAATCAAGAGAATTTTTTCATCTACAAAATGAAAACCATGTCTTAGATTACCCTCAATCAAGTTTACAGATTCTTTACAGATACTTGACTTATCTCTGGAATCCAATTTGATCTGATATTCCTCTAAAACATCCTCCAACGTCTTAATTCCCATTGAATTGCTAGACTGCAAAACAATGGTGTAGTCCATTTTTTTATATCGCTCAATTTCTTCTTTAAGAAAAGAAAACTGATTGAAAAACTCTTGCATAGGGTATTGATTAAATTGATATATGTGATCAAACTTGAGATTTCCTAAACCCTTTTGCAGATTGGAGAAAAAGGTAACTGGACTTTGTTTTTTATAGGTTTGCTCTGTATCTGCAAAATACTGCATCTCAGAAAATGATTTACCATTCTGTAAATCTTCTGTAAAGTATTGCGCTAATTCTCTTTCAAAGGCTTCATACTGATTCATCAATTTTTGATAGTCATCAAAGAATAATGGTGTATCTTTTTCAATATAATCAAATACAGTCCATGTTTTATCGTAACATAAGGACAAAAACTTTCGACTATCTGAATGTACTTGTTTTTGATGAAAACTTGACAAAATTTCTTCTAGATAGGATTTCAAAATTGGTGATAGAGTCTTCGAAATTTGCTTCTCTAAAGCTGACTGTCCTCGTTGATAATCTTTTTCTCTCAAAAGTATGTCGCTAGCTGGAAAGATAGTGAGGTTTGTCTGATTTTCTTTCGATAATTGTGTTTCGACTTCAAAAGTACGAATACCATCTACTTCATCACCAAAAAACTCAATTCGGAAAGGTTCTAACTGAGACATCTCAAAAATATCTAAAATATCTCCTCGAATACTAAACTCACCTTGTGTCTGTACTTGAGCAACTTTTCGATATCCAATTTCCTTTAACTGGTGAAGTAGCTCGTGTTGGTCATATTCTTCTCCAACTGCAATTTTTATAATACTTTCTTTAAATCTAGTCGGAGAGGGTAAAATTAACCGACTCGCTGCGATATTACAAACTAAAATCCCTTTCTTAGATGAATCAGTTAAAAAATGCAAGGCTTCAACTCGCGAAATGATTTTTTCTTGCGAAGACATCAAAAACTCTACCATAGGAGAGTCATCGACCAAAAAAGGATAGACAAGTTCCTCTCCTAAGAGAGAAAGAAGATCACTGATAATTCTTTCTGCTTCTCCATAAGTTGAAGTCAGTAACACAACCTTATTTTCTTTTTCTAGGCTACTTGCAATTGCAAGAGCCTTGGTAGACGTTGATAAACCAAGTATTAGTTGTCTTTTCTTATCTATCAGATTTTGATGCCATTTTTTTATCTGGTCATTTTCTGAGAATAAATCTAATAAAGTCACCATTTAGCCGTTATACCTCTGCATTGTTTTCTCAAAGTTTTTCTCTTGTAAATAGTAGTTTACAGCATCGTCAACCTTGTCAATAGACTGTAAAATACCCACATAGTCATCCTGATCAAACTTACTTAAAACATGATGAACAACTGACATTCCTTTTTTAGGTCTTCCAATACCTATTTTAACACGGTTAAATACTTGAGTTCCAATATGTTGAATAATAGACTTGATACCATTATGACCACCTGCTGATCCCTTTGCTCTTAAACGAATTTTCCCAACTTCCATGTCAAGATCATCGTAAATAACGAGTAAATCTTCAATATCCAAACCATAGTAAGTCAATAAAGCATGAACCGCTTTTCCACTTTCATTCATAAATGTTGTTGGTTTGACGAGATAAATTTTTTCTCCATTGATGAAAAAAGATGCTAGGTCAGCTTGAAATATCTTGTCATGTGTAAAGGTGACATTTTGTTTTTTAGCTAGTTGGTCAATCAACATAAATCCAACGTTGTGCTTGGTTTCAAAATATTTATCCCCTGGATTTCCCAATCCTACAAGTAATTTGGTCATTTATTTTTCCTTTCAAAAGCCAAAAGGGTTGGAATTTTTTTCCAACCTAATTGACACTATTTATTAAATATTATTAAACGTTAAAGCGGAATTCCATGATATCGCCATCTTGAACGATATATTCTTTTCCTTCTTCACGCAAGCGTCCAGCTTCTTTTACAGCCTTTTCAGATCCGTACTTCACTAGATCCTCATATGACATGGTCACTGCACGAATAAAGCCTTTTTCAAAGTCTGAGTGGATAATACCAGCTGCTTGAGGAGCTTTCATACCCCGTTTAAAGGTCCAAGCGCGAACTTCTTTTTCACCAGCTGTAAAGTAAGTTCCGAGTCCAAGTAAGTGGTAAGCAGCTCGAGTCAATTTATCAACGCCTGACTCTGTCAAGCCAAGTGCTTCAAGAAATTCTTGCTTATCCTCATCGTCTAACTCAGAAATTTCTTCCTCAGCACGCGCAGAAATAACTACTACTTCAGCATTTTCTGTCGCTGCAAATTCACGAATTTGCTTCACATATTCGATAGAATCTGGATCTCCAACTACATCCTCATCCACATTAGCAACATAAAGAACTGGTTTAGTGGTCAAAAGGAAGAGACCTTTGACAACTTTTTGTTCTTCATCTGTAAATTCGATGGTGCGAGCTGATTTTCCATCTTCAAGGACTGGTTTAATCTTTTGAAGAACGTTAAACTCTGCTACTGATTCTTTATCTTTTTGCGTACGTGCCATCTTTTCTACACGCGCATAGCGTTTATTAACTGATTCTAAGTCAGCAAGAATCAACTCTAGGTTAATGGTATCAATATCTGCAAGTGGATCCACAAAGGCGTCTTCACGTCCTTGCTCGCGCATAACATTTTCATCATCAAAAGCACGAACTACGTGAACAATCGCGTCTACTTCACGGATATTGGCCAAGAATTTATTACCTAGACCTTCTCCTTTTGAAGCTCCTTTTACAATCCCTGCAATATCTGTAAACTCAAAGGTTGTTGGAACTGTCTTTTTAGGAGTAATCATTTCCGTTAGTTTTTGTAGGCGTTCATCTGGAACTTCCACCATCCCAACATTTGGATCAATAGTCGCAAATGGGTAGTTTGCCGCCTCTGCTCCTGCTTTTGTAATTGCATTAAAAAGGGTTGATTTACCAACGTTTGGCAAACCAACGATACCTGCTGTTAAAGCCATAGTTTCTCATTCTCCGTTCTCATTTCAATCCCTAACATTATAACACAAAAAGGGAAAACTTGCTAACCCTCTAACTAAGGGTTCTTAGTCAATAATCTTATTCATTTTTCGTTCAAAATCATAGCGACTCATCATGACAAGATGGTCACAATTGCTACACTTTATTTTGATATCTGCCCCTACACGTGTAATTTCCCAACGATTAGCCTTTTTGCCTGTTGACTTGATGGTACAAGCGTGTGGTTTTTTCATCTCAACAAAATTTCCAACTTGATACATACTACTCTCCTTTTCTTTTTTTGATTATATCATAAAAGAGGCGAGCCAGGCTCAACCTCTTTCACTTAATTTGTTCGAACTGGTGTGATAAGCTGCATGAAATCTTCGTCAGTATCTGCTGGCACAAGAGTAAATGGACGAACTGATGAGATAAAGCTAATAGTCACCTTTTCGCTATTTAAAGCTTTGAGGGAATCAATCAAGTAAGTTGGGTTAAAACTAATAGTTAAATCATCCCCGGTCACCTGCTCCGTATCGATTTCTTCGTTTACTTTACCAACCTCTGGAGAGTGAACATGGGCGCTAACAACTCCACCTTTAATCTCAAGCTTCACAGTACCATTTTGAGTCGCACTTGATAAGAGACGTGCACGCTCCATAGATTGACGCAAATTAACCACATCAAAAGTAATTGTAGTGTTAAAGTCTGTTGGAATCAAGCGATCTGTATCAGGATAATTACCTTCTAGGAGACGAGTGTAGAAGCTAATATTTTCGCTTCTAAAGAGGATTTGATTATTTGCAAAGAAAATCTCTACAGTTTCAATATCATCTGTAAATACCGCTGAAAATTCGCGGAGAGAACGACTAGGAATTACCACATCGAAATCATCTCCATTTTTTTCAAGAGTCAATTTCTTCTGGCTAAGGCGGTGTGAGTCTGTCGCAACTGTTTTTAGTTCCTTGTGTTGGCTCAATACAAAATGAACACCTGTTAAGATGGGACGACTTTCTTGCGTACTTGCAGCAAATGCTGTTTCATTGATAATTTTCTTGAGCAGTTTTGTTTCAAGAACCAAAGGTGTGCTTGCAGAAATTTCTTGGATTCGTGGGTACTGTTCGCTATCTTTTCCTTTTAGGGTAATTTCTGATTTGCCACTGGTTAAGACAATTTGTTTTTGTTCAATCTCTTTGAAATCTAGCGTTACATCTGGAAGACTGGATACAACATTGATAAAGAAAGAGGCTTCAAGAAGAATCGAACCTAATGAAGTGATCAAGAGACCAGCATCCTCATTCTTTTGAGAAATGAAATTTTCAATAGAAATTTGACCGTTTGAGCCAATTAAAGTAATTCCTTCATTGGTAACGTCAATTTTGATTGTTGATAAAATTGGAATAGCATTTTTAGAGCTTATTGCTCGTTTTGTGGTATTTAAGGCTTGTAGAAATAAATTTTTATTAATTGAAAAATGAATCATGGATTCTCCTTTATTTATTTTTAGTATTAGAAAGTTAATAGTAATAATAGAGTGTGTGAATTCTGTGGAAAACTGAGTGCTATTTAGTAAACTTAAGCTTCTAAGCTTGTTTAAAAAATGTGGATAAAAAAGATAAGAAAGGAAAATTTATCCACAAGCTACTTAATTTTCTTTTTGATTGCTTCTATTTCTAAACGTAAATTATCGTCTTCGTCAATCAATGATTTGATTTTAGCATGGGCATGAATAACGGTGGTGTGATCCTTTCCGCCAAATTCTTTTCCGATTTTCGGAAGACTGTTATCTGTCAGTTCTCTAGCTAGATACATGGCAACCTGACGTGCCAAAACGATGTTTTGAACTCGTCTCGTACCTTTCATTTCTTTAACACTCACTCCATAAAAATTACCAACTTCAGTTTGGATTTTCTCAATTGGAATAACAAGTATCTGGCGGGCGTCTTGCTTACGTGCTCTAATAGCTTCCGCAGCAATATCAATAGTAATATCCTTAATCTTCTTCACTCTGGCAATTAAAGTGATATCGTTGATTGCTCCTTCCAATTCTCGAACATTTGAATCAAATTGGCCAGCCAAGTATTCCAGAGTATCACTTTGGAAATGGTAATCCAAGTGCTCTGTTTTACTTTGAAGAATGGCGATACGTGTCTCAAAGTCAGGAGGGGTGATATTTTGCGTCAATCCCCAGCTAAAGCGTGTAACAAGTCTTTCCTCAAGGCCTTCTAGGTGTTTAGGACTTCGATCACTGGTTAGGACAATCTGTTTCTGCTTATCATGAAGAGCATTGAAGGTATTGAAAAATTCTTCCTGGGTCGCAACTTTTTTGCCACTGAGAGATTGGATATCATCGATTAACAAGAGATCAAGACTACGGTAAGTCTTTTTGAACTTTTCCATTTCCCCAAGTCGCAAGTGTTCAAGAAAGTCATTGATAAAGCTTTCGGCAGGAATGTACTTGACACGCGCATCAGGAATATTTTTCAAAATCTCATTTCCAATCGCATTGAGTAAGTGAGTCTTTCCAAGACCAGGTCCTCCATAGATGAAAAGAGGATTATAGGTCAGAGCTAAATCTTCAGATACAGCTAGTGCAGCAGATACTGCCCAAACATTCCCATCACCTTGAATAAAGTTATCAAAGGTATATTTTTCTTTTAATCCTGTTTCAGAATAGGGAATCGTTGGTAGTGCAGGTGTGTAATCGTAAGTAGAGACACTATTCGTATCATTTACTTGAGGAGATTCTGTACTCTGAGGTTTAGTGAAAATATAGTGAGGTTTGATTTCAGAATCATAAATTTCAAAACCAGCAGCAATGATAATATCTTTTAATTGCTTTTCCCACACCATTTCCATCTCTGATCTCGGTAGAAATATAGTAGCTGTATTTTCTTCTACTTTGATGAGTTCAGCAGGTGTAGCATAGAAATCATACATAGATCGTGTCAATCTTTCTTGAGCAAATTCTAAAATACGATTCCAAAATTGCTTTTCTTTCAACTAATTTTCCTCCTTTACTATGATTTTAGTAGTTTAGTGCTAGACTTATTTTACCATAGATAATAGGATTTTTCCACAGATTGGGGAAAAGAATCCACAATGTTAGTAGTATTTATCCACAGGTTGGGGATAAATAGAAAAATCCTTGATTTAGTAGGCTTTTTGATAAAAAAATTGGTGGATAAATTTGTGGGTTAAGAAAATAAAAGAACAGCCTTATTTCAGGCTGTTAATAATTCTATCGTATTCTTCTTGACTTGAAAAGGAGATAATAATCTTTCCAGTATCTTTTTTTGAAAGTTTAATTTCTACACTTAAACCGAGTAGTTTTTTTAATTGATCTTCTTCGTCTTTGATGAAAGAATCACTTTTTTTTTGCTTCTTGTGTTTTTTATCTGTAAGAAGTGCTTCTAACTTTCTCACAGAAATATCTTCATTTTTGATTAGTTGGAAGAAATAGTCTTGCTGCTCTTTGTCCAAACCAACTAGTGAACGTGCATGCGCTTGAGAAATTTTTCCATTTTCTACTTCAGCTAAGATATATTCTGGTAGGGAAAGTAAACGAATAAAATTAGTGATATAAGGACGAGATTTCCCCATTTTATCCGCTATCTCAGTGTGAGTAAATCCTTTTTCTACTAAAGATTCGTAGGCGCGTGCTTCTTCAACAGGATTTAAATTTTCTCTCTGCAAATTCTCAATGATAGACTGGATCAGCATTTCCTGATCTGAGAGGTGCTTTACAACGGCTGGAATAGAAGTAAGACCAGCTAAGAGAGAAGCCCGATATCGTCTCTCTCCTGCAAGGATTTCATAACCAATTACAGGAGATTGACGAACGATGATTGGTTGGATGAGCCCATTTTCTTTGATTGACTGAGCTAATTCCTTTATTTTATCTGCATCAAATTCTTTCCGAGGTTGGTAAGGATTCTTTTGTATTTCAGAGATAGAAATCATTTCAAATTTTTCCATGATTCTACACTAACATATCTTTTACTTTCTGTAAAGTTTTCTTTACACTGATGTCAATTAAGACTCTAAATCACTAGAATTCTTATCTAGTTTAATTGAGGTTGTTTCCTCCTTACCATTACGGTAGTAGGTTACTTTGATAGTATCTCCAATAGCATGATTGTAAAGAGCGTGTTGTAGGTCTGTTGATGAAGCAATCTCTTTATCGTCAACTTTGGTAATGACATCGTATTTTTGAAGATGTCCATTTGCTGGCATATTGTTTTGAACAGATCGAACAACTACACCTGAAGTGAGGCCACTTGGAATGTTAAGTTTTCTAAGATCACTAGCTCCAACGTTTGACAGATTAACCATTTGAATTCCAAGAGCTGGACGAGTCACTTTACCATTACTTTCAAGCTGTTTAATGATATTTTGTGCATCGTTTGAAGGAATTGCAAAACCAAGACCTTCTACAGATGTCCCACCATTACTTGCAATTTTACTTGATGTAATACCAATTACTTGTCCTTGAATGTTTACAAGTGGACCACCAGAGTTACCAGGGTTAATGGCTGTATCTGTTTGAATGGCTTTTGTTGAAATAGCTTGACCATCTTCAGATTTTAGAGAAACATTTCGATTAAGACTTGAAATAATCCCCTGTGTAACTGTGTTAGCATATTCTGAACCTAGAGGACTACCGATAGCAATCGCTGTTTCTCCAACACTAAGTTGACTTGAATCCCCAAATTCTGCTACTGTTGTAACTTTTTCTGAAGAAATTTTAACGACAGCAATATCAGAGAAGGTATCAGATCCGACAATTTCACCAGGAACCTTAGTACCATCTGCTAAGCGGATATCAACTTTTGAAGCTCCATTGATAACGTGAGTATTAGTTACAAGATAGGCATCTTTATCATCCTTTTTATAGATAACACCTGATCCCTCACTTGCGATTTGTTGATTGTCTGAATCAGAATTAGTGTCATCAGCATTAAATACACTACTTTGTCTACTGCTAGAAGAAGAATAAGTAATGATTGAGACAACAGCATCCTTAACTTTATTTACTGCTTGAGTGGTTGAGTTTTCATTTTTATAGGATGTTTGAGTGACAGTGCCAGAATTATTATTCGTAGCTTGATTTCCTTGTTTTTGATAAAGTTGTAATGTTACGAAACTTCCTAAGGCACCACTTAAAAATCCGATTAGAATGATTATTAGAACTTTAACTCCTTTTTTGTAAAATTTTTGTAAGTGTTTCATAAACACCTCCGTTTGTTATTTATTTACTCAGATTATAAACCTATTAACTTAATCCAAACTTAAAAGCTTAAAGTTTTACACAAGTTGTGGATAACTCGCTTTATTCTGTGAATTTGCTAGAAATTTAGGATGATTTTTGTGTGTATAAGATGTGAAATGAAGTGTGGATATGATAGAATAGAAGAATGAAAATAAAAATTGTAATAGTAGGAAAATTAAAAGAAAAATACCTTAAAGATGGTATTGTTGAATATACCAAACGAATTTCACGTTTCGCCAAATTAGAAATGATTGAGCTCACTGATGAGAAGACACCTGACAAAGCCAGTGAATTAGAAAATCAAAAAATCTTGGAAACAGAAGGTGAAAGAATTCTTTCTAAGGTTGGAGAAAGAGAATTTGTCGTTGTACTAGCCATTGAAGGAAAAACACTCTCCTCAGAGGAATTTAGTAAGCAACTAGAGCAAGCTTCTATCAAAGGATACTCAACGCTTACTTTTATCATTGGAGGAAGTTTGGGTCTAGCTCCTGTTGTAAAAAATAGGGCCAATCTTTCTGTCAGTTTTGGACGTCTGACATTACCACATCAGTTAATGAGATTGGTTTTAGTTGAACAAATTTACCGTGCTTTTACAATTCAACAGGGTTCTCCTTACCACAAATAGAAGATTGACTTAGCTCTTGTTTTTTGATAGAATGGTCATGTTAGGTCTCATAGCTCAGCTGGATAGAGCATTCGCCTTCTAAGCGAACGGTCGCAGGTTCGAATCCTGCTGGGATCAATTTTAGATGCGAAGCTGGGGTAAATCCCAGCTTTTTTCTTAAAAAAGTGCGTTTCAGGTGCAAAAATGTACAGTTGGGAAGAATTTTTTCTTACATGGTCTTCATTTTGTATAATAGGTGTGTAAGTTAACTTACAAGAAAAAATAATACAGGAGATTTCATTATGAAAAATACAGTAAAGTTGGAACAATTTAAAGAAGTAACAGAGGCAGAATTGCAGGAGATTCGAGGTGGAGATTGGAGAATTTCAGAAACAATTCGTAATCTTATTTTTCCAAGAAGAAAGTAATGAAATAAAGGTAGAGAGTAATGGATTTATTTGGATTAGGGATAGCTATTTTTTATTTTCTCATCATTAGCAAAAGTTATGAATGGATTTGTAAAATAAATAGAAAAGAACAAATTGTTTTTTTCTGTTACACATGTATCTCAGTTTTTATACTTGAAGAAATTATTACACTAGTATTTTCTAATAGTTTTGCTTTGTCTAAATTTTTATTTCCTTTGGTTGTGTACCTTTATTTAAGAAAGTTAAAGAAGTCTGAAAAATACAAAGCTATTTTTATTAGTTTACTACTGTCTTTATTATATCACAGTACTCATACTTTTATATCCGTAACCTTATCTTCTATAACAGGAGATGAAGTAGTATTACACTATAAAAGTACATTTCTTTTAGCAGTATTGTTGATGACTTATTTTTCTATTCTAATAATAATTCGTTATTTTCATCTGGAAATTAAATATTTTGATAAAGATTATCTGTACCCTTTTTTAAAAAAAGTAATAGTTGCTTTTTTTGGTTTGCATATCTTATTGTTTATTTCAGATATAGTAAGTACAACTCATCATTTAAATAGCTTCGGAAGTATTTTATCAACCATTGTTTTTATTTGCTTGTTATTGATTTTCTTTGCAATGAATTCTCACAAGGTCCAAATTGAAAAAGAGATTGCTCTAAAACAAAAGAAATTTGAACAAAAACATTTACAGACTTATACTGATGAAATTGTGGAGTTGTATAATGAAATTCGAGGTTTTCGTCATGATTATGCAGGAATGCTTGTCAGCATGCAAATGGCGATTGACAGTGGAGATTTACAAGAAATTAACAGGGTTTACAATGAAGTCTTAGTAAAAGCAAATCAGAAATTGAGGTCAGAAAAATATACTTACTTTGATTTAAATAACATAGAAGATTCTGCTTTACGAAGTTTAATTGCTCAATCGATTGTCTATGCACGAAAAAATGATGTAGAGTTTACATTGGAAGTAAAGGATATCATTACTAGACTGTCAATAGATTTACTTGATCTTGTTCGTATCATGAGCATTTTATTAAACAATGCTGTTGAAGGTGCTGCAGATAGTTATTTGAAACAAATGGAAGTTGCAGTCATTAAAATGGATTTTGAAACAGTTATAGTTATCCAGAATTCATGCAAAATCACTATGACGCCTTCAGAGGATCTATTTGCCTTAGGTTTTTCTACCAAGGGAAGAAATAGAGGTTTAGGACTTAATAATGTCAAAGAGATTTTAGATAAGTATGACAACATTATTTTAGAAACAGAGATGGAAGACAACACATTTAGACAAATTATTAGATTTAAGAGGGAATTCGAATGAAAGTATTAATTTTAGAAGATGTTATTGAACATCAAGTGAGACTAGAGAGAATATTAAATGAAATCTCGGAAGAATCGAATATTCCTATTTCATATAAGACAACAGGAAAAGTTCGTGAGTTTAAGGAATATATCGAAAATGATGAAGTAAACCAGCTTTATTTCCTAGATATCGATATTCATGGAATCGAGAAAAAAGGATTTGAAGTGGCTCAGTTTATCCGTCATCACAATCCTTATGCTATTATTGTCTTTATTACCAGTCGATCTGAATTTGCTACCTTAACGTATAAATACCAGGTATCAGCCCTAGATTTTGTTGATAAAGATATCAATGATGAATTGTTCAAAAAACGCATCGAGCAGAGTATTTTTTACACTAAGAGCATGCTGCTTGAAAACGAAGATGTTGTAGACTATTTTGATTACAACTATAAAGGAAATGATTTGAAAATTCCTTACCATGATATTTTGTATATCGAAACCACAGGAGTTTCTCATAAACTTCGGATTATTGGTAAGAATTTTGCAAAAGAATTCTATGGAACTATGACAGATATTCAGGAAAAGGACAAACATACCCAGCGATTTTATTGCTCCCATAAATCTTTCCTTGTCAATGTGGGAAATGTGAGAGAAATTGATCGAAAGAATTTAGAAGTTGTTTTTTATGAAGATCATCGTTGTCCGATTACTCGTTTAAAAGTCCGCAAACTAAAAGATATTCTAGAGAAAAAATCTAAAAAGTGATTGACAATTAGTAAGAAATTGATATAATGGTTATATCTGCTACAGATAGATGGTCCGTTGGTCAAGGGGTTAAGACACCGCCTTTTCACGGCGGTAACACGGGTTCGAATCCCGTACGGACTATTTTATCCGCCATAGCTCAGTTGGTAGTAGCGCATGACTGTTAATCATGATGTCGTAGGTTCGAGTCCTACTGGCGGAGTCAGATAAAAAAAGAACACCATTGGTGTTCTTTTTTAGTTAACATCACCTAACATTTTCATAAGGAAGTCTGTCATTTCTTGCGGACTTTCTTTTTTTCCGTGAGCAATCCAAGTCTGGCAAACACCAAATAGGGCATTTGTTAGATAAATACTGCTGTATTCTAATTCTATTGGAGTGAGTTGTAATTTCATAAAGCGTTTCTGAAGGTCGGTGCTAAGCATAATGTGAAGCTTATTTCTCAAGAAATTTTGGATTTCTTTTGTCCCATTTTCAGATAAGAGTGCAGCCAAGAGTGGCTCAGACTCTAAATATTCAAATACTTCTAAAATAGCATCTCTTTTGTGATGAGCATGTTTTTGGAAAATATACTCAAAGGTATGAAATAGCTTACTTTGGTAGAGTTCAATCATATCATACTTATCCTTGTAGTGAGTGTAAAAGCTGGAACGACTAATTCCGGCTTTTTCTGCTAACTTGACAGTAGAAATTTGATCAAAGGGCTGGTCCATCAATAATTGAACCATGGCATTTTCGATAATTCGTTTTGTTTTTAAACGTTTGTTACTTTCTTTCATAATTCCTCCTCGTACACAAAAATAGACTATATGTCTAAAAAAGTATTTTTCACCTTGTAATTTGGATTTTTTGATGTATAATCTATTATATCAAAATTTTAGACAATATGTGTAAAAAAGGAGGAAACATGTTTAAAGAATGGAAAGCAATATTTAAAAAACCGATCTTTATCATTGTAATGATAGGGATTTCTCTCATTCCAGCTTTATACAACATTATATTTTTATCGTCCATGTGGGATCCATATGGTCAAGTATCGGAGTTACCTGTGGCAGTTGTCAATAAAGATAAGGAAGCTTCTTATAATGGACAGACAATGACAATAGGTGAAGACATGGTGTCTAATTTAAAAGAAAATAAGGCTTTAGATTTTCACTTTGTTAATGAAGAGGAAGGGGAAAAAGGACTAGAAGATGGGGACTACTATATGGTGGTAACATTACCAAGTGACTTATCTGAAAAAGCTACTTCTATCCTAACGAATCATCCTGAACAGATGCAGATTGATTATCAGACTTCAAGTGGGCATAGCTTTATTGCAAGTAAGATGAGTGATTCTGCAATGACACAATTAAAACAAACCGTCTCTACTAATATTACTGAAACATACACTAAGGCTTTATTTCAAAAAATGAATGATTTGAAGTCTGGAATAAATAAGGCAGCTGAAGGAAGTGAACAATTGGCTAATGGAGCCGATCAGTTGGTGACGGGAAGTCAAACGTTGACGACAAATCTTAATACTCTAGCTAATTCAACTGTAACTTTTTCAAATGGAGCGGATCAATTTACAAAAGGCTTATCTAGCTATGTGTCTGCTATAGAGCAATTACATATTGGTTTAGGAACTTTTAATAGTGGTTTACAAAGTTATACAAATGCTGTCTCACAAGTTGACACTGGACTTGGTCAATTAGCTTCAAAAACTCCTGAGTTGGTGACAGGTGTAAATAAGCTAAATACAGGTATAAAGTCCTATACAGGTGGCGTTTCACAACTGGATACAGGTCTCAATCAATTTTCAGTTGGTGTAAATGCTTATACAAGTAGTGTGAAAGAACTTTCTAACGGAACAAGTCAATTATCCAATCAATCAGATACACTAAGAGATGGAATGGAGCAATTAAATACTGGTATTAAAGAAATTTCAAGCCAATTAGAGTCCTCATCTCAACAAAATGAAGAAATAGCGCAATTGGCAACAAGCTTAGGAGAACTAAATAAAACACTACAAGCTCTTACAATATCAGATAATACTCAACTGAAAAGTACATTGTCAGAAGCTTTGCCAAATCTAACAACTCTTGCTCAGGATATTGTGACCAAAAGTCAGACAGAACAAGAGAAAACTCTTGCAAACCTTCAATCAACAGCTACTTATCAATCTCTTACAGAGGAACAAAAGAAAGAACTGACAGAAGCTATTTCTAAAAATTCTAATTCTACTATTGAGTCAGCAAAAACAATTTTAACGACAGTAGGAGGATTAAAAGAAAGTATAGAGAATTCAGAACAACAAGTAACTAATCTATCTGATGTACAGACGAAGGCAAATCAACTCTTACCTGCAGCATCTAGCTCCTTGACAACCTTGTCAAATGGATTTACAACCTTACAAACTTCTGTAAATAATCAGTTAGTTCCTGGAAGTCAGTCAATTGAAAAAGGTGTTGTAAACTATACTAAAGGACTGGATACTATTTCTATTGGTGCTAATCAACTAAGTGAAAAGAATACAAGTTTAACAACTAGTCTAGATAAATTAGTTTCTGGATCAAGTAAGTTGACAGAAAATACATCAACCTTGACAGCTGGAGTAGATGCGTTAGCTGGAAAAGCTCCAGAATTAGTATCAGGTATAGAAAGCTTGTCAACTGGTTCTGCCCAATTGAACAATAAGAGTCCAGAGCTGATAGCAGGTCTTACTACATTACAATTTGGCTCTGGTCAATTAACAGACAAATCAACACAGTTACTTTCTGCAGCATCCCAACTAGGAAGTGGCGCTATGAAGATATCAGATGGTGCTGGAAAACTATCAGCTGGTGGAACAACCTTAACCTCTAGTCTTGAAGATTTACAGACAGGAGTTGATTCATTAGGACAAGGATTAGGCAATGCTAATAATCAACTCAAATCAGCTTCGACAGAATCTAAAAATGCAGAAACATTATCTGAACCTCTAGTTCTCTCAAAAACAGATAACGACCAAGTTCCTGTAAATGGGATTGCTATGGCTCCTTATATGATATCAGTTGCTCTTTTTGTTGCTGCTATATCTACCAATATGATTTTTGCTAAGTTGCCTTCTGGACGTCATCCAGAGAGTCGTTGGGCTTGGTTGAAGTCTCGCTCTGAAATAAATGGGATTATAGCTGTCTTAGCAGGTGTTTTAGTTTATGGAGGTGTCCATCTTATTGGAATGACTGCGAACCATGAGATGAGGACCTTGATTCTAATTGTAATCACAAGTTTAGCTTTCATGTCTATGGTGACAGCTTTAACAACTTGGAATAGCCGTATAGGAGCTTTCTTCTCTCTTATTTTACTTTTATTACAGTTAGCATCAAGTGCAGGGACCTACCCACTTGCTTTAACAAATGATTTCTTTAAGGGTGTCAATCCTTGGTTACCAATGAGTTACTCTGTATCAGGTTTACGACAAACAATCTCTATGACAGGAAATATTCATCACCAAGTGATTTTCCTTATTATAACACTAGCTTTATTTACTGCTTTAGGTATGCTAACTTATCAACCTAAGAAAATGGAAGAAGATTAAAAAGATTGACCAAGGAATTGGTCAATCTTTTTCTGTCTTAGATAAATTTCGTCTGTGATTATAGATCCCAAAAAGAAGAAGGGCAGTTAGTGAGCAGGCTGCTCCAATAACAAAACCATTGGGGATAAAGGAAAGTGTAATGGTGCCTTTTCCCTTTGGAACATCAACTTTTATAAAACCAGTCTGAGCCTGCTTGATTTCAAGTTTTTTCCCATCTTGGTATGCAAACCAACCTTTGTCATAAGGAATAGTGAAGAAAATAGAGGTATCTTGTTTTACTTCATATGTAGCAAAGACTTTATTTTTAGAGGTGGATACTTCTACAGGTTGTTCTTTAATCTTTTGGATTGCTTCAGTAAGAGCCTGAGTATCTAAACGATAGAAGGTTGGAGATTCAAATGACACCTGAGAATTTCCAGGGAAACTAACACTGATATTGAAAGTTTGTTGTTTTTCAGTATAACCCAAATTAAAGAAATTAAATGCATTGTCAGTTGTAAAAGTCTTCTTTTCTCCATTGACAATGATGTCAACTTTCTTTTGCTTATCGTTTGTAAAATGAAGATTTGAAAAAGAGAGATAGACTTGACTATTTTGAGGAACCTCAATTTGATAATCAATCTTTGCATCTTCATTAGCAGAACCTGTGATGCTCGTTAAACCATCTGAAGTATCTGTTTTATCAGATGCTATTTGGGAGAAGTAATCTAAGTTGAGATTAGCAAGCTGGTTTATAAATAAAGCCTGATTATCTAGAGTGTGATTGTTAAAGTTTACATCTGTGTAAATAGATTGAGTGGCAAAGGCAATGGGTAAAGAGAGTTGATTTTTATATAAGGTTAAATGATCCTTTTGATAAATCTCTTGAAAGCCATACTTATCAAGTGAAGTTTCAGAAATATTGTACTGGATTCCAAATAAACTGTCTGCTAAAAGACTGTTATTAACATAGCGGAGATTGAGATTGGTTCCAGAGGATTTGAATCCCAGTTTATCCAAACTAGTGCTAGCTGAGCGATTTCGTACAGACGAAAATTGAGAGATTCCATTGTAGTTAAATTTCATACTGTCATTTCCAGTCTGAATTTGCAGTTTTTCAGTACGTGTAAATGAATTGTCAATTTGGTTTAGAATGGATTCCATAGCGGTGATATCTCTATTATAGGCGCTACGAGAAGCAAAGGCCCATTCTTTAGCTATTCCTTCCATTTGAGATGATGCATTTAAGCTTATCTCAACTGTTATAAATAAAGACAAAAGAATTGCAAATAGATTTATAGAGATAAAATTTCTAATGACTGCAAGAAGTAAAAGAGTATAAACTAGTAGAAATTCAAGAGTGAGTAGGATATTCAAATCAGTTAGAAAAGAATAGTGTGATTTAAAATAGACAGTAGCCAAAAATCCTGTTAGTACAAGAAAAAGTGAGACAAATAGATTCCAGAGCTTCAGTTCTTTCAGACGATTTAAGACTTCTGCTGCAGTATAAATTAACAGAGTGGAAAAAATCCAAGCATAGCGATGCAAAAACATATTTGGGGTATGCATCCCCTGCCAAAATAAATCAAGTGCTTCTATGTAAAAGCTTGTTATTAAAAAAGTAAAGAAAATTGCATAGATAAGTTTCACGTGAAACCTTATGGATTTTATTGTGAAAAATAGAATGGTCAAAATAAAAGGAAGTAATCCAACAAAAATCATTGGTATAGATCCATATTTAGTTGTATCAAAAGATCCAATGAATTGTTTTGCGAAAATATCCAGATACCAGCTACTATCTGTCTTTAATTTTGTGATGGCAGTCAACTTCTCTCCATGAGTTTGTAAATCAAACAGTGTAGGAAGAGTCATAATCAAACTAGCCATTCCAGCTAAAAAGGAGGTAACAACAAAATCAAGAAAAGATGATTTTCGAGTTTTAAAGTCCCAAGAAATTTGGCAGAGATACCAGAAAATAAGAAACAATGCTGTCATATACCCAAAATAATAATTTTGAATAAATAAGATTGACAAACTTGTAAAGTATAGTAGGCGCTTCTTTTGTGTTATAAGTAGGTGTAAACCAGTTATAATTAAAGGAATCAAGATAAAAACATCTAGCCAGGTTTTAATCTCTAACTGACTGACAGTGAAGCTCATTAAAGCATAGGAAGTAGATAAGGTAAGTTTTAAAAATTTTGGGATATCTTTAAATAATCTAGTCAAACTAAAGAAGGTTGACAGACCAATCAATCCAAATTTTAAGAGAGTGGTCAGATAAACAGCATCTGGCATATTCGACAGATTAAAAAAGTAAACCAGAGGTGAGAGAAAACTACCCAAGTAATAACTAGATAGAGCATAGAAATTCAGTCCGAGGCCACTTGTAAAGGTGTAAAACAAACTACCATTTCCATGTAAAATATTTCGTAAAGCCACATCAAAAATAACGTATTGATGGAAACCGTCTCCTAATAGTGGAGATGTATCGCTATTCCAGTAGATACCTTGAGTTAGGTATACTCCAGTCATAATTACTAAAGGAATGATGAAAGA
This sequence comes from Streptococcus oralis subsp. oralis, assembly GCF_002096445.1. GTDB lineage: Bacteria > Bacillota > Bacilli > Lactobacillales > Streptococcaceae > Streptococcus > Streptococcus oralis_N. The sequence continues at coordinate 26,372 of NZ_NCUK01000012.1, forward strand.
AACAAAATAGGTCCAATATGTTTTAAAAAATGATTTCATGTTACCTCGTAGAATGATAGAAAACTCAGTTGGTTACCCCAACTGAGTTTTGAAGTCTTATTTAATCTTTCCAAAGTTCTTTAACTTTTGCTTGTACTTCTGCATTTTCTAGGAATTCATCATAGGTTTCATCGATACGATCAATGACGCCATTCTTAGACAAAACAATAATATGGTTTGCTAAAGTTTGAATGAACTCGTGATCATGACTAGCAAAGATGATTGATTCTTTAAAGTTTTTCAATCCATCGTTCAAGCTTGAGATAGATTCCAAGTCCAAGTGATTTGTTGGATCATCAAGTACAAGAACATTTGATTTCAAGAGCATGAGTTTTGAAAGCATGACACGAACTTTTTCTCCCCCTGACAAGACGTTTACAGGTTTGTTAACCTCATCTCCAGAAAAGAGCATACGGCCGAGGAAACCACGTAGGAAGGTATTGTCATCTTCTTCTTTACTTGCAAATTGACGCAACCAGTCAAGGATTAACTCTCCTCCTGCAAAATCAGCCGAGTTGTCTTTTGGCAAGTAAGAACGGCTAGTAGTAACTCCCCACTTGACAGTTCCTTCATAGTCGATGTCACCCATAATTGCACGAATTAATGCAGTCGTTTGGATGTCATTTTGTCCAATAAGAGCTGTCTTATCACCTGGACGCAAGATGAAACTAATATTGTCTAGGATAGTTTCGCCATCAATCTTTACAGTTAGATTTTCTACTGTCAAGAGATCATTACCAATCTCACGTTCTGCTTTAAAGTTGATAAATGGGTATTTACGACTAGATGGCACAATCTCTTCTAATTCAATCTTGTCAAGCATTTTTTTACGAGACGTTGCTTGTCTTGATTTAGAAGCATTAGCAGAGAAGCGAGCAACGAATTCTTGCAATTGCTTAATTTTTTCTTCTGCCTTAGCATTACGGTCTGCTAGCAATTTAGCAGCAAGCTCAGAAGATTCTTTCCAGAAGTCGTAGTTTCCGACATAGAGTTTGATTTTTCCAAAGTCAAGGTCGGCCATATGAGTACACACTTTGTTTAAGAAGTGACGGTCGTGGGATACTACGATAACGGTGTTATCAAAATCAATCAAGAAGTCTTCTAGCCAAGTAATCGATTGGATATCTAAACCATTGGTTGGCTCGTCCAAAAGAAGAACATCAGGTTTACCAAATAAGGCTTTAGCAAGGAGAACCTTCACTTTTTCACCATTGGCCAATTCGCTCATGTTTTGATAGTGCAATTCTTCTGGAATGTTTAGGTTTTGAAGTAGTTGAGACGCTTCACTTTCTGATTCCCAACCTCCAAGTTCAGCAAATTCACCTTCGAGTTCGGCTGCACGAACACCATCTTCATCTGAAAAATCTTCCTTCATGTAAATGGCATCTTTTTCTTTCATGATGTTGTAAAGTTTTTCATTTCCCATAATGACGACATCAATAACTCGTTCATCTTCATAGTCAAAATGATTTTGACGGAGAACAGAGAGACGTTCATCTGGACCAAGAGAGATGTGACCAGTTGTTGGCTCGATATCACCAGCTAAGATTTTTAAGAATGTAGACTTCCCAGCACCATTAGCACCAATCAATCCGTATGTATTTCCTTCTGTAAATTTAATATTGACATCATCAAAAAGTTTGCGATCACTAAAACGTAGTGAAACATCAGATACTGTAAGCAATGTTTTTCTCCTATAATATGTAATATATTTATTCTACTAGAAAAGAGAGAAATATTCAAATTTTTGTTTGTCAATTTTATGTCAATTAAGTTTACAGGTTTGTTTACAATGAGTTAGTTGTTTGATTTAAATAATTTTCTGTTATTTTAACAAAAAAATGCTATAATTGAAGAGACCATTTCGAAGGAGAAAAAAATGACGAAACCCATTATTTTAACAGGAGATCGCCCAACAGGAAAACTGCATATTGGACATTATGTTGGGAGTCTTAAAAATAGAGTATTACTGCAGGAAGAAGACAAGTATGAGATGTTTGTTTTTTTGGCGGACCAACAAGCATTGACAGATCACGCCAAAGACCCTCAAACGATTGTAGAATCGATTGGGAATGTTGCCTTGGATTATCTAGCAGTTGGATTGGATCCAAGTAAATCAACTATCTTTATTCAAAGTCAGATTCCAGAGTTGGCTGAGCTGTCTATGTACTATATGAATTTGGTATCACTAGCTCGCTTGGAACGGAATCCGACAGTAAAAACAGAGATTGCTCAAAAAGGGTTTGGAGAAAGTATTCCGACAGGATTTTTGGTTTATCCGATTGCGCAAGCAGCAGATATTACTGCTTTCAAGGCTAATTATGTTCCTGTTGGGACAGATCAGAAACCAATGATTGAGCAAACTCGCGAGATTGTTCGTTCCTTTAATCATGCTTATAATTGTGAGGTCTTGGTGGAGCCGGAAGGTGTTTATCCAGAAAATGAGAGAGCAGGACGTTTGCCTGGTTTAGATGGAAATGCTAAAATGTCTAAATCCCTTAATAATGGTATTTATCTAGCAGATGATGCGGATACGTTGCGTAAAAAAGTCATGAGCATGTATACTGATCCGGATCATATTCGAGTGGAGGATCCAGGTAAGATTGAAGGAAACATGGTTTTCCATTATCTAGATGTGTTTGGTCGTCCAGAAGATGCTCAAGAAATTGCAGATATGAAAGAACATTATCAACGTGGTGGTCTTGGTGATGTGAAGACGAAACGTTATCTACTTGAAATATTAGAACGCGAACTTGGTCCTATTCGTGAGCGCCGTATCGAATTTGCTAAGGATATGGGAGAAGTGTACAATATGCTTCAAAAAGGTAGTGAGAAAGCGCGTGAGGTTGCGGGGCAAACTCTATCTGAAGTCAAGGGAGCAATGGGACTAAATTATTTTAAATAATAGATAAAATATGAATCGTAAAACTATCTCTTCCATAGGATCACAGGGATAGTTTTTTATGATTTCTACCATAAATATAATTGACAAATTTTCATAGAATGGTATGATAGATACAATACAAAAAGAGTCAAGCTCAAAAAGAAAGAAAAGAGGAAACTTCAATGTCTAATTGGGATACTAAATTTTTAAAAAAAGGTTTTACCTTTGATGATGTATTGCTCATTCCAGCAGAAAGTCATGTGTTGCCTAATGATGCAGATTTAACAACAAAATTGGCAGATAATCTGACTTTAAATATCCCAATTATAACAGCCGCCATGGATACAGTCACAGAAAGTCAAATGGCTATTGCCATTGCTCGTGCGGGTGGTCTTGGAGTAATCCATAAAAATATGTCTATTGCGCAACAGGCAGATGAAGTTCGCAAGGTAAAACGTTCTGAAAATGGTGTTATTATTGATCCATTCTTCTTGACTCCAGAACACACTATTGCTGAAGCAGATGAACTGATGGGACGTTACCGTATCAGTGGTGTTCCAGTTGTAGAGACACTTGAAAATCGTAAATTGGTTGGTATTCTAACAAATCGAGATCTTCGCTTTATTTCAGATTACAATCAGCCAATCTCAAACCATATGACCAGTGAAAATCTTGTTACTGCTCCTGTTGGTACAGACCTTGCAACAGCTGAAAGCATTCTTCAAGAACACCGTATTGAAAAACTTCCTTTAGTGGATGAAGAAGGTCGTCTTTCTGGCTTGATTACTATTAAGGACATTGAAAAAGTTATTGAGTTTCCAAATGCTGCAAAAGATGAGTTTGGTCGTCTTCTAGTTGCTGGAGCGGTGGGTGTCACTTCAGATACATTTGAACGTGCCGAAGCCCTTTTTGAAGCAGGAGCTGACGCAATTGTTATTGATACTGCACATGGTCACTCTGCTGGTGTTCTACGTAAAATTGCTGAAATTCGTGCTCACTTCCCAGACCGCACTTTGATTGCGGGTAATATTGCCACTGCAGAAGGTGCGCGTGCTCTTTATGATGCAGGTGTAGATGTTGTCAAAGTCGGTATTGGACCAGGTTCTATCTGTACCACTCGTGTGATTGCAGGGGTTGGTGTCCCACAAGTGACAGCAATCTATGATGCAGCAGCTGTTGCGCGTGAATATGGAAAAACAATCATTGCTGATGGTGGAATCAAGTATTCTGGAGATATTGTAAAAGCCCTTGCTGCAGGTGGAAATGCGGTTATGCTTGGATCAATGTTCGCTGGAACAGACGAAGCACCAGGTGAAACGGAAATCTTCCAAGGACGTAAGTTTAAGACCTACCGTGGTATGGGATCAATCGCTGCAATGAAGAAAGGTTCAAGTGACCGTTACTTCCAAGGTTCTGTCAATGAAGCAAACAAACTTGTTCCAGAAGGAATTGAAGGACGTGTTGCCTATAAAGGCGCAGCAGCTGATATTGTCTTCCAAATGATTGGTGGTATTCGCTCTGGTATGGGTTACTGTGGTGCAGCTAACCTTAAAGAATTGCACGACAACGCTCAATTTATTGAAATGTCTGGGGCTGGTCTAAAAGAAAGCCATCCTCATGATGTACAAATTACTAATGAAGCACCAAACTACTCCATGTAAGAAGTAAAAAGAACTCCTGAAATCCAGGAGTTCTTTTTGTTTACAAAGGTGTCAATTTTGATTTACAGATATTCTACCGTTTTGGATGTTGAAAATACTAAGGTTTTCTGGCAAGTTTTGTAAGTGGTCTAAACTTGTTGTTGTAATAAAGGTTTGGATAGATTGAGAAATGGTTTCTAGTAATTTTAGTTGCCGTGTATTGTCAAGTTCGCTCATAACATCATCAAGCAGTAGTATCGGAGACTCATTGGTAATAGTTTCCATTAGCTCAATCTCTGCTAGTTTGATAGAAAGTACAAGACTACGATGTTGACCTTGGCTTCCAAAACTAGCGTCCATACCATTGATATAGAAAGTAATGTCATCTCGATGAGGGCCGACACCAGTATTCTTTTTGAACAAATCTCTTGATCTGGTTTTCTCCAAAGCCATTTTAAAAGAACTTGTTAGCTGTTCTTCATCAGTGAAGTTGACAGATGCTTGATAAGATATTGACAACTCTTCTAATTTATTTGAAATTTCTAAGTGTTTTTTTTGACCAAATTTCTCTAAGTCTTTAATGAATTTTATTCGATGCTTTATAACGCGACATCCATACTCTACTAACTGATCATCTAATACTGACAGAAATGTTTCATCAATCTTTTGGCTGGATTTTAGGTAAGTATTTCTTTGCTTGAGTATATGGTTATAGTTTGACAAGTCTGACAAGTAGATTGGTTTAATTTGTCCCAGTTCTATATCTATAAACTTTCGACGAACGGAGGGAGCTCCTTTAATTAACTGTAGATCTTCAGGTGCGAAGAGAACCACATTCATATGTCCGATGTAGTCAGAGAGGCGAGCTTGTTTTAAGTGATTGACTTTAGTCACACGCCCTTTTGGTGTTAAATCAATTTCTAGAGGGATAGAGCCTGTTTTTTTCTGTAGCAAGCCAGAAAGATGGAGTTGTTCTTCATCAAAATGAATGAGATTTTTATCTGTACGAGTCCGATGACTACGTGTCAAGGCTAAGAAATAGATTGCTTCTAGAATATTGGTTTTTCCTTGTGCATTTTGACCTAGAAAGACATTTAATTTTGGATTGAAATCAATTTTTGCCTCTTTGTAGTTTCGAAAGGTTTTAATTGTTAAATGTTGGAGCCACATGGTTATCTTCCTGGAAAACGTGGAGGTTGTTTGGTTTTAGGCGATGAAGAAGTTTTTTGTTTTTCTTTCTTGACGCCTTTATTCATCTCTTTGACAAGTTTAGCAATTCGCTCTTTCTCAATCTTATCTGCTTGATACTCTTCTTGCTCTTTTAAACTTGGTTTTGTCAAGGTGATGTCAATCTTTAAATCAGGAATGTCAATCGTATCTCCAATACGGATTTTTTTCCCACGTCTACTTTCTAACTCGCCATTAAAGTAAACTTGATGATCTATTAAAAAGGATTTGATAGCACCACCGCTTTGTATAATTCCAAGTTCTTTTAGGAGTGCTTGGAGCGTAATAAATTCTTCAAATAATTTGTATTCCATAATTCACCTCAATCTTTGGTATTATACCATATTTCCCTTGAAATAGCTGAAGGAAAGTTTGCTGAAATGAAAACGGTTTTACTCTTTAAAGCTATAAAGAGAACAAGAAAAATTTTGATTTTCGTGGTATAATAGAACTCTATATGTAAGGAGGTAAGGTATGGAATTAGTGCCTGGAATTTCAGCACATTTTGTTCAATCCAAAAAGTTTAAAACAAATAAAATCACTATTCGTTTTACTGCTCCCTTATCTCTTGAGACAATAGCAGGACGTATGTTAAGTGCAAGTATGTTGGAGACGGCAAATCAAGTTTACCCAACATCACAAGCATTTCGCAGATACTTGGCAAGTTTATATGGAACAGATATTTCCACAAGTACTTATCGTAGGGGACAGGCACATATTCTTGACCTAACGTTTACCTATGTGAGGGATGATTTTTTAAGTAAAAAAAATGTCTTGACTTCTCGAATTTTGGAATTAGTGAAACAGACTTTATTTGCTCCCTTAGTTCAAGATGGTGCTTTTGAGCCAGCCCTATTTGAAATTGAAAGAAAACAGTTATTGGCTAGTCTAGCTACTGATATGGATGATTCATTTTATTTTGCTCATAAGGAGTTGGATAGCTTGTTCTTCCATGATGAGCGTCTTCAATTGAGATACAGTGATTTACGAAATAGCATTTTAAATGAGTCTCCGGAAAGTAGCTACACGTGCTTTCAAAATGCTCTGAAAAATGATCGTATTGATTTCTTTTTCTTAGGTGATTTCAACGAAGTAGAAATTACAGAATCACTGAAGTCATTACCCTTTACAGCTAGAGAGAACGGCGTCACTATCCAGTACCATCAATCTTATTCGAATGTTCTACGAGAAGGAATGGTTCAGAGGAATGTTGGGCAATCTATTTTAGAATTAGGCTATCATTCTCCTGTAAAATATGGTGATGATGAGCATTTGCCCATGCTTGTTATGAATGGTTTGTTGGGTGAATTTGCACATTCGAAACTTTTTACAAACGTTCGTGAAAATGCTGGAATAGCCTACACAGTCTCTAGTCAATTGGATTTGTTTGATGGTCTGTTAAGGATGTATGCGGGTATCGATAGAGAAAATCGAAATCAGGCTAGAAAAATGATGAATCATCAATTGCTAGATCTGAAAAAGGGTAACTTTACAGATTTTGAACTTGAACAAACCAAGGAGATGATTCGACGATCTTTGTTGGTGGCTCAAGATAATCAACAGACCCTAGTTGAAAGAATATATTTGAATTCTCTATTTGGAAAATCAAGCTTTGATATTGATCGATTGGTGGCAAAATTAGAGAGTGTTGATAAAGAAGCTGTCTGTAAAGTTGCCAACAGTTTGAAGTTACAAGCGATTTACTTTATGGAAGGAGTAGAATGACAAAGGTTACTTTTGAAGAAAAATACTATTCTGCTGTAAAGGAAACAGTCTACAAAACACAATTGTCAAATGGATTGACAGTTTCTTTACTCCCTAAGCAAGATTTCAATGAGGTTTATGGATTTGTAACGGTTCAATTTGGTTCTGTAGATGCAACTTATACAAGCTTGGAAAAAGGTTTACGTCATCATCCAGCAGGAATTGCCCATTTTCTTGAACATAAATTGTTTGAAAGAGAAAACTCTGAGGATATAATGGCTGCTTTTACTCGATTAGGTGCGGACAGTAATGCCTTTACAAGCTTTACTAAGACCAGCTATCTTTTTTCAACAATTGACCATCTATTAGAGAATTTAGATTTGCTAGATGAGTTAGTTGGAGATGTTCATTTTACAGAAGAATCAGTTTTGAGGGAACAGGATATTATCCAGCAAGAACGAGAAATGTACCAAGATGATCCAGACTCACGTTTGTTTTTTGCAACATTAGCCAACCTTTATCCTGATACTCCTTTAGCAACAGATATAGTTGGAAGTGAAAAATCAATTTCTGAGATTCAAGTTTCAAATTTAAAAGAGAACTTTACAGACTTTTACAAACCTGTCAACATGTCACTGTTTTTAGTTGGAAATCTTGATGTGGAAGTTGTTGAGGAATACTTTTCGAAAAAGGAAAAGGAAGTTTCAAACCAGTTTACGGTTTCAAAAGAGCAACTCCTTTTGCAGCCTGTGAAGCAAACAGATAGTCTTCGGATGGAAGTTTCTTCACCTAAACTTGCTGTTGCGATTAGAGGTAATGGGCAAATAACAGAAGCTGAGTCTTATCGTTACAATATTTTATTGAAATTACTATTTACGATGATGTTTGGGTGGACTTCTGATCGTTTTCAAAAGTTATATGAGACTGGGAAGTTAGATGCGTCATTGTCACTTGAGGTTGAAGTCAACAGTCGCTTTCATTTTGTGATATTGACAATGGACACCAAAGAGCCTGTTTCTCTGTCGCATCAATTTCGTAAAGCGATTCGTCAGTTTAGTAATGATGCGGATATTACCGAGGAACATTTAGATCTTGTTAAGAGTGAGATGTTTGGGGAGTTTTTCAGTAGCATGAACTCTTTGGAATTTATTGCAACTCAATACGAACCGATGGATCGCGGAGAAACAATTTTTGATTTTCCGAAAATTTTACAGGAAATTACTTTGGAGGATGTTCTAGAAGCTGGACATCGTTTGATTGATAATGGTGATCTAGTTGATTTTACAATCTTTCCAGCTTAAAAGATGACTAATACTAGAAAGAAGGAATGGTACGTATGAGAAAAAAAACAATTGGCGAGGTTCTACGTTTAGCCAGAATTAACCAGGGATTGAGTTTAGAAGAATTGCAGGAAAAAACTGAAATTCAGTTGCATTTTCTAGAAGCCATGGAGGCAGATGATTTCGATTTACTTCCTAGTACCTTCTACGCTCGTTCTTTTTTAAGAAAATATGCCTGGGCAGTAGAGTTAGATGAAGGAATTGTTTTGGATGCCTACGATTCAGGCAGTATGATTACCTACGAAGAGGTAGATGTCGATGAAGAAGACTTGTCTGGTCGCAGACGATCAAATAAGAAAAAAACGTCTTATCTCCCCTTGTTTTATTTCGTTCTATTTGCTTTGTCAATTTTAATTTTTGTCACTTACTATGTTTGGAACTACATCCAAACTCAGCCAAGTCCTTCTTCAGCTAATTATAGCGTTGTGAACTCGACTAGTTCCACAACCTCATCTAGTTCATCTTCTAGTAGTCAGACGTCTAGCTCGTCTTCTACTACGGAATCAACTATTACAGTGTCAGGCGAAGGAAACCGCATTGAAGCTCGGTATAAAACGAGTAAGGAAACCGCTACTGTTCAACTGGCAGTATCAGATGCAACTAGTTGGGTAAGTGTTTCAGGAAGTGAGCTGGAGGGTGGTGTGACACTGTCCGCAGACAATAAGAATGTAAAAACAACAGTTTCAACTAAGAACCCCGTTACCATTACTTTAGGTGTAGTGAAGGGAGTTACTGTGACTGTGGACAATCAAACGATTGACACCTCGAAGCTGACAACTCAGACTGGAACTGTGACACTTACATTTACTACAGATTAAGGAAAAATCAATGAAAAAAGAACAAATTCCTAATGTATTAACTATTGGTAGAATTCTCTTTATACCTCTCTTTATTCTTATTTTGACTTTGGGCCATTCACAAGGCAGTCATTTGCTGGCAGCGATCATCTTTGCAGTTGCTAGTATAACGGATTATCTTGATGGTTACCTTGCTCGTAAATGGAATGTAGTTAGCAACTTTGGAAAGTTTGCTGATCCGATGGCCGATAAGCTGTTGGTTATGTCAGCTTTTATCATGTTGATTGAGTTAGGTATGGCTCCAGCTTGGGTTGTTGCTATTATCATCTGTCGTGAACTTGCGGTGACAGGCTTGCGTTTGTTGCTTGTTGAGACGGGAGGGACAGTTCTAGCAGCAGCGATGCCAGGGAAAATCAAGACCTTTAGCCAGATGTTTGCCATTATCTTTTTGCTCTTACATTGGAATTTAATTGGTCAGCTGTTGCTTTATATCGCTTTGTTTTTCACTATCTACTCTGGTTATGATTATTTCAAGGGTAGCGCTCATGTATTCAAAGGGACATTTGGTTCGAAATGAAATCGATTATTGAAGTAAAAGATCTGTCTTTTCGTTACAAGGAAGACCAGGATCATTATGATGTTAATAATGTCTCGTTTCACGTGAAACGGGGAGAATGGCTTTCAATTGTAGGTCATAATGGGAGTGGAAAATCGACAACTATCCGTTTGATTGATGGATTGCTTGAAGCAGACTCTGGGGAAATCTGGATAGATGGCCAACTGCTGTCCTCTGAGAATGTTTGGGATTTGCGTCGACAAATTGGTATGGTTTTTCAAAATCCAGATAACCAATTTGTGGGGGCAACTGTTGAAGATGATGTCGCCTTTGGTTTAGAAAACCAGGGACTTCCTCGTGAAGAAATGAAGAAGAGAGTGGCTGAATCTTTGGAGTTGGTAGGTATGCTGGACTTTAAGAAGAGAGAACCAGCTCGTTTATCTGGTGGACAAAAACAACGGGTGGCTATTGCGGGAGTTGTTGCCCTGAGGCCAGCTATTTTGATTTTGGACGAGGCAACAAGTATGTTGGATCCTGAGGGACGCAGAGAACTGATTCAGACAGTTCAAGAGATTCGAAAAGACCACCAGATGACAGTCGTCTCCATTACACATGATTTAGAGGAAGTTGCGATGAGTGACCGTGTCTTGGTCATGAAAAAAGGCCAAGTGGAGTCAACCAGCAGCCCAAGAGAACTTTTTTCTCGGGATGACCTTGACCAGATAGGGTTAGATGAGCCTTTTACTAATCAATTGAGAGAATCTTTGAGAGAGACTGGTTATCAGTTGCCGGATGGCTATTTGACAGAAGGAGAGCTAGAGGACAAGTTATGGGAATTACTCTAGAAAATGTGAGCTTTACCTATCAAGAGGGGACTCCCCTATCTTCATCAGCCTTGACTGATGTTTCTTTGACGATTGAGGATGGTTCCTATACAGCTTTAGTAGGGCACACAGGTAGTGGGAAATCAACGATTTTACAGCTTTTAAATGGCCTATTGGTACCAAGTAAGGGTTCTGTTCGAGTTTTTGATACCGTCATTACCCCTACATCAACCAATAAAGAAATTCGTCAGATTCGAAAGCAGGTTGGTCTAGTGTTTCAATTTGCTGAAAATCAGATTTTCGAAGAGACTGTTTTGAAAGATGTTGCATTTGGACCGCAAAATTTTGGAGTTTCTGAGGAAGAGGCCAAGAAAATTGCGCGTGAAAAGTTAGCCTTGGTAGGCATCGATGAGTCACTCTTTGAGCGTAGCCCGTTTGAACTTTCGGGTGGCCAGATGAGACGTGTGGCTATAGCAGGTATGCTAGCGATGGAGCCAACTGTTTTGGTTTTGGATGAGCCGACAGCAGGGCTTGATCCTTTGGGCAGAAAAGAATTGATGACCTTGTTTAAAGAACTCCACCTTTCTGGAATGACAATCGTTCTGGTAACGCATTTGATGGATGATGTAGCTGCATATGCTAATCAGGTTTATGTTATGGAAAAGGGGCGTTTGGTCAAAAGTGGCAAACCAAGTGATGTCTTTCAAGATGTAGCCTCTATGGAAAAGGTACAGTTAGGTGTGCCTAAAATCACAGCCTTTTGTAAACGTTTGGCAGATAGAGGTGTAGCTTTTAAAAAACTGCCAATCAAGATAGAGGAGTTTAAGGAGTCGCTAAATGGATAGTATGATTTTAGGGCGTTATATACCGGGGGATTCCATCATTCATCGCTTGGATCCACGTAGTAAATTGCTTGCCATGATTCTGCTGATTTTGATTGTATTTTGGGCCAATAATCCCCTCACCAATCTCATTCTGTTTGTAGCGACAGGTATATTTATCGCATTATCGGGCGTTTCCCTCTCATTTTTCGTTCAGGGATTAAAATCCATGTTCTTCTTGATTGCTTTTACAACTCTTTTTCAACTCTTTTTCATTTCAAGTGGAAATGTCCTATTTGAGTTTTCTTTTATAAGAATAACGGATTATGCTTTGCAACAAGCAGGAATCATTTTCTGTCGTTTTGTGTTGATTATTTTCTTTTCAACCTTGCTAACCTTAACGACCATGCCTTTGAGTCTGGCAGCTGCAGTTGAAGCTCTTTTAGCACCGCTGAAACGCGTGAAAGTTCCCGTTCATGAAATTGGTCTCATGTTATCAATGAGTTTGCGTTTTGTTCCAACCTTGATGGATGACACAACGCGAATTATGAATGCTCAAAAAGCTCGTGGAGTTGACTTTGGCGAAGGTAGCATCGTTCAAAAAGTAAAGGCTATGATTCCAATTTTAATTCCTCTTTTTGCGACTAGCTTAAAGCGTGCAGATTCATTGGCAATAGCCATGGAAGCGCGTGGTTATCAGGGAGGAAAGGGGAGAAGTCAGTATAGACAGTTGAGATGGAGTCAAAAGGATACACTGGCAATTCTTGTGATTTTGGTGCTGGGATGTTTCTTATTTTTCTTAAAATCTTAGCAGGTTTGTAGGATTGATAAGAAGCTCACAGTAGCAGGTTTTTAGTATAAAGGTAGGAATATGAACCGTTTTAAAAAATCAAAATATCTAATCATCGTTTTTGTCACAGTTTTGGCAGTTTCTGTTCTATTAGTGACAACCTATTCAAGCGCTATTGTGATGAAACTAGGAGATGGGATTTCCTTAGTAGATAGAATTGTTCAAAAACCCTTTCAGTGGTTTGATACTTTCAAATCGGATTTGGGACATTTGACGCAGACTTACAATGAAAATGAGAGTCTAAAAAAACAACTCTATCAACTAGAGGTGGAATCTAATCAATCAGAAAGTTTAAAAAATGAAAATGAACAACTACGTCAGTTGCTGGATATGAAGTCAAAATTGCAGGCTACAAAAACCATTGCAGCAGATGTGATTATGCGAGCTCCAGTATCTTGGAAACAAGAGTTAACAATTGATGCGGGAAGTTCAAAAGGAGCTTCTGAAAATATGTTGGCCATTGCAAACGGGGGTTTGATTGGTAGTGTTTCAAAGGTGGAGGATCATTCAACAACGGTCAATCTATTGACAAACACCGAAAATTCAGACAAAATTTCTGTTAAAATCCTGCATGGTTCTACTGAAATTTACGGGATTATCGTTGGTTATGATAAGGAATCTGAACTGCTTAAAATTAGTCAATTAAACAGCAACAGCGACATTAGCGCGGGAGACAAGGTGACTACAGGGGGGCTCGGAAACTTTAATGTTAAGGATATCCCTGTTGGAGAGGTTGTTGCTACAACACACAGCAGTGATTATCTAACAAAGGAAGTAACAGTCAAGTTAAGTGCTGACACCAAAAATCTTCATGTGGTAGAGTTAGTGGGGAATTAGCAATGAGACTGTTAAAACAAATTGGTATTTTCTTTTTACTCCCTTTTGTCGTACTAATTGATGCACATATTGGACAATTAGCGGGATCCTTCTTCCCTCACTTTCATTTAGCAAGTCATTTTCTGTTTTTATTTCTCTTGTTTGAGACAATTGAGGTTTCAGAATATCTCTATCTAGCTTATTGCTGTATAGCGGGTTTGGTGTACGATATTTATTTTTTCCACTTGATAGGAATTGCAACACTTCTATTTATCTTGATAGGAGCTTCGCTCCATAAATTTAATAGTGTAATTTTGCTAAACCGTTGGACAAGAATGTTAACAATAGTTGTGATGAGTTTCCTATTTGATATGGGGAGCTATCTCCTTGCCCTTGCTATGGGATTTACGGTAGATTCCATGCCAGTTTTCATCGTCTATAGCCTTGTCCCATCAATGATTTTAAACTTTTTATGGATGCTTATTTTCCAATATATTTTTGAAAAGTGTTATCTATAAGAAAGAAATAAAAATGTAACAAAGGCGTAATATTTATTATGTCTTTTTTTGGTATACTAGTAATGTCTTAAATAGAAGGAGTATCTACACAATATGAAGAAAAAAATCTTAGCGTCACTTTTATTAAGTACAGTATTAGTGTCACAAGCGGCGGTATTGACAACTGTCCACGCTGAAACAACTGATGAAAAGATTGCTGCTCAAGATAGTAAAATCAGTGACTTGTCAGCTAAACAAAAAGAAGCTCAAAAAGAAGTAGATGAAATCCAAACGCAAGTTACAGCTATTCAAACACAACAAGCAAGCTTGCAAGCTGAAAATGAAACACTTCAAGCTGAATCTAAAAAACTTGAAGGAGAAATTACAGAGCTTTCTAAGAACATTGTTGCTCGTAATGAATCTTTGGAGAAACAAGCACGTAGCGCACAAACAAACGGTGCTGCAACTAGCTACATCAATACAATTGTAAACTCAAAATCAATTACAGAAGCTATTTCACGTGTTGCAGCAATGAGCGAGATTGTATCAGCTAACAACAAAATGTTGGAACAACAGAAAGCTGATAAGAAATCTATCGCTGAAAAACAGGTTGCAAATAATGAAGCAATCAACACTGTCATTGCGAACCAACAAACGCTTGCTGACGATGCACAAGCATTGACAACAAAACAAGCAGAGTTGAAAGTTGCTGAGTTAAACCTTGCTGCAGAGAAAGCTACTGCAGAAAGTGATAAAGCTACTTTATTGGAACAAAAAGCAGCAGCAGAGGCAGAAGCAAAAGCAGCAGCTGAAGCAGAAGCAGCTTATAAAGCACGTCAAACAAGTCAACAACAATCAGTTGTTGCTTCTGGAAATACAACACTTTCAGATCAAGTGCAAGCGACTTCAAGCTCTTCATCAGATGATGATTCAAGCTACACTCCAGCACCTGCTCCAACTCCAACTAGACAGCGTCCAACATACAGTACAAATGCTTCAAGTTATCCAACTGGTGAATGTACTTGGGGAGCTAAGACATTGGCACCTTGGGCTGGAGACTACTGGGGGAACGGAGCGCAGTGGGCTACAAGTGCAGCAGCTGCAGGATTCCGTACTGGATCAACTCCACAAGTTGGTGCGATTGCATGTTGGAATGATGGTGGTTATGGACACGTAGCGGTTGTTACAGCAGTTTCATCATCATCTCGTATCCAAGTATCAGAATCAAACTACGGTGGAGATCGTACAATCGGAAACAAACGTGGATGGTTCAACCCAACTACAACTTCTGAAGGTTACGTAACATACATCTATCCAAACTAATGAACCAAATAAAGAGGCTCGATTTGAGTCTCTTTTCTTTTTTAGTTTTAAGTTAGACCAAAAACTAGTAAAAACACTTGAAAATATTGATAAAATGTGGTAGAATGAAAATTGTCGTGTAAACGATAATACTCATTCTTGATGAATTGTGAAACTGTTGCCCTCGGGTCGTTTTGCAAGTTGAAATCGAGGAGAGGAAAAAACAAAAAGGAGAAATACTCATGGCAGTAATTTCAATGAAACAACTTCTTGAGGCTGGTGTACACTTTGGTCACCAAACTCGTCGCTGGAACCCTAAGATGGCTAAGTACATCTTTACTGAGCGTAACGGAATCCACGTTATCGACTTGCAACAAACTGTAAAATACGCTGACCAAGCTTACGACTTTATGCGTGATGCAGCAGCTAACGATGCAGTTGTATTGTTTGTTGGTACTAAGAAACAAGCTGCTGACGCTGTTAAAGAAGAAGCAGAGCGTTCAGGTCAATACTACATCAACCACCGTTGGTTGGGTGGAACTCTTACTAACTGGGGAACTATCCAAAAACGTATTGCTCGTTTGAAAGAAATCAAACGTATGGAAGAAGAAGGAATCTTCGACGTTCTTCCTAAGAAAGAAGTTGCACTTCTTAACAAACAACGTGCACGTCTTGAAAAATTCTTGGGTGGTATCGAAGACATGCCTCGTATCCCAGATGTAATGTACGTAGTTGACCCACATAAAGAGCAAATCGCTGTTAAAGAAGCTAAAAAATTGGGTATCCCAGTTGTAGCGATGGTTGACACAAATACTGATCCAGATGATATCGATGTAATCATCCCAGCTAACGATGACGCTATCCGCGCGGTTAAATTGGTCACTGCTAAATTGGCTGATGCTATCATCGAAGGACGTCAAGGTGAAGATGCAGCAGCAGTTGAAGCAGAATTTGCAGCTTCAGAAGCTCAAGCAGACTCAATCGAAGAAATCGTTGAAGTTGTAGAAGGCGACAACGCTTAATTCATATAAATAGTAATTACCTAGGAGGGCGGGGCCTAGCCCAGCTCTCCTATTTTTAAAAAATATAGGAGAATCAAAATGGCAGAAATTACAGCTAAACTTGTAAAAGAGTTGCGTGAAAAATCTGGTGCCGGTGTTATGGACGCTAAAAAAGCGCTTGTAGAAACAGACGGTGATATCGAAAAAGCGATTGAATTGCTTCGTGAAAAAGGTATGGCGAAAGCAGCTAAGAAAGCTGACCGTGTTGCAGCTGAAGGTTTGACTGGTGTATTTGTTAACGGTAACGTTGCAGCAGTAGTTGAAGTAAATGCTGAAACTGACTTCGTTGCGAAAAACGCTCAATTCGTTGAGTTGGTAAATGCTACAGCTAAAGTAATCGCTGAAGGTAAACCAGCTAACAACGAAGAAGCACTTGCTTTGACAATGCCTTCAGGTGAAACTCTTGAAGCTGCATATGTATCTGCAACAGCTACAATCGGTGAAAAAATCTCATTCCGTCGTTTTGCTTTGCTTGAAAAAACAGATGCACAACACTTTGGAGCATACCAACACAATGGTGGCCGTATCGGTGTTATTTCTGTTATTGAAGGTGGAGACGAAGCGCTTGCTAAACAAATCTCAATGCACATTGCTGCGATGAAACCAACAGTTCTTTCTTACAAAGAATTGGATGAGCAATTCGTTAAAGATGAGTTGGCACAATTGAACCACGTAATCGACCAAGATAACGAAAGCCGTGCAATGGTTGGTAAACCAGCTCTTCCACACTTGAAGTATGGATCAAAAGCACAATTGACTGATGAAGTGATTGCTCAAGCTGAAGCTGATATCAAAGCTGAGTTGGCTGCAGAAGGCAAACCAGAAAAAATCTGGGACAAAATCATCCCAGGTAAAATGGACCGCTTCATGCTTGACAACACTAAAGTTGACCAAGCATACACACTTCTTGCACAAGTATACATCATGGATGACAGCAAGACAGTTGAAGCTTACCTTGAATCAGTAAATGCTTCAGTAGTTGAGTTCGCTCGCTTTGAAGTTGGTGAAGGTATCGAGAAAGCTGCAAACGACTTTGAAGCAGAAGTTGCAGCTACAATGGCAGCAGCCTTGAATAACTAATAATGAAAAGGAAGCAATTTGCTTCCTTTTTTTATTTTAGAGCGAGTAAATAAAAAGCCCTTTAAAAGGGCTAAGTGCATTTAGGAGACTACACTTCAAATTCATAGAGTGCTGTAGACAGATAACGTTCGCCGTTATCTGGTGCTAAAGCAAGGACTTTCTTACCTGTACCTAATTTCTTAGCAACTTCAATTGCACCGTAAATCGCTGCGGCAGAGGAAATCCCAACAAGGAAGCCTTCTTTTCCGCCGATTTCACGGCCAAGTGCAAGAGCATCATCTGATGTTACACGGACGATACCGTCATAGGCTTTTGTATCAAGTGTATCAGGAATAAATCCAGCTGAGATACCTTGAATTTTGTGAGGTCCTGGTTTTTCACCAGACAAGATAGCTGACTCGTCTGCCTCAACTGCATAAACTTGAATGTTTGAATTTGCTGCTTTAAGAGCGTGAGAGACACCTGAGATCGTTCCACCAGTACCAACACCACCCACAAAAGCATCTAAACCATCAGAACCGAAAGCAGCCAGTATTTCAGCTCCTGTTGTTCTTTCGTGTACTTCTGGATTAGCTGGATTATTAAATTGGAGTGGAAGGAAGCCGTCACGTTCAGCGGCGATTTCCTGAGCTTTGGCAATGGCCCCTTTCATTCCTTCGCTACCAGGAGTGAGGACGAGTTCAGCACCATAGGCTTGGATAATTTTACGGCGTTCCACACTCATCGTTTCAGGCATGACGATAACAACTTTATATCCTTTAGCAGCACCGACCCATGAAAGACCGATACCAGTGTTTCCACTCGTTGCTTCAACAATGGTAGCACCCGGTTTTAGAATACCATCTTGTTCCGCCTTTTCAATCATGCTAAGGGCAATGCGGTCTTTTACTGACGATCCAGGGTTAAAAGCTTCTAGTTTAACATAGACGTCTGCAGCACCCTCTGGAACAATGTTGTTAAGTTTAACAATCGGTGTTTGTCCGATTAGTTCAGTGATATTGTTATAAATAGCCATAGATATACCTCTTTGTATAAGATGATACTAGTATAACGCGCTTAAGGCTATTTGTAAAATATAGAAATCCTATCAAAGTGATAGGATTTTTTTATATCAAAGGTCTAAGCCATTAATTTTTAATCGATTGTGATAAGCCAATTCTAAT
Source organism: Streptococcus oralis subsp. oralis (assembly GCF_002096445.1). GTDB lineage: Bacteria > Bacillota > Bacilli > Lactobacillales > Streptococcaceae > Streptococcus > Streptococcus oralis_N. The sequence continues at coordinate 44,973 of NZ_NCUK01000012.1, forward strand.
AAATAGGTGTAAAGAGGGAGGATGTCTGTTTTTTTGGGGAATTCAAATTTATAGAAACTCAGATGCTCATTATGTGCTTTTAGAAAGACATTTTCTAAATAAGTGATCGTAATCTCACTATCATCTATACCTGCTCCAGCAGTTTCCATTTCAACGTTTACAATGTTCATCAAAAAGAGTGACTTAACAGACATCTTGCGACCAGTAGCGCCTTGCTTATCTGTAAATATGATACGAATATTTGTAAAGATGATTGCGTCACGAATGAGCTTATATCCACTTTGGATTTCTTCATTCTCTAGTAGGTATTGACCATATTCTTTGATAAGAGCTTCTTTGTTTTGCTCGCTGAAGTTACCAGCAAGTCCTTGAATAAATTTCCCAAACGCCATGTATTTCTCCTTTGTTTACACTAAGTTTACAGGGACTTCAATTTCTCGTAAACCTTGATCAGTTAAAGTGATTTTTCCATTAAAGAACTCAACAAGAGCAGCCTTGATATTTTCTTTCTCTTCCTTATCAACATAAATTATGGTATCGATTTGATCTGTAAAGTTTGTCTCGAGTTCCATGAGATTATGTTCTTTAAGGAAATTACCATACTCTTGGTATTGAGCGTAAGACATCTGAATGGCTATGCCAGCTTGCTCTTTGATTTCAATAATGCCTATTTCTTTGACAGCCAAGGCTACACTTCCTGCGTAAGCACGAATCAAACCTCCAGCGCCTAACTTAATTCCACCAAAGTAACGAGTAACTACTACGCAGACATTAGTAAGATTATGATTTTCTAAGACGCCAAGCATAGGGACTCCAGCAGTACCACTAGGTTCGCCATCATCACTCGTACGTTTGATTTCACTGCGTTCCCCTACAATAAAAGCAGAGCAGTTATGGGTGGCTTTGTAGTGTTCTTTTTTGATGGTAGTGATGAAGTCACGAGCCTCTTCTTCGCTATAAACACGCTTGACATGACAGATAAATCGGGATTTTTTGATTTCTTCTTGGACCTGCCCATCCTCTTTAATTGTTCTAAATTCCATGATTCAATTGTACTAAAAAAAACTCTAAAGTGCTAGATTTTTACGAATATTAAAGTATGAAAGTAAATCCAAATTACCTCGGTCGCTTGTTTACTGAGAAAGAATTAACAAAAGAAGAATGTCAGATGGCGGTGAAACTGCCAGCAATGAGAAAAGAGAAGGGGAAACTGTTTTGTCAACGTTGTAATAGTTCGATTCTAGAAGAATGGTATTTGCCTATAGGCGCTTACTATTGTAGGGAGTGTTTATTTATGAAGATAGTCAGGAGTGATCAAGCTTTATACTATTTTCCGCAGGAGGATTTTCCTAAGCAAGACGCCCTCAAATGGCGTGGTCAGTTAACACCTTTTCAAGAAAAAGTGTCAGAGGGACTGCTTCAAGCGATGGACAAGCAAGAGCCAATCTTGGTTCACGCTGTAACAGGAGCTGGAAAGACAGAGATGATTTATCAAGTTGTGGCTAAAGTGATTGATGAAGGTGGTGCAGTTTGTTTAGCCAGCCCTCGAATTGATGTGTGTTTGGAGCTGTATAAACGACTGCAGAATGACTTTGCTTGTGAGATAGCACTACTTCATGGTGAGTCAGAACCTTATTTTCGAACACCACTAGTTGTTGCAACGACTCATCAGCTGTTAAAATTTTATCATGCTTTTGACTTGCTGATAGTGGATGAAGTAGATGCCTTTCCTTATGTTGACAACTCTGTTCTTTACTATGCTGTAAACCAATGTGTAAAGGAGGAGGGGCTAAGGATATTTCTTACAGCGACCTCTACAGATGAGTTAGATAAAAAGGTTCGCACTGGAGAATTAAAACGACTGAGCTTGCCAAGACGATTTCATGGAAATCCATTGATTATTCCAAAGCCAGTTTGGTTATCAGATTTTAATCGCTATATAGAAAAGAGTCAGTTATCTCCAAAGTTAAAGTCCTACATTAAGAAGCAGAGAAGAACAGGTTATCCGTTGTTGATCTTTGCATCTGAGATTAAGAAAGGCGAGAAACTAAAAGAACTCTTGCAGGAACAGTTTCCAAATGAAAACATCGGCTTTGTGTCCTCTATCACAGAAAATCGATTAGAGCAGGTACAAGCTTTTCGAGATGGAGAGTTGACAATCCTTATTAGTACGACAATCTTGGAGCGTGGGGTCACCTTCCCTTGTGTGGATGTTTTCGTTGTAGAAGCTAATCATCGTCTCTTTACCAAGTCTAGTTTGATTCAGATTGGAGGGAGAGTTGGGCGGAGTATGGATAGACCGACTGGTGAACTGCTCTTCTTTCATGATGGATTAAATGTTTCCATAAAAAAAGCAATCAAGGAAATAAAGCAGATGAACAAGGAGGCGAGATTATGAACTGTTTACTATGTGGCCAGACTACAAAGAGTGAGCTGACTTTTAGCAGTCTCTTCCTTTTGAAGGATGACTGCAGTTATCTTTGCTCAGCTTGTGCTTCTAGTTTTGAGAGGATTGGTGAGAATTATTGCCCAAACTGTATGAAAACAGATATGTCAATTAAGTGTCAAGATTGTAAACTTTGGTGTAAAGAAGGAATTCGGGTTGATCATAAGGCAATCTTTACCTATAATCAAGCTATGAAAGACTTTTTCAGTCGATATAAGTTTGATGGCGATTTTTTGCTTAGAAAAGTTTTTGCTTCTGTTCTTGCTGAGGAGCTGAAAAAGTATAGAGGTTATCAATTTGTTGTAATTCCCCTAAGTCCTGGAAGATTGCTTGAGAGGGGGTTTAACCAAGTCGAGGGTTTAGTTGAGGCAGCAGGCTTTTCTTTTAAAGATATATTAGGAAAAAGAGAAGAGAGTGCTAGTTCTTCTAAAAGCCGTTTAGAAAGGTTGGCTACTGAAATTCCATTTTTTATTAAAGATGGAATCTCACTTCCTAAGAAGATTTTGCTGATTGATGACATCTATACAACAGGGGCAACTGTGAATCGTGTGAAACGACTTTTGGCAGAAGCAGGTGCTTTGGAAGTTAAAACTTTTTCCCTTGTAAGATGAGGAAAAAATTTGCAAAATGAAAATGAAAGCGTTATAATATAATTAGAAAAACAAAAATGTTTAGAAAGAAGGTACTTATATGATTAAATATAGTATCCGTGGTGAAAACCTAGAAGTAACAGAAGCAATTCGTGATTATGTAGTTTCTAAACTCGAAAAGATCGAAAAGTATTTTCAACCTGAGCAAGAGTTGGATGCACGAGTAAACCTGAAAGTTTACCGTGAAAAAACAGCAAAGGTTGAAGTAACAATTCCGCTTGGATCTATCACTCTTCGTGCTGAAGATATTTCTCAAGATATGTATGGTTCTATCGATCTTGTAACAGATAAAATTGAACGTCAAATTCGTAAAAATAAAACTAAAATCGAACGTAAGAATAAAAATAAAGTTGCGACAAGTCAACTCTTTACAGATGCTCTAGTTGAAGATGCAAATGTTGTGCAACCAAAAGTCGTTCGTTCAAAACAAATTGATTTGAAGCCAATGGATTTAGAAGAAGCTCTTCTCCAAATGGATTTATTGGGACATGATTTCTTTATCTATGTAGATGTAGAAGATCAAACAACTAATGTTTTGTATCGCCGTGAAGATGGTGAAGTTGGTTTGTTAGAAGTGAAAGAATCATAAAATAGAATTTTTAAAGTGGTTTACACCAGTGTAAACCACTTTTGTATTGCGTCATTATAAAAGGTATATATGGGGGGCAGTTATGAAAGACGTGGTGATTGTTTCGGCAGTGCGAACTCCAATAGGCTCCTTTGGAGGAAGTTTGAAGAATGTTTCAGCTGTTGATTTGGGAGCGTTGGCTATTAAGAGTGCTTTGGAAAAAGCCAATGTCAAACCAGAGCTAGTAGATGAAGTGATTATGGGGAATGTCCTAGGCGCAGGTTTAGGTCAAAACGTAGCTCGTCAAATGAGCGTTCATGCAGGACTCCCTGAATTTACACCAGCCTTTACTATCAACAAGGTTTGTGGTTCTGGTTTGAAGGCCGTGCAGTTGGCTGCTCAAGCGATTCGATGTGGCGATGCAGATATTATCGTAGCTGGTGGTGCAGAAAACATGAGTCAGGCTCCATACGTTTTGCCAAGCTTCCGTTGGGGCGGCCATATGGGCGATTCAAAAGTGGTAGATACCATGATTAAGGACGGTTTGTCTGATGCCTTTAACGAATACCATATGGGAATTACCGCTGAGAATGTGGCTGAAGAATATGGTGTCAGTCGAGAAGAACAAGATGCTCTTGCTTTAGAGTCACAAAAACGAGCAGTTGCAGCTATAGAATCTGGACGCTTTAAAGAAGAGATAGTGCCAGTGGTCATTCCTCAACGCAAAGGCAATCCTATCGTTTTTGATACAGATGAATATCCTAGAAAAAATACTAGCTTGGAGAGCCTGTCTATGCTAGGTTCTGTTTTCAAAAAAGACGGTTCTGTCACAGCGGGAAATGCTTCCGGTATCAATGACGGGGCAGCAGCTGTCTTGGTCATGAGTGCTGAAAAAGCTGAAGAATTAGGACTTTCAGTGATTGCCCACATTCGTTCGTATGCAAGTGCAGGTTTGGATCCTAAGATGATGGGATGTGGGCCGATTTATGCGACTCGCAAGGCTCTTGAAAAAGGCAATTTGACAGTTGAAGATCTCGACTTGATTGAGTCAAATGAAGCTTTTGCTGCTCAGGCTTGTGCGGTTGGTAAAACACTTGGTTTCAACACAGATATTGTCAACGTCAATGGTGGCGCCATTGCTCTTGGTCACCCAATTGGGGCTTCCGGTTGCCGTATCCTAGTGACCCTTGTACATGAGATGATGAAACGTGATGCTAAAACTGGCTTAGCAACTCTCTGTATTGGAGGAGGGATGGGAACAGCCCTCATCGTTGAACGTTAGGTGTTAGTGATTTGAACACGTGGGTAGGAGGGTGATGATTCCCTCCTATTTTTGTGTCTGAAGTTAGAGAAATGAAGGGCTTGCATCTTTTAAAAGGTCGCTTTTTAAGGGTTTTTGTGATATAATAATGCGCAAGAGGTTTAGAATGAAAAAAAATAATTTAATCCCGTTTTCTGCGGTCTTGCTAGGACTTGCAACTTTCGGAATCTTAACTTTGCTGATTATTTTTTCACATAATCTTGCTGTAACAATCACTGTTTTGTTTTTATTTGTACTGCTTTATCTGCTTTTATTTGTATGGCAAAAAAAACAGTATGAAAAGAGCGAAATTGAACAAATCCAATATGTAAATCACCAAGCCGAAAATAGCTTGAGTACTTTGCTTGATCAAATGCCAGTGGGAGTCCTGAAATTAGACTTATCAAGTGGAGAAGTGGAATGGTTTAATCCCTATGCTGAGCTGATTTTGACGACTGAAGAAGGCGAAATTGATGTTGAGTTAATTCAAACCATCATCAAGGCTTCTGTTGGGAATCCAGGTTCGTATGCTACCTTGGGCGAAACACGATATGCTGTTCATATGGACAAGGTTTCGGGTGTTTTGTATTTCTTTGATGTTTCTGGAGAGTACGAAGCAACTGTCGAATTGGTAACTAGCCGTCCAGTCATTGGAGTCATCTCGGTAGATAACTATGATGATTTGGAGGATGCGACATCTGACTCCGATATCAGTCATATCAATAGTTTTGTAGCCAATTTTGTTTCAGAATTTGCTAGTAAGTATGCTATGTTCTCTCGCCGTGTGGGGATGGATCGTTTTTATGTATTCACAGATTACACGGTACTAGAGGAATTGATGAATGATAAATTCTCTGTGATTGATGCCTTTCGTGAGGAGTCAAAACAGAGACAGTTGCCATTGACCTTGAGCATGGGCTTTTCTTATGGTGATGGAAATCATGATGAGATAGGGAAAGTTGCTCTAAGAAACTTGAACCTAGCTGAGGTTCGTGGTGGTGATCAGGTGGTTGTCAAGGAAAATGATGAAACCAAGAACCCAGTCTATTTTGGTGGTGGTTCCGCAGCCTCTGTTAAGAGAACAAGAACACGTACCAGAGCCATGATGACAGCCATTTCAGATAAAATTCGAAGTGTGGACCAAGTCTTTGTGGTCGGGCACAAGAATCTAGATATGGACGCTTTGGGCTCTGCCGTTGGCATGCAGTTGTTTGCAAGCAATATTACAGAAGACAGCTATGCAGTCTACGATGCAGACCAGATGTCGCCAGATATCGAGCGGGCTATCAACTTTTTGGCAAAAGAGGGTGTTACCAAGCTCTTGCCGCTGTCTGATGCGATGAGGCTGGTTACCAAGCGCTCTTTGTTGATTCTAGTGGATCATTCGAAGACAGCTTTGACCTTATCCAAAGGTTTTTATGATCTATTCACTCAAACTATTGTCATTGACCATCATCGACGTGATCAGGATTTTCCAGAGAATGCAGTCATCACCTATATCGAAAGTGGAGCAAGTAGTGCCAGTGAGTTGGTCACAGAATTGATTCAGTTCCAAAATTCTAAGAAGAATCGTTTGAGTCGTATGCAGGCCAGTGTTTTGATGGCTGGTATGATGCTGGATACCAAGAACTTTACATCTCGCGTAACGAGTCGAACTTTTGATGTGGCTAGCTACCTCCGAACACGGGGAAGTGACAGTATCGCGATCCAGGAAATTGCTGCGACAGATTTTGAAGAGTACCGTGAGGTAAATGAACTCATTTTACAAGGTCGTAAGTTAGGTTCAGATATCTTGATTGCCCAAGCTAAGGACTCAACGACTTATGACACAGTTGTTATCAGTAAGGCTGCTGATGCTATGTTGGCTATGTCTGGTATTGAGGCTAGTTTCGTTCTGGCAAAAAATACACAAGGATTTATCTCTATCTCGGCTCGAAGTCGTAGTAAAATCAACGTCCAACGTATTATGGAAGAGTTGGGTGGCGGTGGTCACTTTAATCTAGCTGCCGCGCAAATCGAGAATATGAGTCTAACAGAAGTTGGAGACAAACTGACTCAACTTGTCTTAGATGAACTAAAGGAAAAGGAGAAAGAAGAATGAAAGTAATCTTTTTAGCAGATGTCAAAGGAAAAGGGAAAAAAGGCGAAATCAAGGAAGTGCCAACTGGCTACGCTCAAAACTTCCTGATTAAAAAGAATTTGGCTAAGGAAGCGACTGCTCAAGCAGTGGGTGAGTTGCGTGGAAAACAAAAATCTGAAGAAAAAGCTCATGCAGAGATGATTGCTGAAGCAAAGGCTATCAAGGCTAAGCTTGAAGCAGAAGAAACTGTTGTAGAGTTTGTTGAAAAGGTTGGACCAGATGGCCGTACATTTGGCTCTATCACTAACAAGAAAATTGCAGAAGAATTGCAAAAGCAGTTTGGTATTAAGATTGACAAACGCAATATTCAAGTGCAAGCACCAATTCGAGCAGTAGGTTTGATTGATGTACCAGTGAAGATCTATCAAGATGTTACAAGTGTCATCAATCTTCGTGTAAAAGAAGGTTAAGTTTACAACTTCTTGACAAGATTGTAAAAGGAAGGAAAGTCGGATGGCAGAAGTAGAGGAACTGCGAGTTCAACCTCAGGATATTTTGGCAGAACAATCTGTTCTGGGGGCTATTTTTATAGATGAGAGTAAGCTCGTTTTTGTCCGAGAATACATTGATTCTCGTGACTTCTTTAAATATGCTCATCGGTTGATTTTCCAAGCAATGGTAGATTTGTCGGATCGTGGGGAAGCAATTGATGCGACGACAGTTCGGACGATTTTGGATAGCCAAGGGGATCTCCAAAATATTGGTGGCTTGTCCTATCTTGTTGAAATCGTCAACTCTGTGCCAACTTCAGCTAATGCGGAGTATTATGCTAAAATTGTAGCTGAAAAGGCTATGCTACGTCGCTTGATTTCCAAATTGACAGAGTCTGTCAACCAAGCCTATGAGGCTTCTAAGCCTGCAGATGAAATCATTGCTCAGGCTGAAAAGGGGCTCATTGATGTTAGCGAAAACGCCAATCGTAGTGGTTTCAAGAACATCCGTGATATTCTAAATATCAACTTTGGGAATCTAGAAGTTCGGTCACAACAAACAACGGATATCACTGGTATTGCAACGGGTTACCGTGATTTGGACCATATGACGACAGGTCTCCATGAGGAGGAGTTAATTATCTTAGCAGCGCGACCAGCAGTTGGTAAGACGGCCTTTGCCTTGAACATTGCTCAGAACATTGGGACTAAGTTGGACAAGACAGTTGCCATCTTTTCACTGGAAATGGGTGCAGAAAGTCTAGTAGACCGTATGTTGGCAGCAGAAGGTTTGGTGGAGTCCCATTCTATCCGTACAGGTCAATTGACTGATGAGGAGTGGCAAAAGTATACCATTGCTCAAGGGAACCTAGCCAACGCGAGTATTTATATCGATGATACACCAGGGATTCGGATTACGGAAATTCGTTCGCGCTCACGAAAACTGGCTCAAGAAACAGGCAATCTAGGATTGATTTTGATCGACTACCTACAGCTTATCACAGGGACTGGTCGTGAGAACCGCCAACAAGAAGTCTCTGAAATTTCTCGTCAGTTGAAAATTCTTGCTAAGGAATTGAAAGTTCCAGTCATTGCTCTTAGTCAGTTATCTCGTGGAGTGGAACAGCGTCAGGATAAGAGACCAGTCTTGTCTGATATTCGTGAATCGGGTTCTATCGAGCAGGATGCGGATATCGTAGCCTTTCTATACCGTGACGACTACTACGATCGTGCGGGTGAAGAAGAGGAAGGAATTCCAAATAACAAGGTTGAGGTTATCATCGAGAAAAACCGTAGTGGAGCTCGTGGAACGGTGGAATTGATTTTCCAAAAAGAATACAATAAATTTTCAAGTATCTCAAAGAGGGAGGCATAAAATGTCAGATGCATTTACAGATGTAGCCAAGATGAAAAAAATCAAAGAAGAGATCAAGGCGCATGAGGGACAAGTCGTTGAAATGACTTTGGAGAATGGCCGTAAGCGCCAAAAAAATAGATTGGGTAAGCTAATTGAGGTTTATCCATCTCTATTTATCGTTGAATTTGGGGATGTTGAGGGAGATAAACAAGCTAATGTTTACGTTGAATCCTTCACCTACTCAGATATCTTGACAGAAAAGAACTTGATTCGCTATCTAGACTAAGAATCCTAAAATGAAGTGAGCTTTGCTCACTTTTTTCTTTTTCTCCCGAATAGTATAAACGAGGGTAACCTCGGAAATTTATATTATTAAGGAGAATTAATGACGTTTTTTAAATCAGGAGTTAAGAAGAGTAGATGTACTCAGTTGAGTGTAGGGCTGGCTACTTTGTTTGTTACAAGTACCTTTTTGTTTGGTGGGGAATCAGTTCAGGCCGACAGTGTAGCGCGTGGAGATGACTATCCGCTTCACTACAAAAATGGTAGTGTTGAAATCGATCAGTGGCGGATGTATTCTCGCCAGTGTACCTCTTTTGCGGCCTTTCGTTTGAGTAGTGTAAATGGCTTTGAGATTCCTCCTGCCTATGGAAATGCAAATGAATGGGGACATCGTGCAAGGCGAGAAGGCTACCGTGTGGATACTAAGCCAGAAGTTGGGGCTATTGCTTGGTCGACAGAAGGTTATTATGGGCACGTGGCCTGGGTATCAAATGTGTCGGGGGATACGATTGAAATCGAAGAGTATAACTATGGGGTTCGGGAAAAGTATAACCGCCGAAAGGTCAAGGCTAGTTCGATGACAGGTTTTATTCATTTCAGGGATTTATCTGCTAGCCATAGTGAGGGTGAGAATGTTCGTAGCCCAGAACTTCCGTCTAGTGGGACAATAGTATTCACGGGGAAATCGCCTATTATGGACCAACCGTCAAGTACAGGACAGGTTATTGACTACTATTATGCTGGTGAGAGTGTGAGCTATGACCAGGTTATTGAAAAGGATGGTTATAAGTGGCTCGGTTATTTGTCTTATAGCGGTTCTAGAAGATATGTGCAGTATGCAGAGCTAAGCAATACAGAAAAAGGCTGGAAAAAAGAAGGAGGGAGTTGGTATTACCGAGAGAATGGTAAGCTAGCGACAGGATGGAAAAAAGTCAATGGCAATTGGTATCATTTAAAAGAAAATGGGGTCATGTCAACTGGCTGGATTAAGGATGGCTCTCACTGGTATTACCTGAAGACTTCGGGTGAGATGCAGACGGGATGGCTCAAGGAAAATGGAACATGGTACTATTTGGAAAGTTCAGGGGCTATGAAGTCTAGTCAGTGGTTCCAGGTAGGCGGAAAATCTTACTACGTTAATGCTTCAGGGGCTTTAGCAGTGAATACTACAGTGGATGGCTATCGAGTGGATAGTAATGGAGCTAGAATCTAGAAAGAATATAAAAAAGAGAACTTCACTACCATTTGCCTATTCTTTCCGATGGTATTTTTCCTTGCTTTCCTTTATAATGGGTGTATGGACAAGAAAAAATTATTATTAATTGATGGATCTTCTGTTGCTTTTCGAGCTTTTTTTGCGCTCTATCAGCAGTTGGATCGTTTTAAAAATGCTAATGGCCTTCATACCAATGCAATCTATGGCTTTCAACTCATGCTGAATCATGTCTTAGAACGGGTTGAGCCCAGTCATGTTTTGGTAGCCTTTGATGCAGGCAAGACGACTTTCCGAACAGAGATGTATGCAGACTACAAGGGTGGCCGTGCTAAAACTCCAGATGAGTTTCGTGAGCAATTTCCCTTCATTCGTGAGTTGTTAGACCACCTTGGGATTCGCCATTATGAACTGCCCCAGTATGAAGCCGATGATATCATCGGAACTCTAGGTCGCTTGGCTGAGAAGGATTCCTTCGATGTGACTATTGTTAGCGGAGATAAGGATTTGATCCAGTTGACGGATGAGCATACGGTGGTCGAGATTTCTAAGAAAGGTGTGGCTGAGTTTGAGGCCTTTACACCAGATTACCTCATGGAAAAGATGGGCCTCACACCAGCTCAGTTCATTGATCTTAAGGCTCTTATGGGGGATAAGTCTGATAATATCCCTGGTGTTACTAAGATTGGTGAAAAGACGGGTATCAAACTCTTGCTGGAACATGGTTCGCTTGAGGGTATTTATGAAAATATCGATGGGATGAAGGCTTCTAAGATGAAGGAAAATCTCGTCAACGATAAAGAACAAGCCTTTTTATCTAAAACACTAGCGACCATTGATACTCAGGTACCGATTGAGATTGGCCTTGATGATTTGGTCTATAATGGCCCAGATGTGGAAAAACTCGGGAAATTCTACGATGAGATGGGCTTCAAACAGCTCAAACAAGCTCTAAATGTTTCGTCGAAGGATGTGCCTGAAAGTTTGGATTTCGCCATCGTTGACCACGTCAGTCAAGACATGCTGAGCGCAGACTCTATCTTCCACTTTGAACTCTTTGGTGAGAACTACCATACAGATGACTTGGTTGGTTTTGCCTGGTCCTGCGGAGATAAACTTTACACTACAGATAAACTTGAGCTCTTGCAGGAGCCGATTCTCAAGGATTTTCTAGAAAAAACACCTCTGAAAGTGTATGACTTTAAGAAAGCGAAGGTTCTTTTAAATCGCTTGGGCTTGAATCTCCAGGCACCTGCTTTTGACAGTCGTTTGGCCAAATACCTCCTCTCAACAGTCGAGAACAATGAAATTTCAACCATTGCGAGTCTCTACGGCCAGACTTATCTGGCTGATGATGAGACTTTCTACGGTAAGGGTGTCAAGAAAGCCATCCCTGAGAGAGAGAAATTCTTGGAGCACTTGGCTCGCAAGGTTGCTGTATTGGTTGAGACTGAGCCGGTTTTACTTGAAAAACTCAGTGAACATGGGCAATTAGACCTTCTCTATGACATGGAGCAACCTCTGGCTTTTGTCCTTGCCAAGATGGAAATTGCTGGGATCAAGGTCAAAAAAGAAACCCTACTTGAGATGCAGGCTGAAAATGAGGTCGTCATTGAGCAACTCACTCAAGAGATTTATGAACTAGCTGGTGAGGAGTTTAATATCAACTCGCCTAAGCAGTTGGGCGTCCTTCTCTTTGAAAAACTAGGTCTTCCTCTAGAGTACACCAAGAAAACCAAGACAGGTTACTCGACAGCTGTGGATGTGCTAGAGCGTCTAGCTCCTATTGCTCCGATTGTTAAAAAAATTCTAGACTACCGTCAGATTGCTAAGATTCAATCTACCTATGTGATTGGTTTGCAAGACTGGATTTTGGATGATGGCAAGATCCACACGCGCTATGTGCAAGATTTGACTCAGACCGGACGTCTGTCTAGTGTAGATCCAAACTTGCAAAATATTCCTATTCGTTTGGAACAAGGCCGCCTCATTCGTAAGGCTTTTGTACCTGAGTGGGAGGATAGCGTGCTGCTCAGCTCGGACTATTCACAGATTGAGTTGCGCGTTTTGGCCCATATTTCTAAGGATGAGCACTTAATCAAAGCCTTCCAAGAGGGAGCTGATATCCATACCTCGACGGCCATGCGGGTCTTTGGAATTGAACGTCCTGAGGATGTGACTCCAAACGACCGTCGTAATGCCAAGGCGGTTAACTTCGGAGTGGTTTACGGGATTTCAGACTTTGGCTTGTCTAATAATCTGGGCATCAGCCGTAAGGAAGCAAAAACCTACATTGACACTTACTTTGAACGCTTCCCAGGTATTAAAAACTACATGGATGAGGTGGTGCGTGAGGCGCGTGATAAGGGCTATGTAGAGACCCTCTTCAAGCGTCGTCGTGAGTTGCCGGATATCAATTCGCGCAACTTCAACATTCGTGGTTTTGCAGAGCGTACAGCCATCAACTCTCCTATCCAGGGCTCAGCAGCAGATATTCTTAAGATTGCTATGATTCAGCTAGATAAGGCTCTAGTTGAAGGTGGTTATCAGACCAAGATGCTGTTGCAAGTGCATGATGAAATCGTCCTTGAGGTTCCAAAATCAGAACTAGCAGCCGTTAAAGCTCTAGTGAAACAAACCATGGAAGAAGCCATCCAACTCAGTGTTCCACTTATCGCAGATGAAAATGAAGGGGCAACATGGTACGAGGCTAAATAAGAAAGTTATGAAAGAGTTTGAAACATTTGCCTTCAAGCTCTTTTTCATGATTTTCTGTAAGCAGTTTCCTTGACTTTTCCTTGTATTTGCGTTACTATATTTCCATATAAGATATGGGAGTCTGTGTACAGTCTGAGAGGAAGTGTTAAACTTCGACCGCACCTGATCTGGGTAATGCCAGCGTAGGGAACGATACTTAGCCGAATTCTGCACCTTTTCCATATATGGAAGGGGTTTTCTTTTTGTCAAAGGGAAACCTGAGAAAAGGAGGTTTTTATGAAAGCAAGCATTGCCTTGCAAGTCTTGCCCCTATCACAGGGGATTAATCGAATTGCTATTATCGATCAGGTGATTGCTTATCTGCAAGCTCAGTCCGTGACCATGGTAGTGACACCCTTTGAAACGGTCTTGGAAGGGGAGTTTGATGAGCTCATGCGTATTCTCAAAGAAGCGTTGGAAGTGACAGGGCGGGAAGCAGATAATGTCTTTGCCAATGTCAAAATAAATATAGGAGAGATTCTAAGTATTGATGAGAAACTTGAAAAGTATACTGAGACGTCACATTAGTCTATTTGGTTTTCTAGGAGTCTTGTCAATCTGGCAGTTAGCGGGAATATTCAAACTTTTACCCAAGTTTATCCTGCCAACCCCTTTTGAAATTCTCCAGGCCTTTGTTCGAGATAGAGAATTTCTCTGGCACCATAGCTGGGCGACCTTGAGAGTGGCTTTGCTAGGTCTAGTCTTGGGAGTCTTGATTGCCTGTATCATGGCGGTGCTTATGGACAGTCTGACTTGGCTCAATGATCTTATCTACCCTATGATGGTGGTTGTTCAGACCATTCCGACCATTGCCATAGCCCCTATCCTGGTCTTGTGGCTAGGCTATGGAATTTTGCCCAAGATTGTCTTGATTATCTTGACGACAACCTTCCCTATCATCGTCAGTATTTTGGATGGATTTAGGCATTGTGACAAGGATATGCTGACCTTATTTAGTCTGATGCGAGCCAAGCCTTGGCAAATCCTGTGGCATTTTAAAATCCCGGTTAGCCTGCCTTACTTTTATGCAGGTCTGAGGGTTAGTGTCTCCTACGCCTTTATCACAACAGTGGTATCTGAGTGGTTGGGAGGCTTTGAAGGACTAGGTGTCTATATGATTCAGTCTAAAAAACTGTTTCAGTATGATACCATGTTTGCCATTATTATTCTGGTGTCGATTATCAGCCTTCTCGGTATGAAGTTGGTCGATATTAGTGAAAAATATGTGATTAAATGGAAACGTCCCTAAGATAAGGATGTTTTAGAAAAAGAAAAGAGGAAATGAAAATGATGAAAACATGGAAAGTGTTTTTAACGCTTGTGACAGCTCTTGTAGCTGTCGTGCTGGTGGCTTGTGGTCAAGGGACTGCTTCTAAGGACAACAAAGAAGCAGAACTCAAGAAGATTGACTTTATCCTAGACTGGACGCCAAATACTAACCACACAGGGCTTTATGTTGCCAAGGAAAAAGGTTATTTCAAAGAAGCTGGAGTGGATGTTGACTTGAAATTGCCACCAGAAGAAAGCTCATCTGACTTGGTGATCAATGGCAAGGCGCCGTTTGCTATCTATTTCCAAGACTACATGGCTAAGAAATTGGAAAAAGGTGCAGGAATCACTGCTGTTGCAGCTATCGTTGAGCACAATACATCAGGAATCATTTCTCGTAAATCTGACAATGTCAGCAGTCCAAAGGACTTAGTTGGGAAGAAATACGGAACCTGGAATGACCCAACGGAGCTTGCTATGTTGAAAACCTTGGTAGAATCACAAGGCGGAGACTTTGAGAAGGTCGAAAAAGTACCAAACAACGACTCAAACTCTATCACACCAATTGCCAATGGCGTCTTTGACACTGCTTGGATCTACTACGGTTGGGATGGTATCCTTGCCAAATCGCAAGGTGTAGATGCTAACTTCATGTACTTGAAAGACTATGTCAAGGAGTTTGACTACTACTCACCCGTTATCATCGCAAACAACGACTATCTAAAAGACAACAAGGAAGAAGCTCGTAAAGTCATCCAAGCCATCAAAAAAGGCTACCAATATGCCATGGAGCATCCAGAAGAAGCTGCAGATATCCTCATCAAGAATGCACCTGAACTCAAGGAAAAACGTGACTTTGTTATCGAATCTCAAAAATACTTGTCAAAAGAATATGCAAATGACAAGGAAAAATGGGGACAATTTGACGCTGAACGTTGGAATGCCTTCTACAAATGGGATAAAGAAAATGGTATCCTTAAAGAAGACTTGACAGACAAAGGCTTCACCAATGAATTTGTGAAATAATGACAGAAATAAGACTAGAACACGTCAGCTATGCCTATGGCGATGAAAAGATTTTAGAGGATATCAACCTGCAGGTGATTTCAGGTGAAGTAGTTTCTATCCTAGGTCCAAGTGGTGTTGGAAAGACCACTCTCTTTAATCTAATCGCTGGGATTTTAGAAGTCCAGTTTGGGCGAATTGTCCTTGACGGCGAGGAAAATCCTAAGGGGCGCGTGAGTTATATGCTGCAAAAGGATCTCCTCTTGGAGCACAAAACGGTGCTTGGCAATATCATTCTGCCACTCTTGATTCAAAAGGTGGATAAGGCAGAGGCTATTGCCCGAGCAGATGAAATCCTTGTGACCTTCCAGTTGACAGCTGTACGGGACAAGTATCCTCACGAACTCAGCGGAGGGATGCGCCAGCGTGTAGCCTTGCTCCGGACCTATCTTTTTGGGCACAAGCTCTTTCTTTTGGATGAGGCCTTTAGTGCTTTGGATGAGATGACCAAGATGGAACTTCATGCCTGGTATCTGGAAATTCACAAGCAGTTGCAACTGACGACCCTCATCATAACGCATAGTATCGAAGAGGCCCTCAATCTCAGCGACCGCATCTATATCTTGGAAAATCGGCCTGGGCAGATTGTCTCAGAAATTAAACTAGATTGGTCTGAAGATGAGGACAAGGAAGTCCAAAAGATTGCCTACAAACGACAAATATTAGCAGAATTAGGCTTAAATAAGTAGAAAAATAGGGAGTTAGTGAAGATTATTCTTTACCAGCGCCCTTTTTCTTTTAAAAATAAAAAAATTTCGGTATAATAGTCAATTATACCGAAATCATTCTATAATCGTTGATACATAAGGGTTTTATGTATCGCTTTTTTAATTTTGTGGACTTTTTTAAGAACTTTTTATTTTTTCGAGGGCAGTTTCAAAGAATGAGACTGCTCTTTTTTGGTTCTCTTTTGATAAATGGCTATAAGTGTCCATAGTTACAGATATTTTTGCATGGCCAAGCCGTGTCTGTATTTCCTTGTATGGCAGGCCAGCATTAAGCAAGATACTAGCGTGAGTGTGTCGGAAAGCATGAAAGCCTAAATCAGTACAGTTAGCGCTTTTTAAGTGCTTATGTAGGCGATAATCAACCTTTCGAGTATTGACATAGTTGTCAAAGCTATCAGAGAATACTTTCTCATAGGTTAAGCCAATGTTTCTACCGTTTTCTGCTTGTCTTGCTCGGTAGAGACGAAGCATGAGCACTGTTTTATGATCGATATCTAGAACTCTATAGCTTGATTTTGTCTTAGGAGTGTTTACCTGGTTTAAAATGTTGAGTGTTTTGTTAATATCGATCGTTCCGTTCTGCAGGTCAATATCAGACCATTCCAGGGCCAGACATTCACGGATGCGCAGTCCAGTAGCTAGGAGCGTCTTATAAAGCACGGTATCATAAAAATTGATAAAGGTATTTTCTAGGCTATCGAGATAGGAGAGGAAGTTTTTAAGTTCCTGATCTTGAAAGTATTTAATTTCTTGTTTATCTCTGGTTATCTTTCTAGGAATGACAATATCACGAGCAGGGTTATTGTCTAATGCCTGGATAGAAACTCCGTACTGTAGAATACGTTTATTTAAGGCATGAAGGTGATTGTATTCTTTATATCCCGTTCTGTCCTGATTGTACTCATCCGCCCATTTATTTACCTGGGTTTGGATAATAACAGGGGTAAGTTTATCTAGTTTGTAAGTACCAAATGAGGGTAAGAGGTAGTTATTTAAGCAGCCTTTTATCTTTATCTGCGTATTAGTCTTTATGGTATGCTGGTAGGTTTGCCAAAACAAGTCCACAAGTTCGCTATAGGTTGTTATATGTGAGCGTTGTTTCCGTGTCGAGCCGTTTTTCTCAAATTCTACCTTAGCCTGGTTGGCCTTGTTTCTGAGTTCTTTCTTTGTTCGTGCTGATATGGTAGTCTTAACCTTCTTACCAGTTACAGAATCAATGCCAAGATAGATACTAGAGCGGTAGACTGCTGATCCGTCTTTTTTCGTGTGTTGTGTAATTTTCATGGTTTTAACTCCTTTTTCATCAGCAGGCAAGCAATTAGAAAAGGTTTTGAGTTTATACCATGCGAGGAGCTACGAGAACCCCTCTATTTTCGATTTTAAGCAGTCGGACGGTAAATTGTACCAGAATAGAAAACAAGGCGAATATGGGGAGTTTTTTATTTTAAGTTATGTTTACTAGAATATAAAAAGAAAAGTAGCCGTATCAAATACGGCTACTATCACGTTATGGATCTAAAATCCAAATGTAAACTTTATGGAGCTAAACTCCTAATAACTGTATTGTAATATAATTATTAAAAAATGTCAAGAGATTAGAAAAGGTATAATTCTTTTAACTTTTCGTTAATTTTGTCCAATGTGTTATCAGATACTTTCATTTTTCCGATTGGATCTAATCTATTTTTCTTTAAAATTCTATCTTTGCTGATTGTTTGAAGGTTATTACACTTGGCATAAGAACGCTTAATGTATTTTTTGTAGTATTGAGTTAATTCAATAACGTCATTTATTTCTGATTGTGTCCGTTTAAGGTTATCATCGTCTATTATCTTAGGTTGAATTATTTCGTTTGAAAATTGTTCTGTATAAGCTTGGTAGACATCCGATAAGGCAGCTTCAGTAATTGCATTATTGGAATCTAAATATTTTAGGTAGGCAAATAATTCTTTGTGTAATTTTTCAATATATTCATCAAGCAAAATAGAAGGATATTCCGCAATGACTTCGTCTATGAGTACAGTATCTATTTGATTTTTAGATGTTAGAGGAATTACTGTAAGTGTTTTTTTATAGGGACTATCTACTTTGTCTAAGACAATAGCCCAATGATTATTTGATAATTCTCCGCCTATATTTACACCGAACTCTACAAATACCAGAGAACCACGACTGAATTTCCAATATTTTCTTTTTTGAGTCTTGGCTTCAAATAAGAATTGTTCAGATTGTCTTTTAACTGCTGGTGCAAGAAATCTGTATTTAGAAGATGTATGCTTTGCTTTACCAAGTTTATAGAGTTTTTCAACTTCTATGTAGTTTTGTTTGGTTTGTTCAAAATATGGATTTTCTTTGTTCATTTTAATTCTCTCTATATATGCCCACGATTTCGCCGATGGTTTAGAAGATATTAGTCATCTCTATTTGTCAATTTTGCCGTTTTTTGCGCTTTAGTCTGTAAAATTGGCTTTCTATTTTTCACTTTCCCTTGTTTTTGCACAATAGACCTTAGAAATATGGGCACTATTGGCGAATATGGGCACTATTGGCGAATATGGGGGATTTTTATAGAATCTTCTCAAAAACCATTGTAGCTTGGATACGGTCGCCACCGCCTAATCCTTTGCTTCCACCATTGGCGGTTGTGATGGTATGCAGGCGATAACCTTTTGAAGCTTGTTTATTGATAACATCTTCTAATTCTGTAAGGTTTCCTGATCCAGTACCGAAAAACTTTTCTTTTAAAGTTACCTGAAGGACAACATAGTGTAGTCCATTTACTCCAGATGCGGTAGAAAAACTACCTTCTTGTTTTACAGTGTCAAAAAATCCCATGGGGTTTACTCCTTATCAGTATTTTCAAATAATATTACTTGTCATTATTTTTTTAAAATGATACTGCATCTTTCTTTGCGAATTTTTTTGCAATAGTTCTAAGCAGTTCTCTTTCATCATCGGTGCAGAAAAAGTAGTTAAGCATCAATTCTAGAGCGAATGGATCAAGATGCTTTCTTAATTTTTCATAGTCATAAAAATCTAAATCGGTTTTTGACAATTGCATATAGTCAAATTCTTGCCATGAACGATACTCTCTTGGTGTTGGGATGTAACCATCAAATGGGTCTTTTTTACTATTTGAGTAATTTAGCAAGTAGGCAACACTTACTCCAAAGAAATCAGCTAATTGTTTTGCTTTTTCTGGTTTGATTTGGCTTTCTTCATTTTCCCAATTTTGAAGAGTTCGATAATGAACTCCGATATTTTCAGCTAATTCCTTTTGGGATAGCTTTTTCTCTTGTCTTAATTCTTTTAATCTATTCATGTTTTTCACGCCTTTCATAGATGATTATAAACTATTTTTTCAAAAAGTACATTTTTTTTGTGTAAATTTAAAAAAAATAGTTGGCATCAGAAAAATAATTGTGCATTATACAATCAAGCACAGGAAAAATGTGCAT
Source organism: Streptococcus oralis subsp. oralis (assembly GCF_002096445.1). Lineage (GTDB taxonomy): Bacteria > Bacillota > Bacilli > Lactobacillales > Streptococcaceae > Streptococcus > Streptococcus oralis_N. The sequence continues at coordinate 64,637 of NZ_NCUK01000012.1, forward strand.
AATCCAACTTTTCACACTTTCAATCTATTCATGGAGGGAGATTTTCTAAGAAAGGAGGGAACCTATGAGTAAATTAAAAGGCTATCGGGTTATGTTAGGGTTTACACAGCAACAGATGGCGGACAAGTTAGGTATTTCTTTGCAGTCTTATAACAACAAAGAATTAGGAAAAACACCATTCAATGACAAAGAACGCCTAGCGATTAAGTCAATGGTTGCAGAAATCAAATCAGACATAACCATAGATGAACTATTTTATAGTTAGAAAGGAGCAACACAATCGTAATACTATCTTACATTTATAAATTTCTCATGTGGTGCTTTAGCACGGGGGATTGATTTATCAGACTAGCTAATTTTTGCTAGATTCAGGTGCTTGCTACCTATGGCAGTATCAAGGGTTTGTAGGGGTTTATTCTCTCCTAAATTTTCCCTACCTCAATGATTTACTTTGGTACTGTTTTAGGTGGCAAGCATTGACAAAAATAAGAAAGGAGCTAACCAATGGAATTGGTTTATATGGACGGCAAGAAAGAGCCGTATACACTGAGTAGTATCGTTGCAGACTGCGCTGAAATTAAGCACAGACATTTGAAGATTTTGCTGAATAAGCACCGAGAGGACTTTGAAAGCTTCGGAAAGGTGCAATTTAAAATTTCACCTTCAAAGAGTGGGCAAAATGTACGGGACTATATTTTGAATGAGCAACAAGCAACCTTGCTGATCACTTACTTACGAAATACAGAACCCGTAAAAGAGTTTAAGAAAAACCTAGTCAAAGCCTTCTTTGAAATGCGTGATGAACTTTCTAAACGCTATCTTCAAAGGGAACTGGAAAAGCCGAAGCGCAAGACCTTAACCGAAGCTATCAAATCATGGGAGAAAGCGCCCAAGCATGCCTATAGTACACTTACAAACTTACTGCTAAAGGGAGCGACTGGGAAAAACAAATCCCAACTCATGCAAGAGCGAGAAAGTGGAAACGGTATTGACAGTTTAACAAGCGCGGAACTGACAAACTATCAGCGCTTGGAAGATATGGTAATAGCGATGATCAACTTGAATATGAGATATTCAGAAATTAAAGAACTAATTTTTAAAGCATAGGAGTATAGAAAATGGAAAATGATTTTAAGACAGTTACAAATGCCAAGGGGTTAGAAATTCCTAAGTATCCCAAGGATTTTAAAAAGCTAGTTGAGAAAGACAGACAACTAGCTGAATATCTTTGTATGAACTACGAGAACTTGGACAGTGAAGACCTGGGCGCATTTCTTGAAACGGTGGAGCAAGGAATCAGTTGGATTCTAGATCTTATCGAAAGTAAAGACTTGCTTTATAAACCAAAGTCAGGTAGTAATCATGCAAAAAGAAAATAAAAAAATCACTTGCTCAAATTTTGGTCAAGGCGAGCAAGCGACACAATTCAGAGTATAGAAATTTTTTCTATGCTTTGATTATAGCAAAAAATATCTAAAGAAAAACCGAAGAGCAGGCAAGCAATTAGAAAAGGTTTTGAAATCAAGCGCTGACAGGGTGATTCTAAGGCCTTGTTTAGCTGAAAGATGGGTAATTACTCATGAAACACCGCTACAAGCGTTCGCCAACTTGGGGCCACTGCCCAGCGTTTGGAGTGGTGAAGCATACCATATAGAAAACAGGCAAGAAAAAGGACAAGGAAAGGCTAATGGAGAAAAATATGACTCTAGACCTAGATAACATGACACGATCAGAATTTGACAAGCTAATGACTAAAATCAAGGATAAACATCCGAACCTCTTTCAGTTCATCATTGACTTTTTAGATGATAAAGTAACTTCTGAAGAGGTGTACGACTTTCTGAAGATGAAGCGAAGCTATCAAGTAAATTATATCAAGAATTACAAAGCGAGGACATAGCATGAATGAACTAGATTTAAGCAATACACAGGCGCTTATTTTTACCGTGATATTGATTGGCTTTCTCATGTATTTAAACCACCGAGACCACAAAAAAAGCGCCCAAATCGAGCGAGAAAGTACACAGACGATAGAGACAACTATCGAGGATTTAAGCCCTGATTATGGGCGATATATTCAGCTTGCAGGGCTTAAGCCATGGGGGTACTAAGATGTTTGAAAAAATGATTGAAGATTTAAAGTCTAAGATTTTGGAAGCAGTGGAACGGTATTTAAAAAGCCATGAGAAAGTACCTCAAAAAAGATTAGATTTGATCAGTAAGGTGGAACTAAAGGAAGAACTGGGCATAGGAGATAAAACCTTGATAAAATGGGAAGGTGCAGGACTACCGCAGTATATACCGCCTATTGAAGATACTAGAAAAGCGTATTATAAAATCTCAGACGTTTTAAAGTTTTTGGGGGTAGATGATGGCAAAGACTAAAATATATTTTTGGTTAAAAGTTGATAAGAAGTTTTTTGATAATCTTTTTATTAAACGACTTAAAAATATGCCTGGTGGCTACACTATGACAGTGATTTATATCCGTCTTATGTTGGAAAGTTTAGAAGATGATTGTATTTTGTACTATGAGGGGTATTTTGATAATTTGGTACAGGAGCTAGCCTTAAAATTGGATGTGTCCGAGGATGATATAAATATGACAGTTGCATATTTTACAAAATGCGGACTGATTCAGATAGACGATGATGGCCATGCTACATTATCGCAAGCAAAAGCCATGGTTGAGAGTGAAACAAACTGGGCGAAATATAAGCGAGACCAAAGAAAAAATAGTCAAGATATACCAAAATTGGAGAATGTCCAAAATAAAAAGACTATTTCCAACTCATGTCCAACAGATATAGAGATAGATAAAGAGTCAGATAAAGAGTCAGATAAAGAGTTATATAAAGAATATATATTGTCAGGTAAACCTGACTTTACTTTCCCAAATTGGTTAACTCCGAGAATGATTGAGGAAATAACTAAAGGACATCCTGAGAAGTATTTAATAAGAATCCCTCTAGCTTATCTGAATCATACAGTTGGGAAAAATTATAAATATTTGGACAAAAACTTGAAGCCGATAATGGCACGATTCAAAGAAGGCTATACACTTGAAGATTTTAAACAGGTGATAGATATTAAAACGGCAGAATGGAAGGATAGTCCTGAGTTTTCTAAATATCTGAGACCAGAAACACTTTTCGGATCTAAGTTTGACGGTTATTTGAATCAAAAGCCTAAAACCATAAAAGGGAAGTCCGAAGACAACTTTCCAGATCTACCATTTTAGGAGTTGCAAAGATGAAGGAACAATTTAAAGAATTTAATAACAGAAAAATATCGGATAAAGTTTGCGATATTCACCAGGTCAATTATTGGGAAATTTCTGTACCGGTATTAGGGGGTTCAGAAAGAAAACTACAATCATTTTGCCCGGAGTGTGTGAAGGAAGATATTAAACAACAAGAGAAAGAACTATTACAGCAGTTCGAGGACAGACAAGCCTACTTTAAAACTTATGATGTCTTAATGCGTGATAGCACGATTCCTAACGAGTTGAAAGGAGCGACATTTGATAATTTCTTTGTTAAGACGACAGAGGAGCGTCAGATGTTAGAGTTTGTAAAAGGTCAAGCTCAGAAGTACCTTGCAGGTATGACAGGAAATACTTTAATCAGTGGTAGCACAGGAATAGGAAAAAGTCATTTATCGCTTGCCCTGGCCAAAGAAATCAATGAGAGCTTCAGAGAGAAGAACGAGCCTAAGAGTGTCTTATTTGTCAGCTTAACCGAGATTATCAAGCAGATAAAAGAAGGATGGGCTTATGGAAGAAATGCAAATTTAACAGAGTATGAGGCAGTTAAAAAGCTTGTTGATGTTGATTTTCTAATCATTGATGACCTAGGGGCAAAAAATGGGACGGTAACCCCTAAGAGCGATTGGGAACAGGATTTCTTGTTTGATATTATCAATAATCGAGAAACTACGATTTTTAATACAAACTTGGACAGTAGCGAACTGCGAACGGTTTACAATGCTAGAAACTCAAGTAGGATTTTGAAAGGTTTAGAAGGGAACACTTTCAAGGCTTTCACGATCAAAGATAAGAGATACACTATAAACACAGTGAGGGGAGAATATCAATGAATGATGATAAAATGCGATTTGCAACAGAAAAAGGCTTTGTTGTCTACGAAAAATGTGGTATAATAGAGATAGAAAAAGTTCCAAGTTTTGGAGAAATTACTTTATTCTACTCAGATGGGAAATTTACTCATCTAGTCAAAAAAGAAACTAAAAAATAAGTCTATTGAGAACAACTCAGGGACATACCGTAAGCATTTAATGCTAGTGGTATGTCCCTTTTTGTTTGCATAGAAAGGGGGTGAGGGTGATGTCAGGAGATACTTCTTTAGGGTATGTAGTAGCCAACAAGTTTTCTATGGATCCAGATAAAAGACAGAAAATCTTTTCTCAGTGTAAAAAAGAAGATGATAGCTTAGAACAACGGAAACAAGAAATACTAGAAAAATATGCTAACAAACAAGACAAATCAAAATCTAGAAAAAATGATTCTAAAGGCTCGGAGAGTTCTAAAAGAAAAGCTAAAAGCAAAGAATTTTAGAAAAAATTATAAACAAAAATCAGATATTAAAAGATGAAGGAGCAAAAAAATGACAAATAACTTAGCTAAACAAAAAGAAAATCTAGAAGCTTATATCCGAAGTACGGGTTATAACACTAGAGGGATGACCGTAGAAAATAATCATGTACTCATTGAAAAACCAATCCTTGATAGTTACGAAAATGAACATCAACGTAAAGAACTGGTTGATCTAGTAAATGTTATTGAGACTCGTACCCGTGGTGGGAAGTATGAAGTAACTGACTTTGAATATGATTCATTACAAGAAGTTAGCGAAAATTCGGTTGAGAGAACAGAAGCAGATAAAAAGAAAACTATCAGCGTTGATTACTTAGTTAAATTATTCAGTGGAAAACTTGATTTTTCACAGGAACAATTAGACGATGGTCAATATAATTTAACGGATTTTCTTGGTAAAAAGATTATTAAATTAAAACGTAGAACACGAAATAGAGAGATTGGGAAAATTCTCCAAACTGCGAAAGTGCAGACTGCTACAAGTATGGACGACTTGAAATCTATTGTTTCTTTAATCAATCCAGAGCGCAATGTATCTATGGTTGTTAGTCAATCACTATTTAGTGTCTTAGAAAAAATGAAAGACACTTCAGGAAATTATCTTCTTAAAGTTGATAAAGAGACAGGGACAAGTGAAACATTCTTTGTAGATAACTTTTTAATTGTAGATGATACAACATTAGGGAATAAAGGTGACAAAAAAGGCTTTATCGGAGATCTAGAAAACTTTGTTACTTTGTTTGATCGCAAGAAAGATACACTTAGTTGGGTGAATGCGAATGACTATTTTGGAAAACGGTTGATTTTACATACCCGATTTGATGTAAAAAAAGTTGAAGAAGATTGTGGTTACTTTATTCAATGGAACTAGGAGAAAGCAATGGATATTAATCAAGTATTTGAAACACTGGATGATCTAGATAATAAAAAAAGTAAGATTAATTCAGCACGAGAACAGTTAAGCGAAAAAAGAAAAAGCCTTTTAGGCAATCAAGCAGTTTCATTTGAGAACATAGATTCTTTTTTGTCAAATAACTTAGAATCTTTAGAGCAGCTGGAAAAGATGGAAAAAGCTATTAATGGCCTTCAGGAAAAATATAATAGTGATTTTTCAGAAGCTAAAGCAGTCATCTTTGAATACATTTTTAAAGAAACTAAGCAACGGATGGAAACTAAGAAGATCTATAAACAATACCGAAAGAAACTTAGACGAATTCTGGACGCATATGATGAAATTCAAGAACTAAAGAAGGATGTAGAAGAAATCCATACAGGTGTAGTCAGGGAAATAAGTCAGAGACATTCTCTATCGCTGTATCGAACAGAAGTAAGTCCGCTTACTGTCCTACCATTCTTAAACCCTGATATTAGCGGGTGGATGGATTTTTCTAAGGAATATCGGGACATCAAAGTGTATTTAGAAAAATAGGGAACAAATTAAGTAAGGCTAGTGATATATGGCTGAAACAGAAGAGATATCGCTAGTCCTACTTTTATGCTTTACTAAGTTTCACATAACAAAGTAAGCATAAACTGAAAAGAAGTAATAGCTTGAAAGCAAGGTATATCAGGGGTTTACAGAATGGAGTGAGTTTCACAGAATGTAAGATATGAGAAACTGAGGGGATAAATTAAAGAAATTTCCCTTGAACTTGTCATACTGAAGAGTTGTCAAACTTAAAACAATGATACCTAGTAAGTGGAGTGTTGGAAGGCTTTTAGCACTTTTTGTCAGTTTGACAGAATTTACAATTTGACAAATTGAAAGATAAAAAAATTTTTAAATTTAAGTGGAGGTACTTGCCTATGTACGAGTTGAGTAACAGAGACCTGGACGGGATAGATATTGAGTTAGGACGATATAGAACGCTTGCTAATAAAATTTATTTGAGAAGACAGGAACTGATACATAATAAGAAACATAGCACTGAAGATTATACTGGTGGGAAAGGCAAGACAGTATCTAGTCCTACTGAAGCGACAATCATTAGAATTGAAGAAGACCAAACACTAAGATATTTAGAAGGCTTCAAACTAGTTGTAGATACCTTGATGGAAAACTTAATTGAAAGTGATCTAGTCATTTTTAAAATGAGATATTTAGAAGCTGGTGCGACTTGGGAAGACGTGGCAGAGAAACTAAATAAAACTACTCGTTATATAAATAGTCGAAGAAAAGTAATCGCTAAAAGATTTATAGAACTGAAAGGATATTGACACTCCCCCCCACTTTGTAAAGCATTTTCGTTGATTTTAGGTACCGGGAGCGGTAACTTTTTCCAAGTCGGAGATGTTCAGAGAAAAAGGGGGTAAAAACTTAACAAATCAGAATAAAATCCTAGTTTTTTAATAAAACGTTTAAAATACAAATTGACTTTCAGTAAACACTATTTTAGTTGTAAAAAAAATCTAATCGAATATGAATTATAAAGATGATGTCATAGATAAGATTATATCTTTAGCTGAAGAAGGACTAGCAGTATTAGATTTAATCAATAATCTAAGCGACTATAAGGAGTGGCTAGCCACAACTAAACTTTAGGTTTTTTATGAAGATTTAACGATTATTTGTAAAGACTTAAGGTTATCAAAAACTCAGCTATACAAAGTTAGAAAAAAGCTTTAGAGAGTTTAGAGGCTATTTCTTAAAGTACCCTAGTCACAAAACTAAGTTTTATAAAACTTTAGGTACTGTTGGGAGGTGTCAACTATACAAATTTTTATTGATATTATTTATACAATCCCATCTCTCCTTGTTTATTAAAGCATGCAGTTTCTGATACTAATGGTAAATACAATTAAATTTTTTGTGTATTTAAGGTTATATTTAGTGAAATTATGGTAGAATAGACATATGGGAGAGCATTTTGTTTGATGTGAAAGCTCCTAATCAACTTAAAGGAGGAGAGAGGAAATGGATGAAAAATTACAAGCTACTATAAAGTATCTGATTGATTCTAGAGTTAGTGATATGACTCCTAAGAAATTACAAAAAATGTTATATTATTGTTATGTTTGGCATTTAGTTTTAACAGCTGAAGACGATAGCGATGATGAACTTTTGAATTCAAAGCTATTTAATGCCGATTTCGAAGCGTGGGTTCATGGTCCAGTTATTCCTGAAGTTTACGAAAAATATAAAAAGAATAAATACTCTGAGATAACAGATAGTGAGCTTGATATTGAAGTTGGTGATTTTCTAAACGCCGACGAGATAGATTCCATTGATCAGGTGAATGAGGCTTATGGAGAGTTAAACGGGAACCAATTAGAACAACTTTCTCACTCAGAATTGCCTTGGATAACTGCAAGAGGAGAATGCAAGCCTTTAGATATTTGTAATAATAAAATTGAAGATAAAGTGATATATAATTTTTATATTTCTAGATTAGAATGATACAATTATGCCTAAGAAAAAAAACGCCCTGTACCTAAAGCACAACAAGCTAAAAAACAAGTACCGGATGCTCAAGCTACCCAAGATCAAAACAAAAATCGAGTATATTTCACCTTTCTATATTCAAATTGGCTAAAATCATATAAGCACAAAGAATTTACGACATTTTTAAAAGATGAGTCGATGTATAGTATTCAAATCACATATCTATTTTCCTATTTAATTCCAAAAATATCGGAATATTGGCGCAGTGAAAATACTACTCCTGAATTTAAGCATTGTCATGAGGTTAAAGAAAAAGATAAATCTTACTCAGTATATATAAAAGCGATTAATAGTTTACATCCTGAAATTGATACGGAGTCCTTGCGAATATGGCAATTTGGTTTCAAAGGTAATCCTATGAGAATAATTTGCCACAAAGAAAAAGGAAATAACTTTATCCCGTTGTTAATAGATCAACACCATCTAGGAAGCGTAGATAAACATTATAACGAAGCAGACTTTGGTGCATATAATTTTTGTCCTGTTTCAGCCTATGAATAATAATATTTAAAGTGACTACATTTGTTAGTTGCTTTTTTTGAATAATTTAGATTTTAAGCTAGAAAATAAAGAGGCACTAGATTAATTGATGTCAACTTGGAAGTATGACGATCTAGCGCAAATGTACGAAATGGAAATGCTATGGAAGATATGCTATAATATTACCAGGTAATAAAAAAAGCACGTCTGACCGTGCTAGTTTCTTGCCTGCTGAACTCGTCAATATTACGCCCTTTTTAGGGCTCTTTTTTGTGGACTTTTTTAGGAACTTTCAAGAAAAACCAAGGCGTCCTAATGCCTTAGTGTTTTTAAAGAAAGTCAGTATTTTCAAGGGTTGAGCTCTAAAAATTTGACTTATAGAGTGTTAAATGATAGTATAGTCAAAGATAGTCAAGGTTCAAAGAAGGAGTTTGATTTACTATGAGATTTAAAAATACATCAGATCATATCGAAGCCTATATCAAGGCGATTTTAGACCAGTCTGGTATCGTGGAATTGCAGCGGAGCCAGTTGGCAGATACCTTTCAGGTTGTACCGAGTCAGATCAACTATGTCATCAAGACCCGCTTTACGGAGAGTAGAGGTTACTTGGTTGAGAGCAAGCGTGGTGGTGGAGGCTACATTCGCATAGGGCGGATTGAATTTTCCAGTCATCATGAGATGCTCCGCGATTTGCTTTACTCGATTGGTGAGCGAGTTAGTCAGGAGATTTATGAGGATATTCTCCAGCTTTTGGTGGAGCAGGACTTGATGACCAAGCAGGAGATGACCTTGCTGGCATCAGTGGCAACGGATCGTGTCCTAGGGGAAGAATCTTCAGTTGTCCGTGCCAATATGCTCCGACAGCTATTACAAGAGGTAGATAGAAAAGAGAAGTAAGATGAACTATTCAAAAGCATTGAATGAATGTATCGAAAGTGCCTACATGGTTGCGAGCCATTTTGGAGCTCGTTATCTAGAGTCTTGGCATTTATTGATTGCCATGTCCAATCACAGTTATAGTGTGGCAGGTGCAACTCTAAATGATTATCCATACGAGATGGACCGTCTAGAAGAGGTTGCGTTGGAACTGACTGAAACGGACTATAGCCAAGACGAAACCTTTACAGAATTACCCTTTTCCCATCGTTTGGAAGTTCTCTTTGCAGAAGCAGAGTATGTGGCCTCAGTGGTCCATGCAAAGGTACTAGGGACAGAGCATGTCCTCTATGCGATTTTGCATGATGGTAATGCCTTGGCAACTCGTATCTTGGAGAGAGCAGGCTTCTCTTATGAAGACCAGAAAGATCAGGTCAGAATTGCTGCTCTTCGTCGCAATTTAGAGGAACGTGCTGGCTGGACTAGAGAAGATCTCAAGGCTTTGCGTCAACGTCATCGCACAGTAACTGACAAGCAAAATTCCATGGCCAATATGATGGGCATGCCTCAAGCTCAAAGTGGTGGTCTAGAGGATTACACGCATGACCTGACGGAGCAAGCGCGCTCTGGCAAGTTAGAACCAGTTATCGGTCGTGACAAGGAAATCTCGCGTATGATTCAGATTTTGAGTCGGAAGACCAAGAACAATCCTGTATTGGTTGGAGATGCGGGTGTCGGGAAAACAGCTTTAGCACTTGGACTTGCTCAGCGTATTGCTAGTGGGAATGTACCAGCTGAAATGGCTAAGATGCGTGTTCTAGAGCTTGATTTGATGAATGTCGTTGCGGGAACACGTTTCCGTGGAGATTTTGAAGAGCGCATGAACAATATTATCAAGGACATCGAGGAAGATGGCAAAGTGATCCTCTTTATCGATGAACTCCACACCATCATGGGTTCTGGTAGCGGTATTGACTCGACTCTGGATGCAGCCAATATCTTGAAGCCAGCCTTAGCTCGCGGAACTCTGAGAACAGTTGGTGCAACCACTCAGGAAGAATACCAGAAACACATCGAAAAAGATGCAGCTCTTTCTCGTCGTTTCGCTAAAGTAACGATTGAAGAGCCAAGTCTAGCTGACAGTATGACTATTTTGCAAGGTTTGAAAGCTACCTATGAGAAACACCATCGTGTGCAAATCACAGATGAAGCCGTTGAAACAGCTGTCAAGATGGCGCATCGTTACTTGACCAGTCGTCACTTACCAGACTCTGCTATCGACCTTTTGGATGAAGCGGCAGCAACAGTGCAAAACAAATCCAAGCATGTGAAAGCAGACGAATCCGACTTGACTCCAGCTGACAAGGCTTTGATGGATGGCAAGTGGAAACAAGCTGCTCAGTTAATCGCAAAAGAGCAGGAAGTCCCTGTCTATAAAGACTTGGTAACAGAATCCGATATTTTGACTACCTTGAGTCGCTTGTCAGGGATTCCAGTCCAAAAACTGACTCAGACTGATGCTAAGAAATACCTGAACTTGGAAGCGGAGTTGCACAAACGTGTCATCGGCCAAGATCAAGCTGTTTCAAGCATTAGTCGTGCCATTCGTCGCAATCAGTCAGGTATTCGTAGTCACAAGCGTCCGATTGGTTCCTTTATGTTCCTAGGGCCGACAGGAGTCGGTAAGACCGAATTGGCAAAGGCTCTGGCAGAAGTCCTCTTTGATGACGAATCAGCCCTTATCCGCTTTGACATGAGTGAGTATATGGAGAAATTCGCAGCTAGCCGTCTCAATGGAGCTCCTCCGGGCTATGTAGGCTACGAAGAAGGTGGGGAGTTGACCGAGAAGGTTCGCAACAAACCTTACTCTGTGCTCCTCTTTGACGAGGTAGAAAAGGCCCACCCAGATATCTTTAATGTCCTCTTGCAGGTTCTGGACGATGGTGTCTTGACAGATAGCAAGGGACGCAAGGTGGACTTTTCAAATACCATTATCATCATGACGTCAAACCTTGGCGCGACGGCTCTTCGTGATGACAAGACTGTTGGCTTTGGCGCGAAAGACATTCGTTTTGATCAGGAAAATATGGAAAAACGAATCTTTGAAGAGTTGAAAAAAGCTTATCGACCAGAGTTTATCAACCGTATTGATGAAAAGGTGGTCTTCCACAGCTTGGATAGCGAACACATGCAGGAAATTGTCAAGATTATGGTGAAACCATTGATTGCTAGCCTAGCAGAGAAAGGCATCAACTTGAAACTGCAAGCTTCAGCGTTGAAGTTACTAGCAAGCCAAGGATATGATCCGGAAATGGGAGCTCGCCCACTTCGCAGAACCCTGCAAACAGAAGTGGAAGACAAGCTAGCAGAACTCCTTCTCAAGGGAGAACTGGTAGCAGGCAAAACTCTCAAAATCGGTGTCAAAGCTGGCCAACTAAAATTTGATATTGCTTAAAAATGGAGAATCAGGAGCAATCCTGATTCTTTTTTGCTACTTTTTTATAAAAAATGATAAAAAACTATTGACAAAACAAAAATATAGTATATAATAAAAACATAGAAAATAAAAATATCAAAAACTATAAAAAGGTAAAACGTTTATGAAAAAGAAAACAGCAGTGGTGTTTGGGACCTTTGCCCCCCTCCATCAGGGACATATCGATCTGATCCAGCGAGCGAAGCGTCAGTGTGACCAGGTCTGGGTAGTCGTTTCAGGCTACGAGGGAGACCGAGGTGAGCAGGTAGGTTTAAGTCTTCAAAAACGATTTCGCTATATCCGAGAGGCTTTTCGTGATGACGAATTGACCTCTGTCTGCAAGCTGGATGAGACCAACCTTCCCCGTTACCCTATGGGCTGGCAGGAGTGGTTGGACCAGATGTTAGCGGAGATTTCCTATGATGAAACCCAGCAAGAACTGACTTTCTTTGTGGGAGAAGAAGACTACCAGCAAGAGTTATCTAATCGTGGCTTTGGCACCGTTTTGCAAGAAAGAAAGTTTGGTATCTCAGCGACTATGATTCGAGAAAATCCAAGCAAATATTGGAAATACATCGCTCAGCCCTTCCGTCGTCAGTTCACCAAGAAAGTCTTGATCATGGGAAGTGCCAGTAATGGGAAGACCACTCTGGCCAAGGATTTGGCAAGGTATTACGATGCGCCCGTTAGTCTGGAATACGCGCGTGAGTACCAGATCAAAAACAATGTCCGCGACGATGAATTGACTCCAAAGGATTACTACTATCTCCTTTTAGGGCAGTATGACCAGACCTCTAAGTTAATCGATAGCAATGCCAATCGAGGCCTAGTGATAGCTGATACCAATTCATTGGTAACCAAGGGTTACTATGACTATTACATGGAGACTGAGGACCAAGGGGACTTATCAGGAGAAACCTTTGACAATCTCTTTGTTTCAATCTTGGCCAAGGAAAAATGGGACTTGATTCTCTTCGTGCAACCTGTCGGTTCCTATGTCAATGACGGATTTAGAGATATGACCATGGCGGAAGACCACATTCGCTACAGTTTTTCCCAGCATTTGGATCAGATGAGGGAGAGATACTTAACGACCATTCCTTTAGTTTATCTAGCAGAGGATTACCTAGGCAATTATGAAGCAGCAAAAGTGGCTATTGATGCCATTTACCAAGCAGATTAGGAGAAAATGATGAAAACAGTAACTAAAAAAATCACACAATTTATCGAAAACTTTAAAAATGTCCATGCCGAAGCTCGCAAGATTGGTTTTGCAGGAATCATGCGCTTGCTATGGAAAGATCTCTTTGTCGGCCGTAGTCTTTTCCAGTGGTTGTATCTCATCGCCTTGTCAAGTGTTCCCTTGATCTTGGAGTTTACACAAAATACGGAAAGCCATGACTGGTTGAGCTTGTTTGCGTCCTGGACTGGGATTGTCTGTGTTATTTTAGTAGCAGAAGGTCGTGCAAGCAATTATCTCTTTGGGGCTATTAACTCGGCTATCTATTTGATCTTGGCCATGAATGCGACTTTTTATGGCGAAGTTTTGACGACTGTTTACTTCTTTGTCATGCAGCCGATTGGTCTCTATGCTTGGCTGTCCAATCGTATCAATGAACAGGAAAAACCAGAAGAATCCCACTTTGAAGCTAAGAAATTATCTGTTCTTGACTGGCTCAAGTACTTGGTCTTGACTGCTATTATCTGGATTGGTATGGGCTTGGCTTACCAAAGTATCAATAGTGCTCGACCTTTCCGTGATAGTGTAACCGATGCGACCAATGGTGTTGGTCAGCTCTTGATGACACGTCTTTACCGCGAGCAATGGATTTTCTGGATTGCAACCAATCTCTTTAGTATTTATCTCTGGTGGGGTGAAAATATCCACATCCAAGGGATGTACTGGGTTTACACACTCAACAGTCTAGTGGGTTGGTACCAATGGACCAAGGCAGTTCGAAAGGAGGCATAAGATGGCAGACATAAAGATTCCAGAAGGGATGACGGAAAAAGAATATTATGAAATCCATGCCAGTCAGGAGGAGTTTTTAGACTGGTACTACAAGCAGGAACTCCCTCAATATGAAAAACCAAGTGTGACAGTGGATATGGTGGCCTACTGCTTTGTCGAAGGAAAGATCAAGCTCCTGCTAATCCGTCGCAAGGCTCACCCTTATCAAAACTGTTTGGCTTTGGTTGGAGGCTTTATGGACAAGGGAGAAGATGCTGCACATGCCTGTCAGCGCGAGGTGAGAGAAGAAGTCAATCTCGATCTACCTTTGGAGAAAATCGAGCAATTGATGACGGTATCGACCCCCGGTCGTGATCCACGGGGCTGGACAGTGACCATTGCCCACTTAGTGTACCTACCTAGTCGTGCCTTAGACCTCGTTCAGGCAGGTGACGATGCCAAGGATGTGGTTTTTGTAGATGTCGATTTTCAGACAGGCAAATGCTACCTAGATGGAGTCGAGCTGGAGGAGCAAGCCTTCGCCTTTGACCATTATGCCATTATCCAAGAATCCATCAAACGAATCCAAGGCCGTCTCGACTGGAATCCGACTTTCCTTTATCTGCTGGAGGAGGAGTTCACTGTCTACGAAGGAACCGAACTAGTCAATCTCATCAATCCCGGTCGCCCCATCGTCAGCAATAACTTTCTCGTAAAATACGGAGAATATGTAGAAGAAGTCGGACTCAAACGAGTACCCAAAAAGAAACCAAGAAAAACCTATCGATTGAAATAAAAAGTGAGGCCGGGAACTTTTCCCGACCTCTTTATTTATCATCATTTTTATGAATGGCTATCTTTCTTAGGATTACTCAACAGGTGAGTAAAGAAGTCTTTATATCGATACTTGAGATAGTTCTCATGCAAAAATAACAAAGCGATATAAACAATCAAAAAGATTGCAGTCAGATAGAAGACATCAAATGCAGTTCGCGCATAGTAAGTGGCTGATTGATAAGAGCCAATAGCTCCCAAAATCAACCAAGGCAGATACTTGTAATACTTATTTAGCATAAGAGTGCACCTCCTATATTCTATTTCAATGTTATTATATTCCTTTGTCTAACACAATGCAAGCGATTACACAAAAGCGATACAAAAAATAGGACTCTAATTTTAAAAATTTTCTATTTTTTCGTTTCAATTACGAATAGAAATAGTAGAGAGAAATTTTTTTAAAATAGTTTCTCTAAATAGTTGACAGATTCAAGACTCAATGTTACAATTATATTACAAAAAGATTTCTTAACATTTCAAAAATGTTACAAAGGAGTAGAAAAATGAAAAAGAAAACCTATATCAAATTGATGGCAGCGACTGTATTGGCTTCTACCTTGCTACTGGGAGCTTGTGGAAATAAAAACGAAACCACTCAAACCAGCAGCTCTGCCAAGACAAGTCAATCATCAAGTTCTAAAGCAGCTTCTTCTAGCAAAGAAAGCAAGACACAAAAATCTTCAAGCTCAGCTTCATCTGAAAAGGCTCAGGCATCTTCTGGTCAGTCTTCTACAACGGCAGATCAGTCACAAGCGAAACCGACACCTGAATCAAGACAAGAACAAGCAGCTCCTAGTCAACAAGCTCCATCTCAGGCACCTTCAACTCAGCAAGGTTCTCAAGCTCAGTCTAACCAGTCAGGCTATGATCCAACAACTGACCGCCAACTTCAAGACAAGCAAGCAGAACACAACAAACGCTACAAGGGTGTTTTAACCATGGTCGATGGTGATTTCTCAGCAGCTGCAGGCAACTGGAAGGGAGCAAATGGCGAAACTATTACGGTTTCATCAGGGGGCCAATTTACAGTAGAAACTGCAGATGGAAAGAAAGAAAACTATTCTATCAGAGGCTACTCTTACACTCTTGATGATGGCAAGTATAATGCCAAAATCGGTGGCGGAAAAATCATCCAAATTACAACAGGTGCGGATGGTAAAGTTTCAAGCGTTGCCTTGATTCAATAATAGTATCTAGGTTTTCCTAGGAGCTAAAAAACCGTAAACTCAAGCGAGTTACGGTTTTTTTGTGTATTAAGCTTTATCTAATTGCAAGAGAGCTTCAATCTCTGCTAGGGTGTTAGCTTGTGAAATGGCTCCACGAAGTTTGGCAGCGCCAGATGTTCCCCGAAGGTAGTGAGGAGCGAGGCCGCGGAATTCACGAACGGCTACGTTTTCTCCTTTGAGGTTAATCAAGCGTTTCAAGTGCTCGTAGGCGATTTTCATCTTGTCTTCAAAAGTCAAGTCAGGGAGAATTTCTCCTGTTTCAAAGTAGTGGTTGATCTGGTTGAAGAGGTAGGGATTTCCCATGGCTGCGCGACCAATCATAACAGCGTCAGCCCCGACTTCTTCGATACGCTGTTTGGCTTCTTGTACCGTACGGATATCACCATTTGCGATAAATGGAATCTTGGTCAGAGCTTGAGCCACCTTGTGAAGGGTCTCGAGGTCGGCATGACCAGTATACATTTGCTCACGTGTACGGCCATGCATAGCGAGGGCAGAGACACCTGCAGCCTCTGCAGCGAGGGCATTCTCCACGGCTAGGGATGGATCAGACCATCCAGTACGCATTTTGACAGTGAGGGGGATATCAAGGACAGATTGGACCTTGTTGATAATAGAGTAGATCTTGTCTGGATCCTTGAGCCACATAGCGCCAGCTTCGTTCTTCACGATTTTGTTAACTGGGCAGCCCATGTTGATATCGACGATATCGGTCTTGGTGTTTTCTTGGATGAATTCTGCTGCGCGTGCGAGACTGTCTTCATCACTACCAAAAAGTTGGATAGAAACTGGGTTCTCTCCTTCATCGATATGAAGCATATGTAGGGTTTTTTCGTTGTTGTATTGGATTCCCTTGTCAGAGACCATTTCCATTACAACGAGTCCAGCTCCGAGCTCTTTTGCGATAGTACGAAAGGCTGAGTTGGTGACACCAGCCATGGGTGCTAAAACGGTACGATTGGGAATCTCAACATTGCCAATCATAAAAGGTGTATTAAGATTTGTCACGAATGAGTTCCTCCAGGTCGTTTTCATCAAAGTTGTAAGTCGTTTGGCAGAATTGACAAGTGATTTCTGCCCCGTGGTCTTCCTCTTTCATTTCCTCAAGGTCTGAATTTGGAAGGCTGGCAAGAGCGTTCATAAAACGGTCTTTGCTGCAGTCACATTGGAAACGGATTTCTTCTTCAGATAGACGTTTGTAGGATTCGTCACCGTAGATAGCCTTGAGGAGGGCTTCGATATGGTCATCGCTTTCTAGAAGGGTTGAGATGGCTGGCATTTCTTGGATGCGTTTCTCAAAGCGGGCAATCTCTTCTTCCTTGGCCCCTGGCAATACTTGGAGAAGGAAACCTCCGGCAACTTTGACCTTGTCATCTTTATCCAAAAGAACATTGAGGCCGACTGCTGAAGGGGTTTGTTGACTTTCTGTCAGGTAGTAGGCCAAGTCTTCACCAATTTCCCCAGAGATGAGGGGAGTCATGGAGTTGTAAGGATTTCCAGTACCGTAGTCTGTGATAACGAGGAATTGACCGTTTCCAACAAAAGGTCCAACAAGGACTTCACCAGTTGCAGTTTTTTTGATATCTACACCGGGATTTTGCACATAGCCTTTGACATTTCCCTTAGTATCTGCAACTGTGATGATGGCGCCGAGAGAGCTAGTTCCAAGAACTTTAACCGTTAGCTTGGTATTTCCTTTTTCATTGGCTGCGAGAATTTGGCTAGCGATAAGGGTACGACCAAGTGCGACAGTTGAACTGGCTTGAGTTTGATGTTTTTCTTGAGCAGTGCGGACGGTTTCAGTGCTATCAAGGACAAAAGCACGAAAGGCCCCGCTTTCTGATATAGTTTTAATAATTTTATCCATAGCTACTATTTTAGCATAAAAATGCCCAAAGGGGGAGTCGTGTGTTTGCTGTTTCCGAGGAATAATGACGAGGAAATCAGCCTTAAAATAAAATGAGAAACAGATTATTTCAGCATTTGAAAGATTTATGCTATGCTTGTAGGAGAAAATGAAAGGGGTAACAAATGTATTTAGGCGATTTGATGGAAAAAGCAGAATCTGGTCAATTTTTAGTTCTTTCCTTTCTGTTACAAGATTCGCAGACAACCGTCAAGGAAGCCATGGAAGAAACAGGTTTTTCAAAGGTGACCCTAACCAAGTACATTTCTCTGATTAACGAAAATGCCTTGGAAAGAGGGCTAGAGCTGACCATCCACTTGGAAGATGAAAATCTGCGTTTGTCTGTCGGTACTGCCACAAAGGGGAGAGAGATTCGGAGCTTGTTTCTAGACAATGCCATTAAGTACCAAATTTTGGTTTACCTTCTCTATCACCAACAGTTTCTAGCTCATCAGTTGGCTCAAGAATTGATGATTAGCGAGGCCACGCTTGGTCGCCACTTAGCTAGTCTAAATCAGATTTTGTCAGAGTTTGACTTATCCATCCAAAATGGCCGTTGGCGAGGTCCGGAGCATCAGATTCGCTATTTCTATTTCTGCCTTTTTCGCAAGATTTGGTCCAGTCAGGAGTGGGAAGGTCACATGCAGAAAGCTGAGAGAAAACAAGAGATTGCCAGCTTAGAAGAAATCTGTGGTGCTAGCTTGTCTTCAGGTCAGAAATTGGACTTGGTTCTCTGGGCTCACATCAGTCAACAGCGTCTTCGGGTCAATGCCTGTCAGTTTCAAGTCATAGAAGAAAAAATGCAGGGGTATTTTGACAATATTTTCTACCTTCGTTTGCTGAGAAAGGCTCCGTCCTTTTTTGCTGGGCAACACACCCCTCTAGGAACTGAGGACGGTGAGATGATGGTATTCTTTTCATTTCTCCTTTCCCATCGTATCTTGCCCCTTCATACTATGGAGTATATCCTTGGTTTTGGAGGGCAGTTAGCCGATTTGCTGACGCAATTGATTCAAGAGATGAAGAAGGAGGAGCTGCTGGGGGACTACACAGAGGACCATGTCACCTATGAACTCAGTCAGCTTTGTGGTCAAGTTTATCTCTACAAGGGCTATATCTTGCAAGATCAGTACAGATACCAGACAGAGAATCGCCATCCCTATTTGCTGATGGAACATGATTTTAGAGGAACTGCAGAGAGAATTTTTCATATTTTGCCTGCCTTTCAACAGGGGACGGATTTGGATAAGAAAATTCTCTGGGAATGGCTCCAGTTGATAGAGTATATGGCAGAAAATGGTGGCCAACATATGAGGATTGGTCTGGATTTGACATCTGGTTTTCTTGTCTTTTCTAGGATGGCTGCCATTTTGAAACGGTATTTGGAATATAATCGTTTCATTACTATTGAAGCCTATGACCCCAGTCGACATTATGATTTGTTAATTACCAACAACCCGATTCATAAGAAGGAACAAACACCAGTTTATTATTTAAAAAATGATTTGGATATGGAGGATTTGGCAAAGATTCGTCAGATGCTCTTTGCTTAAAAGGCCTGAATTTTCAGGTCTTTTTTGTGAAATTCGCACAATCTCCTCACATTTTTTTAAAATTTAAAAAAAATTGATGAACAAGAAAGCGCTTTATTTTGTATACTAGTTACTGTAAAGAGGAACCCCCTCAAGATTTTATCAGGAGGACAGCACATGTCACAAGAAAAATACATCATGGCTATTGACCAAGGAACGACTAGTTCTCGCGCCATCATTTTTAACAAAAAAGGAGAAAAGGTCAGCTCTAGTCAAAAAGAGTTCACTCAGATTTTCCCTCAAGCAGGCTGGGTAGAACACAATGCCAATGAAATTTGGAACTCTGTTCAGTCAGTTATCGCGGGTGCTTTCATCGAAAGTGGTGTGAAACCAAGTCAAATCGAGGCCATCGGGATTACCAACCAGCGTGAAACAACTGTCGTCTGGGATAAGAAAACAGGTCTCCCTATCTACAATGCTATCGTTTGGCAATCACGCCAGACAGCTCCTCTGGCTGAACAACTAAAAAGCCAAGGTTATGTGGAAAAATTCCATGAAAAGACTGGTTTGATCATCGATGCTTACTTCTCTGCAACCAAGGTTCGTTGGATATTGGACCATGTAGAAGGCGCTCAAGAGCGAGCAGAAAAAGGAGAATTGCTCTTTGGTACCATTGATACTTGGTTGGTTTGGAAATTGACTGACGGTGCGGCTCACGTGACCGACTATTCCAATGCAGCTCGTACCATGCTCTATAACATTAAAGAACTCAAATGGGATGATGAGATTTTAGAAATCCTCAACATTCCGAAGGCTATGCTTCCAGAAGTTCGTTCTAACTCTGAAATCTACGGCAAGACTGCTCCATTCCATTTCTACGGTGGAGAAGTGCCAATTTCAGGTATGGCCGGGGACCAACAGGCAGCCCTCTTCGGTCAGTTGGCCTTTGAACCTGGTATGGTCAAGAATACTTATGGAACAGGTTCTTTCATCATTATGAATACTGGTGAAGAGATGCAGTTGTCTGAAAACAACCTTTTGACAACGATTGGTTACGGAATCAACGGCAAGGTTTATTATGCTTTGGAAGGTTCTATCTTCATCGCAGGAAGTGCCATTCAGTGGCTTCGTGATGGTCTTCGCATGGTGGAAAACTCACCAGAGTCTGAAAAATATGCTCTCAATTCTCACAACAATGACGAAGTTTATGTCGTACCTGCCTTTACAGGTCTAGGTGCTCCATATTGGAACCAAAATGCTCGTGGTTCGGTCTTTGGCTTAACTCGTGGAACAAGCAAAGAAGACTTTATCAAGGCAACTTTGCAATCTATCGCTTATCAAGTGCGTGACATCATCGATACCATGCAAGTGGACGCTCAGACTGCTATTCAAGTCCTCAAAGTCGATGGCGGTGCTGCTATGAACAACTTCCTCATGCAGTTCCAGGCTGACATTTTGGGAATCGATATTGCCCGTGCTAAAAACTTGGAAACAACTGCCCTAGGAGCAGCCTTCCTAGCTGGTTTGGCAGTGGGTTACTGGAAGGATTTGGACGAGTTGAAACTCTTGAACGAGACAGGAGAACTCTTTGAGCCATCCATGAACGAATCGCGCAAGGAACAACTCTACAAGGGCTGGAAGAAGGCTGTGAAAGCAACGCAAGTCTTTGCGGAAATCGACGACTAATACTGTTTCTTGATGCAATGATCAGCTTAAGAATGAAACGACTCAGTTAGAAAGTGTGTAAATATGGAATTTTCAAAGAAAACACGTGAATTGTCAATTAAAAAAATGCAGGAACGCACCCTGGACCTTTTGATTATTGGTGGGGGGATTACAGGAGCTGGTGTAGCCTTGCAGGCAGCAGCTAGTGGTCTTGACACAGGTTTGATTGAAATGCAGGACTTCGCAGAAGGGACATCCAGCCGTTCAACAAAATTGGTCCACGGAGGCCTGCGTTACCTCAAACAATTCGACGTAGAAGTGGTATCAGATACAGTTTCTGAACGTGCGGTGGTTCAACAAATTGCTCCACATATTCCAAAACCAGATCCAATGCTCTTGCCAGTTTACGATGAAGATGGAGCGACCTTTAGCCTCTTCCGTCTCAAAGTAGCCATGGACTTGTACGACCTTTTGGCGGGTGTTAACAACACACCAGCTGCTAACAAGGTCTTGAGTAAGGAAGAAGTCTTGGAACGCCAGCCAAACTTGAAGAAAGAAGGCTTGGTAGGAGGTGGGGTTTACCTTGACTTCCGTAATAACGATGCGCGTCTCGTGATTGAAAACATTAAACGTGCCAACCAAGACGGTGCACTCATTGCCAACCACGTTAAGGCAGAAGGCTTCCTCTTTGACGAAAGTGGCAAGATTACAGGTGTTGTAGCTCGTGATTTGTTGACAGACCAAGTCTTGGAAATTAAGGCTCGTCTGGTTATCAACACGACAGGTCCTTGGAGCGATAAGGTACGTAATTTGTTTAATAAGGGAACACAATTCTCACAAATGCGTCCAACTAAGGGAGTTCACTTGGTAGTGGATTCAAGCAAGATCAAGGTTTCACAGCCGGTTTACTTTGACACAGGTTTGGGAGACGGGCGTATGGTCTTTGTTCTTCCACGTGAAAACAAGACTTACTTTGGTACAACGGATACAGACTACACAGGCGATTTGGAACATCCAAAAGTGACGCAGGAAGATGTAGATTACCTACTTGGCATTGTCAACAACCGTTTCCCAGAAGCAAATATCACAATTGACGATATCGAAAGCAGCTGGGCTGGTCTTCGTCCATTGATTGCAGGCAATAGCGCTTCTGACTACAATGGCGGAAATAACGGAACCATTAGTGATGAAAGCTTCAATAGCTTGATTGCAACTGTCGAAGCTTATTTATCGAAAGAAAAAACGCGTGAAGATGTTGAATCTGCTGTCAGCAAGCTTGAAAGCAGCACATCTGAGAAACATTTGGATCCATCTGCAGTTTCTCGTGGTTCGAGCTTGGACCGTGATGATAATGGCCTCTTGACCCTTGCTGGTGGTAAAATCACAGACTACCGTAAGATGGCAGAAGGGGCTATGGAGCGCGTGGTTGACATCCTCAAAACCGAATTTGACCGTAGCTTTAAACTCATCAACTCTAAGACTTATCCTGTTTCAGGTGGAGAATTGAACCCAGCAAATGTGGACTCAGAAATCGAAGCCTTTGCTCAACTTGGAGTTTCACGTGGTTTGGATAGCAAGGAAGCCCACTATCTTGCAAATCTTTACGGTTCAAATGCACCGAAAGTCTTTGCCCTTGCTCACAGCTTGGAACAAGCGCCAGGACTCAGCTTGGCAGACACTTTGTCACTTCACTATGCAATGCGCAATGAGTTGGCTCTGAGCCCAGTTGACTTTCTTCTTCGTCGTACCAACCACATGCTCTTTATGCGTGATAGTTTAGATAGCATCGTTGAGCCAGTTCTGGATGAAATGGGACGATTCTATGATTGGACCGAAGAAGAAAAAGCAGCCTACCGTGCGGATGTCAAAGCAGCTCTTGCTCAAAACGATCTAGCAGAACTAAAAAATTAAGAAAAACTAGAAGAGAGGGAGGGCAGCATTCCTTGTCGCCCCGTCCCTTCTTTTAAATGGAGACAAAGATATGATGAAAGAATTATTTGGAGAATTTTTGGGGACCTTAATCCTGATTCTCCTAGGAAATGGTGTTGTTGCAGGTGTGGTTCTTCCCAAAACTAAGAGCAACAATTCAGGATGGATTGTGATTACTATGGGATGGGGAATTGCTGTAGCCGTTGCGGCCTTTGTATCTGGCACGCTCAGTCCAGCCCACCTAAATCCAGCTGTGACGTTTGCTATGGCCTTAAAAGGAACGCTCTCTTGGGGTTCTGTTTTCCCTTATATCCTAGCCCAATTCGCAGGAGCGATGGTGGCTCAGATTTTGGTTTGGTTGCAATTCAAACCGCATTATGAGGCAGAAGAAAATGCAGGCAATATCCTAGCAACTTTCAGTACTGGACCAGCAATCAAGAACACAGTATCCAACTTGGTTAGCGAAATCCTTGGTACCTTTGTTTTGCTCTTGACAATCTTTGCCTTGGGACTCTATGACCTTCAAGCCGGTTTAGGGACCTTTGCAGTGGGAACGTTGATTGTCGGTATCGGTCTTTCACTAGGTGGGACAACGGGTTATGCCTTGAACCCAGCTCGTGACCTTGGACCTCGTATCATGCACAGCATCTTGCCAATTCCAAACAAGGGAGACGGGGACTGGTCTTATGCTTGGATTCCTGTTGTAGGACCTATTGTTGGTGCGGCCCTAGCAGTTCTCGTATTTTCACTTTTCTAAGATAAAAGAGTGATTGGCAACAGAGTTTGAGATGGAAATCTCAGGCTCTTTTTTGATGGCCAAAACATTAATATTTTAACTTATCTTAAAATAAGCTAAAACCAATTTTTAAGTTATGGTAAACAGTTGAAAAAAAGGTTGATAAAGTGGTAAAATGTTAGGAAGATAAGATGCTAACAATACATACTGATAGCTAATAGAAATAATATATTAATGGATAGCTTATGAAAAAACAACGAAATTTACATGTATTCTTAGGCCGGACGGCTCTATATTTTGTAATCTTACTTGGTTTGCTTTATTTTTTTAGTTACCTTGGTCAGAGCCAAGGCACCTTTATTTATAATGAGTTCTAGTTTAAAGGAGAAGAGGAACAGTGTCTAATAAACCGATAAAAGATATGATTGAAACGATCGAGCACTTCGCTCAAACGCAACCAACATATCCTGTTTACAATGTTTTAGGTCAAGAACATACTTATGGTGATCTGAAGGCTGATTCGGATAGTTTGGCTGTAGCCATCGACCAACTAGGATTGCCTGAGAAATCTCCAGTCGTCGTTTTTGGTGGTCAGGAATATGAGATGTTGGCTACCTTTGTAGCGCTAACTAAGTCAGGTCATGCCTACATTCCAATTGATAGCCATTCGGCCTTGGAACGAGTTTCTGCTATCGTAGAAGTTGCAGAGCCAAGCTTGATTATTGCTATCTCAGATTTTCCATTAGAGCAAACTAGCACACCAATGCTGAATTTAGAGCAAGTCCATGAAGCTTTTGCTCAAGCTTCTAGCTACGAGATGACCCATCCAGTCAAGGGGGATGACAACTACTACATCATCTTTACTTCAGGTACGACTGGTAAGCCAAAGGGAGTGCAGATCTCCCATGATAATCTCCTCAGCTTTACCAACTGGATGATTACAGATAAGGAATTTGCGACGCCAAGTCGTCCGCAAATGCTGGCTCAACCCCCTTATTCTTTTGACCTATCTGTCATGTACTGGGCACCGACTTTGGCACTTGGTGGCACGCTTTTCGCTCTTCCTTCAGCCATTACTCAGGACTTCAAAAAACTCTTTGCGACCATCTTTTCACTGCCGATTGCTATCTGGACCTCAACACCGTCCTTTGCAGATATGGCCATGTTGTCAGAAGACTTTAACAGTGAGAAAATGCCAGGAATCACGCATTTCTACTTTGATGGTGAAGAATTGACGGTCAAAACAGCTCAAAAACTGCGTGAGCGTTTCCCAAATGCCTGTATTATCAATGCCTACGGTCCAACAGAAGCGACAGTAGCTTTGTCAGCAGTTGCTGTAACAGACGAGATGTTGAAGACTCTCAAACGCCTGCCAATTGGCTATACCAAGGCGGATTCTCCGACCTTTGTCATTGATGAGGAAGGTAAGAAAGTTCCAAATGGTGAACAGGGAGAAATTATCGTTTCTGGGCCAGCTGTTTCAAAAGGTTATATGAATAATCCTGAAAAAACGGCAGAAGCTTTCTTTGAGTTTGAAGGTCTGCCAGCCTACCACACAGGGGATGTAGGAACCATGACAGATGAGGGCTTGCTTCTCTATGGTGGACGAATGGATTTCCAGATTAAGTTTAATGGTTATCGTATTGAGCTTGAAGATGTCTCTCAAAACCTCAACAAGTCTCGCTTTATCGAGTCGGCTGTTGCTGTCCCACGTTATAACAAGGACCACAAGGTACAAAATCTACTGGCCTATGTCATCCTAAAAGATGGTGTCCGTCAGCAGTTTGAGCGTGATATCGATATTACCAAGGCTATCAAGGAAGACTTGGCAGATATCATGATGTCTTATATGATGCCATCGAAATTCCTTTATCGGGACAGCCTACCGCTGACTCCTAATGGTAAGATTGACATCAAAGGCTTGATCAATGAGGTAAACAGTAGATGATGGAGCTTTATAAACAGCTACCTCATTTGGAACCTTATGGTGATCTTCAGTACTTTTTATACGTAATTGCTGCGACTTTACCTATCTTTATTGGTCTTTTTTTCAAGAAACGTTTTGCCTTGTACGAGGTGCTCGTTAGTCTCTTCTTTATCGTCACCATGTTGGTCGGTGGAAAGACGAATCAAATAATCGCTCTTATCCTTTATGTTATCTGGCAAGTACTTCTTGTATCTTTCTACAAAAGGTACAGGAAACAACGGGATAGTAAATGGATATTTTACCTGGTTAGCTTTTTATCCCTATTGCCAATCGTCTTTGTGAAAGTATCTCCTGCTATTCATGGACCTCAATCTTTGTTTGGATTTTTAGGGATTTCTTACTTGACCTTTCGTGCAGTTGGGGTTATCGTTGAGTTGAGAGACGGTGTCATCAAGGAATTAACGATCTGGCAATTCTTACGTTTTCTTCTCTTTATGCCGACTTTCTCAAGTGGTCCCATTGATCGTTTTAAACGCTTCAATGAAAATTACGAGACCATTCCTGAGCGGGATGAGCTGATGGATATGCTAGAAGAGGCTGTCAAATATATCATGCTTGGCTTCCTCTACAAGTTTATCTTGGCTCACATTTTAGGAGAGACATTATTGCCTCCGCTGAAAAATTTGGCCTTGCAGACAGGTGGTTTCTTTAACCTCTACGCTTTAGCGGTCATGTACACCTTTGGTCTGGAGCTCTTCTTTGACTTTGCGGGCTACTCTATGTTTGCCTTAGCCATTTCAAACTTGATGGGGATTCATAGTCCTATCAACTTTAACAAGCCCTTTTTGTCAAGGGATTTAAAAGAGTTTTGGAATCGCTGGCATATGAGTCTGTCTTTCTGGTTCCGTGATTTTGTCTTTATGCGGATGGTCATGGTGTTGACCAGAAAGAAGGTCTTTAAAAATCGCAATGTGACCTCAAGTGTAGCCTATATTCTCAATATGCTGATTATGGGATTTTGGCATGGTGTGACCTGGTACTATATCGCCTACGGGCTTTTTCATGGGATTGGGCTAGTCATCAATGACGCTTGGGTTCGTAAGAAAAAAGCGCTCAATAAAGAACGGAAAAAAGCTGGAAAGGGTTCCTTACCTGAGAATCGCTGGATTCAGTTACTTGGCATGGTTGTCACCTTCCATGTCGTGATGGTTTCATTCTTAATCTTTTCTGGATTTTTGAATGATTTATGGTTTAAAAAATAAAAGGATGTAAAAAATGGATATCAAATCAGAAGTTATTGAAATTATTGATGAGTTGTTTATGGAAGATGTTTCTGACATGATGGATGAAGATCTTTTTGATGCCGGTGTCTTGGATAGCATGGGAACGGTTGAATTGATTGTGGAGATTGAAAACCGTTTTGACATTCGTGTTCCAGTGACGGAGTTCGGTCGTGATGACTGGAATACGGCTAATAAAATCGTAGAAGGCATTACGGAGTTGAAGAATGCTTAAACGCTTGTGGCTGATTTTCGGACCTATCTTCATTGCTGGATTATTGGTTCTTCTGCTCATCTTTTTTTATCCAAGTACAACAAGCCATAATCTGACGGAGGAGAAATACTCAGCGGCTTCTGTTAGTGCAGAGAGTTTTAAAGAGAGAAGCCAAAAAGTAAGGGCTCTTACGGATCCAAATATGCGTTTTATTCCTTTTCTAGGGTCTAGTGAATGGATTCGATTTGATAGTGTCCATCCAGCTGTTTTAGCGGAAAAATACCATCGTCCCTATCGTCCTTACTTTCTAGGTCAAGCAGGAGCAGCCTCTCTAAATCAATATTTTGGTCTACAGCAAATTTTGCCAGAAATAGAGAATAAGCAGGCTGTATTTGTGATTTCGCCTCAGTGGTTTACGGAGACAGATTATGAACCCGCAGCGTTTCAGAGATTTTTTAACAGTGACCAATTGACAGCTTTTTTGGGGAATCAATCTGGTGACATTGCTGCAAAGCATGCGGCTATTCGATTGTTAAAGCAGAATCCTAATGTTGCATTAAAAAGCATTGTTCAAAAACTGTCAAAGGGTGAAGAATTATCAGATGTTGATCAGGTTGCTATTGATATTTTTGCGCGATTCAACGAAAAACAATCCGCTCTCTTTGGACAATTCTCCATTCGAGGACAACTCAAGTACAAGGAACACGTGGAGAACTATTTAAAAGATCTTCCGGATCAATTTTCTTATGATGAGTTAGAAAAAATTGTTCGTAAGGACGCAGAAGCAAATACGACCAATAACGATATGGGGATGGAAAATCATTTCTATACGAGAGAGATTCAAAAGGATTTAAAAAAATGGGAAGGGTATCAAAAAAATTACAACTTCCTCAAGTCCTCTGAATATAATGATTTGCAGCTGGTCCTCAATCAATTTGCTAAGTCGAATGTCAATGTGCTCTTTGTCATTCAGCCGGTTAACAAGAAGTGGATGGAGTACACAGGACTCAGCGAAGAGATGTACCAGCATGCAGTGGAGAAAATTCGTTACCAGTTAGAAAGTCAGGGTTTTACCCATATTGCTGATTTTTCAAAAAATGGAGGGGACCCTTATTTTGTTAAGGACACCATTCATCTAGGATGGTTAGGTTGGCTGGCTTTTGATAAGGTTGTCAATCCTTTCTTGACGGATCCGAAACCAGCTCCAGACTACAAGATGAATGACCGCTTCTTTAGCAAGGACTGGGCGACCTATGATGGGAATATCAAAGATTTCCAATAAAAAGAGTTAAAAGTTTGGGATTTGAACCCAGACTTTTTTGTTTAAATGGCGAATATTTAAGATAAAAATAGGTCAAAAGTTTCAAAATTTTTAGAAATAGCGTATAATATAAAAGAGAAAAAGAAAAGAAAGGGATTTTAAAATGAACAAACGTTCTTTGTTACCTGTCTTATCGACAGCCCTGTTAGCTCCAGCCTTCTTAGCTGGACAAGTCTATGCTGAAGAAGCAACGACTCCTGCAGAAAGTTCAGCTGTTGTAGCGACTCCTGCTACGTCGGCGACTCCAGCTCCTGTTGAGAGCCCTGCGGTACCGGAAACTTCGGCGACTTCAGAAGCAGTTGCACCTGCAGAAGCTCCGACAGTTCCTGCTGAATCTCCTAAAAGCGAAGAAAAGGACACTGTTATCTTACACACCAATGATGTCCATGGTCGTATTGTAGAGGAAAAGGGAGTAATTGGTGATGCTAAGTTAGCGACTGTCATTGAGCAGGAACGCGCAAAATCAAATCAAACGACTCTCGTCGTAGATGCGGGAGACGCTTTCCAAGGTTTACCGATTTCCAACTCTACAAAGGGTGAAGCACGCGCCGAAATTCTTAATAAGATGCAGTATGATGCCATGGCAGTAGGAAATCATGAGTTTGACTTTGGTTTGGACGAAGCTAAGAAATACAAGGAAATCTTGAAATTCCCATTACTTAGCTCAAATACCTACGTCAATGGAGCTCGTCTTTTTGAAGCTTCTACAATCGTTGATAAAGATAAGACTGTGGAAGGTGATGAGTTTGTTGTAATCGGCGTGACAACACCCGAAACAGCAACCAAAACTCACCCTAAAAACATTAAAGGGGTAACTTTTACAGATCCAATCTCTGAGGTCAATAAGGTCATCGAAGAAGTTCAAGCCAAGGCGCGTGCAGAAGGTAAGGACTACAAACACTATGTTGTGCTGGCTCACTTGGGTGTGGATACCACAACCCCAGTCGAATGGCGTGGTTCAACCTTGGCAGAAGCCTTGTCTAAAAATCCTCGTTTGAAAGGGAAACGCGTAACAGTAATCGATGGTCACTCTCATACAGTAGAATCAACGACCTATGGAGATAATGTTACCTATAACCAGACGGGAAGCTACCTTCATAATGTAGGAAAAATCACCTACAAATCACGTCAGCTTTTGGGCAATCCAACTCAGATTCCGGCTGCTGATGCTAAAAAATTACCAGCTAATTCAACAGTTGAAAAACTAGTCAAAGACATTAAACAAAAATACGATGCTGAAAATGCTGTTGAAGTCGTTTCAAACAGCCCTGTAGAACTCAACGGAGATCGTGAAAATGTTCGGGTTCGTGAAACTAACCTCGGAAACGTCGTTGCGGACTCCCTCTATCAGTATGGTCAAACAGGATTTAGCCATCCGACAGACATCGCTGTGACAAATGGTGGTGGCTTGCGTGAAACTATTGCAAAAGGCAAACCGATCACTAAAGGAAATGTCATTGCCGTTCTTCCATTTGGAAATACCATCTCACAAATCCAAGTGACTGGGCAACAAGTTTTGGATATGTTTGAAAAGTCACTCGGTTCTATCTTGCAGGTCGATAAGGATGGCAAGAAGGTCTTGGATGAGAACGGACAACCATTGCTAGAACCAAGTGGTGGCTTCTTGCAAGTTTCAGGTGTGAAGGTCTACTATGATACCAACCTACCATCAGGTAAACGTGTCTTGGCCATCCAGGTCAAAAACCGCACAACTGGTCGTTATGATCTCCTAGACCTCGCAAAAACCTACTATCTTGCAACCAATGATTTCCTAGCTGCAGGTGGCGATGGCTACACGATGTTAGGTGGTGCGCGAGAAGAAGGTCCTTCTATGGATGCAGCCTTTGAAGAGTATCTGAAAACAGCTGATTTGACCCAGTATGAAAAGATCAATCCAAACTCACGGACGATTTCTGTGGATTCTACAACTTTTAGTCTGCCAGTAGAAACG
Source organism: Streptococcus oralis subsp. oralis (assembly GCF_002096445.1). GTDB lineage: Bacteria > Bacillota > Bacilli > Lactobacillales > Streptococcaceae > Streptococcus > Streptococcus oralis_N. Next base: position 95,004 of record NZ_NCUK01000012.1, read on the forward strand.
CCTCAAACGAATGCGGCTACTAACGATGCGACTACAAATGTGCCATTGACTTATGAGGTGGCAGGTCAATTTAGCAAGAAAGCAGTTGTCTCAGAAAAAGCCCTCCCAAATACAGGAAGTGCACAGTCCATCTTCTTGCTCTTGATGGGAATGGTAGCTGGTTTGGCAGGTATCTTATCGAGCCGAAAACCAAAACAAAAATAGGTTAAATTTAATATCTAGAAGAGTCTAGGGGAACGTTTTTACGCCTTTTTCCCTTGACTCTTTTTTGGTTTATGATATAATTAACCAGTAAAGAATCGGTGGCTATCTCTATTTTTTACGAAAAAGATAGCTAGGGAAGGAGTAACACATGAGACAGCTTGCACAGGAAATCGACAATTTTTTAAACGAGGTGATCTTGAGATCTGAGAACCAGCATGAAATTCTGATCGGGCATTGCACGAGTGACGTTGCCTTGACCAATACTCAGGAACACATCCTCATGCTCTTGTCAAAAGAATCCCTAACCAACTCGGAGTTGGCCCGTCGCCTTAATGTCAGTCAGGCGGCAGTGACCAAGGCTATCAAGTCTTTGGTCAAAGAGGGCATGTTAAAGACATCCAGAGATCCAAAGGATGCGCGTGTGATCTTTTACCAACTGACAGAACTAGCTCGACCAGTAGCAGAGGAACACCACCATCATCATGAACACACGCTCTTAGCCTATGAACAAGTAGCAAGTCAGTTTACTCCAAATGAACAAGAAGTGATTCAGCGGTTTTTAACTGCTTTAGTAGGAGAAATCAAATAATGAGGTATATTACAGTAGAGGACTTGTCTTTCTATTATGACAAGGAACCTGTCCTCGAACATATCAACTATAGTGTTGATAGTGGGGAGTTTGTCACCCTGACTGGTGAAAATGGAGCTGCCAAGACGACGCTTATCAAGGCGAGCCTAGGCATCTTGCAGCCAAGATTTGGCAAGGTAACCATCTCAAAGACAAATACTCATGGGAAAAAACTTAGGATAGCCTATCTTCCCCAGCAGATAGCTAGTTTTAATGCTGGCTTTCCAAGTACGGTTTATGAATTTGTCAAGTCGGGTCGCTATCCGCGAAAGGGCTGGTTCCGTCGCTTGAATGCTCATGATGAGGAACATATCAAGGCCAGTCTAGACTCAGTTGGTATGTGGGAACACCGTGACAAACGAATTGGCTCCCTCTCGGGAGGCCAAAAGCAACGAGCAGTGATTGCCCGGATGTTTGCTTCTGACCCAGATATTTTTGTCTTGGATGAGCCGACGACAGGGATGGATGCTGGAAGCAAAAATGAATTTTACGAACTCATGCACCATAGTGCCCACCATCATGGCAAGGCTGTTTTGATGATTACCCATGACCCTGAGGAGGTCAAGGACTATGCGGATCGCAATATCCATCTGGTTCGTAACCAAGATTCGCCGTGGCGTTGTTTCAACGTTCACGAAAGCGACCAGGAGGTGGAACATGCTTAGTTTGTTATCCTATGACTTTATGCAGCGTGCCTTCTTGGCGGTCATTGCTATGAGTCTCTTTTCACCAGTTCTTGGGACCTTCCTTATCTTACGTCGTCAGAGTTTGATGAGTGATACTCTCAGTCACGTTTCCTTGTCAGGGGTTGCCTTTGGTCTGGTTTTGGGGATTTCTCCAACTATTTCGACCATTGTCATTGTCTTGATAGCTGCGGTCTTTCTGGAGTATCTCCGTACGGTTTACAAGAACTTTATGGAAATCGGGACTGCCATCCTCATGTCGACAGGGCTTGCAGTCTCCCTTATCGTGATGAGTAAGGGGAAAAGTTCGAGTTCCATGAGTCTGGATCAATACCTCTTTGGTTCGATTGTGACTATCAGTGAGGAGCAGGTCATTGCCCTCTTTGTCATTGCTGCAGTCGTTTTGCTCTTGACTTTCTTGTTCTTACGTCCTATGTACATCCTGACCTTCGATGAGGACACGGCTTTTGTAGATGGGCTACCTGTCCGCACTATGTCTATCCTCTTTAACATGGTGACAGGGGTGGCCATTGCCCTCATGATTCCAGCAGCAGGAGCCCTTTTGGTGTCAACCATTATGGTCTTGCCAGCTAGTATTGCCCTTCGTCTGGGGAAAAACTTCAAATCCGTTATGTTACTAGCCAGTGCGATTGGCTTTTTGGGAATGGTGGCAGGACTTTATATTTCCTACTATGCAGAAACCCCTGCTAGCGCTAGTATCACCATTATCTTTGTAGCTGTCTTTTTGTTAGTCAGTCTACTGAAACGTTTTATCAAATAGGAGAATCAAATGAAAAAAATTAGCTTACTACTGGCTAGTCTATGTGCCCTGTTTTTAGTGGCTTGTTCCAATCAAAAACAGGCAGATGGGAAGCTAAATATCGTGACAACCTTTTACCCTGTCTACGAATTTACCAAACAAGTCGCAGGAGATACTGCTAATGTAGAACTTCTAATCGGTGCTGGTACAGAACCCCATGAGTATGAACCGTCTGCCAAGGCAGTTGCCAAAATCCAAGACGCAGATACCTTTGTCTATGAAAATGAAAATATGGAAACTTGGGTTCCTAAATTGCTAGAGTCTTTGGATAAGAAAAAAGTGAAAACCATCAAGGCGACAGGTGATATGCTCCTCTTGCCAGGTGGTGAAGAAGAAGAGGAAGGGCATGATCATGGTGGTGAAGGTCACCATCACGACTACGATCCCCACGTTTGGCTTTCACCAGCACGCGCCATTAAACTAGTAGAACATATCCGTGACAGCTTGTCAGCAGATTATCCTGATAAAAAAGAGACTTTTGAGAAGAATGCGGCTGCCTATATCGAAAAATTGCAAGTCTTGGATAAGGCCTACACAGATGGTCTCTCTCAAGCCAAACAAAAGAGCTTTGTGACCCAGCACGCTGCCTTTAACTACCTTGCCTTGGACTACGGTCTCAAGCAAGTATCCATCTCAGGTCTCTCACCAGATGCAGAGCCATCAGCAGCACGTTTGGCAGAATTGACAGAGTATATCAAGAAAAACAAGATTTCTTATATCTACTTTGAAGAAAATGCCTCACAAGCCCTAGCTAATACACTCTCAAAAGAAACAGGTGTCAAACTAGACGTGCTCAATCCGCTAGAAAGTCTGACAGAAGAAGCAACCAAGGCTGGTGAGGACTATATCTCCGTGATGGAGAAAAACCTCAAGGCTTTGAAACAGACAACGGACCAAGAAGGACCAGAAATCGAGCCAGAGAAGGAAGAAAATACCAAGACAGTTCACAATGGTTACTTTGAGGATGCAGATGTCAAAGACCGTACCTTGAGTGACTATGTAGGCAACTGGCAGTCAGTTTATCCTTTCCTTGAGGATGGAACCTTTGATCAAGTCTTTGACTACAAGGCTAAGTTGACTGGTAAGATGACCAAGGAGGAGTATAAGGCCTACTATAGAAAAGGCTATCAGACAGATGTGACCAAAATCAACATCACGGATAACACTATGGAATTTGTTCAAGGTGGCCAAAGCAAGAAATTCACCTACAAGTATGTCGGCAAGAAAATCTTGACTTATAAGAAAGGCAATCGTGGCGTGCGCTTCCTCTTTGAAGCGACAGATGCGGATGCTGGACAGTTCAAGTATGTTCAGTTTAGTGACCACAATATCGCCCCAGTTAAAGCAGAACATTTCCATATCTTCTTTGGAGGTACCAGCCAAGAAGCCCTCTTTGAAGAGATGGATAACTGGCCAACCTACTACCCAGATAACCTATCTGGTCAAGAAATCGCCCAAGAAATGTTGGCGCATTGATGCAAGAGAGAATCCCGCAAATCTGCGGGATTTTTTGCTAGAAACGATTATCTGAGTAGGCTATGGGCGTTATAGTATCACAGATGTACTGTTCACAATGTGATAAAGAAGTCATTATCTATTGGCTGATTCTCACTAGCTGAAGAATGTAAAAGCTACGATTGTACAAATTATAGAATCTTTTCAGGGGATTTAGGAAGGGATCTTAGTCATCTTGACGTTGCTATCGCTTTTTGTTATAGTCAAGGAGAGAGCAGTCTGGAACAATAGTTTATTCACAGTCTGTGGATAAGTCTAGGGGGAAATGATATATAATCCAGGGCGATGAAGCATCCTAAGAATAGTTCCGTATATTAGTGACTTGCTAGAGAGCTATCAGAACCCTAGTACAGAGCTATTTGACAAAGGTCTGTTTAGGGTGAAAGCTTCCAAGTCTAAGAGCTGGATTCTGGAGAAACTAGTTTTTAGGAATATTTTCTTATCCACAATCTGTGGATAACTTTGTGAACAAGAGAAAGAGATGTGAGATGATGACGAAAATAAAACCGCATGGACCATTACCAAGTCAGGCCCAGCTAGCTTATTTAGAGGATGAACTAGCTGCCTTTATCCATTTTGGCCCCAATACCTTTTATGACCAAGAATGGGGAAGTGGGCAAGAGGATCCCAAGTGTTTTAACCCGACCAAGTTAGATGCGCGTGAATGGGTTCGGGTACTCAAAGAAACAGGTTTTAAAAAGCTGATTTTGGTGGTGAAGCACCACGATGGTTTTGTCCTCTATCCGTCAGCTTACACAGATTATTCGGTCAAGGCTAGCCCTTGGAGGGATGGAAAGGGGGACTTGCTCCTTGAGGTTTCCAAAGCTGCGACTGAGTTTGACATGGATTTGGGAGTGTATTTGTCTCCTTGGGATGCTCACAGTCCCCTCTATCACGTGGACCGAGAAGCGGACTACAATGCCTACTATCTGGCTCAGTTGAAGGAAATCTTGTCAAATTCCGCCTATGGGAATGCCGGGAAGTTCTCTGAGGTGTGGATGGATGGTGCTCGAGGCGAAGGGGCCCAGAAGGTCAACTATGAGTTTGAGACCTGGTTTGAAACCATTCGTGACTTGCAGGATGATTGTTTGATTTTCTCAACTGAGGGAACCAGTATTCGCTGGATTGGCAATGAACGAGGTTATGCAGGGGATCCCTTGTGGCAAAAAGTCAAACCCGACCAGTTGGGGACTGAGGCGGAAGTAGATTATCTACAGCATGGAGATCCCTCGGGGACGCTATTTTCAATCGGTGAGGCAGATGTTTCTCTTCGGCCGGGCTGGTTTTACCATGAGGATCAGGACCCCAAGTCTCTCGAGGAATTGGTCGAAATCTACTTTCACTCGGTGGGTCTGGGTACACCTCTCTTACTCAATATTCCGCCAAACCAAGAAGGACTCTTTGACGAAAAGGATATCCGGCGACTGTATGAATTTGCTGCCTACCGTGACACACTCTATAGGGAAGATTTAGCTCTGGGAGCCAAGGTATCTGGCCCTGCTCTATCACCAGACTTTGCTTGTCATCATCTGACAGATGGACTGGAGGCTAGTTCTTGGGCAAGTGATGCAGAGTTGCCAATCCAATTAGAGCTCGATTTAGGATCACCTAAAACTTTTGATGTGATTGAGTTAAGAGAAGATTTGAAGTTGGGGCAACGCATCGCTGCTTTTCATGTTCAGGTAGAGTTGAATGGTGTCTGGCAGGAGTTTGGATCTGGTTATACTGTTGGCTACAAACGTCTCTTACGAGGATCAGTCGTTGAGGCGCAGAAGATACGTGTGACCATTACAGAGGCACAGGCTTTGCCTTTGTTAACCAAGATTTCACTCTATAAAACACCCACCTTGTCGAAAAAAGAAGCTGTTCAGCAACTAGAGTTCTCAGAAAAAAGTCTAGCTGTGACCAAGGGAGAAAATGTCCACTTTACAGTGAAGCGCATAGAATCTAGCAGTCCTTTAGAAGCTAAGATTTCGATTCAACCAGGGACGGGTGTGCATGGTGTCGCCTATCGGGACGAGATTCAAGTCCTTGCGTTTCAAGTTGGCGAGACTGAAAAAAGGCTAACGCTACCAACCTTGTATTTTTCAGGAGATAAAAGCTTAGATTTTTATCTGAATTTGACGGTAGATGGGCAGCTGGTTGACCAGCTTCAGGTCCAGGTTTCATAAAAGAAGAACCTTTGCGCGATGCAAAGGTTCTTTTGGTTATGAGTGATTTGGTAACCAACTGAGAGTGAAGGACAGTTGCTCAGCTTTCAAGAGGTCTTGGTGTTGAAGGCTAGATACTATGGTCTTGTCCAATCGGCATTCTTTGACAAAGTTGAAGTGGCTGTGGTTTTGCTCGGCATGGATATCCAGCCATTTATTTTCCTTAGCTAGGTGGATACGGAGGTGGTCAAAGAGAGGAATTCCGAGATCGTAACTTGGTTTGCCTGGACAGGTCGGGTAGAATCCAAGAGCTGACCAGATGTACCAAGCAGAGAGACTGCCATTGTCCTCATCGCCAGGATAGGCTTCCCAGCTGGGGTGAAAGGCTTTCTGACGCAAGGTTTTGATGAGTAGAGCAGTGTAGTCAGTGTAGTCGCTGTAGCGAAAGAGATAAGGTATGTGGAAGCTAGGCTGGTTAGAGATGGCGAGTTGTCCAAAGGGAGCTGTTGCCATCTCGCTCATTTCATGAATCTCGTAACCATAACCAGTCGTCTCAAAGAGGGGAGCATCCTGACAGGCTTTCAAAAGATAGTTGCTAAAGGCTTCTTTTCCGCCCATAAGTTGTCGCAAACCTGGGATGTCGTGGAGGACCCCTAAAGTCGCTTGAATGGCAGAGCATTCAGCGTAGTCGCGTCCCCAACTATAAGGAGAGAAGTCAGGGCGAAAGTTTCCTTGATTGTCTCGCGCTCGCATGTAGCCTGTTTCAGTGTCAAATAGATGGCGGTAATTTTGGGACGTATCCATGTAGGTTTCAGCTATGTCTATTTTCCCTAGCTTATCGGCACAGCTGGCGATACAAAAGTCACTATAGGCGTAGTCTAGGGTATGACTGACGCTTTCGTGGTAGTCGGTAGAGAGGTAGCCCAGTTCTTGGTATTGGGCTAATCCGTGACGGCCATTGATGCCGAGAGGGTCGGACTTGCTGGCTGTTTCAAGCATGGCTTGGAGGAGTTTTTCTTCCAAATCGATAGCCATGTCCTTGCAGGCGCTATCTGCGATAATGCCGTCCAATAGAGTACCAGGCATCATGCCATGCTCGTCTGGGGCCAGCCATTTTGGCAGGAAACCAGTATTGCGGTAGCTATTGAGGAAACCTTCTAAAAAGCGGTGATAGTGTTCTGGTATGACAAGGGCAAAGAGGGGGAAGGTGGTGCGGAAGGTATCCCAGAAACCATTGTTGCTAAAGAGGACACCGGGCTTGACAGTACCAGTAGCCAGATCCACGTGGATGGCTTTCCCTGATTCATCAACCTCATAAAAAGTCTGCGGGAAGAGGAAGAGTCTGTAAAGGCAGTGGTCAAAGAAGGTTCGGTCAGCCTCTCCAGTCTCGATAACGTCAAAACGATGGAGGAGTTCTTCCCAATCTGCTTTTGCACTTGCTTTACAGCTATCAAAATCTTCTTGAGGTAGATTAAGCAGAGCTTGAGAAGGCGATATGAAAGAAGTCGCTAGCTGAATCTCAGCATGACTGTCTGCTAAGTCAATTCGCCAGTCTCCCTCTTCTTGGCTGACAGCAAGAATATCTGTATTCATTTGTAGGGCAGTAAACAGTATCAGAGGACTTTTGTTGGTCTCTGTTTTACCTTCTTGTCTTAGGGCCAGAGTTCGCTTATCTACTTGCTCCACTGTCAGTTCATCTGCTGCGTGAAGATAGAGGGAGAGGGCTTTACCTTGCTTTTGCTCTAGGCGAATAGAAGCGCTATAGCAAGTCGGTGTAAGCTGGGTTTCAATCTGATAGCGCAGGGAGAAAATCTTCAGATAATGAGGTTGGAAAGAGGCCTTATCCATATCATAGGAGGATTGACGGTGAAAGAGGCTATCTCCCCCAAGCTGGCCGGTGACAGGTGTCAGAAGCAGCCAAGAGTAGTCGCCAATCCAAGGACTGGGCTGGTGGGTTAATCGAATCCCTTGAAAGATGGGCAGATGTGGTTCGAAAAACCAAGCTCCCTCCTGATCGCTGGTCTGGAGCACAAAATAATTCATTCCGAAAGGGACGCCTGTGTAGGGCAGGGTATTTCCCCGAGAAAAGGCATGCTTGCTAGCAGTACCAAAGCGGGTATCGATGGTTTCAAGTAGTGGTTTCATGGTATTTCCTTTAGCTGTTTTTCTACATTATATCAGAAAAATGAGACCTTTAGATACGGGGTTCGAAAGTAAGCAATTTTGTAGAAAAATGACTATCATTTGTGTATGTATTTTCTGTCTCAAAAACTATATACTGAACATGAAACTTGTTTGAAAGAGGAAACTGCAAGATGATTTATTCGAAAGAAATTGTTAGAGAATGGCTGGATGAAGTAGCAGAGCGGGCCAAGAACCATCCGGAGTGGGTGGATGTCTTTGAGCGTTGCTATACAGACACCTTGGACAATACGGTTGAGATCCTAGAAGATGGTTCAACCTTTGTACTCACAGGGGATATTCCTGCCATGTGGCTTCGGGATTCGACAGCCCAACTTAGACCCTACCTGCATGTGGCAAAAAAAGATCCTCTCTTGCGTCAGACCATTGCAGGTTTGGTCAAGCGTCAAATGACCCTAGTACTCAAAGATCCGTATGCCAACTCCTTTAACATTGAGGAAAACTGGAAGGGCCACCACGAGACTGACCACACTGACCTTAATGGCTGGATTTGGGAACGCAAGTACGAGGTGGACTCGCTTTGCTATCCTTTGCAGCTGGCTTATCTCCTTTGGAAAGAGACTGGCGAGACCAGTCAGTTTGATGAGACTTTTGTCACAGCGACCAAGGAAATTCTTCATCTTTGGACGGTGGAACAAGACCACAACAATTCTCCTTATCGTTTCGTTCGGGATACAGACCGCAAGGAAGATACTCTGGTAAATGATGGTTTTGGACCTGCCTTTGCGGTGACAGGTATGACCTGGTCAGCTTTTCGTCCGAGTGATGACTGCTGTCAGTATAGCTACTTGATTCCGTCAAATATGTTTGCTGTAGTAGTCTTGGGTTATGTGCAAGAAATCTTTGCAGAACTGGATCTAGCTGATAGCCAAAACATCGTGGCAGACGCTAAACGCCTGCAAGCTGAAATCCAAGAAGGCATCGAAAATTACGCCTACACAACCAACAGCAAGGGTGAAAAGATTTACGCCTTTGAAGTGGATGGTTTAGGGAATGTTAGCATCATGGATGACCCAAATGTACCAAGTCTGCTGGCGGCGCCTTATCTGGGCTATTGCGACATTGAAGACGAAGTGTATCAAGCCACACGCCGCACTATTCTGAGCCCTGAAAATCCATACTTCTACCAAGGAGAATACGCTAGCGGTCTCGGAAGTTCTCATACCTTCTATCGCTATATCTGGCCCATTGCCCTCTCTATCCAAGGCTTGACAACAAGAGATAAGGCAGAGAAGAAATTCTTACTCGATCAGCTCGTTGCCTGCGATGGTGGCACAGGTGTCATGCATGAAAGCTTCCACGTGGACGACCCAACGCTTTACTCACGTGAATGGTTTTCTTGGGCCAACATGATGTTCTGTGAATTAGTCTTGGATTACCTGGATATTCGCTAATACTCTTCGAAAATCTCTTCAAACCATGTCAGCTTCGCCTTGCCGTAGGTATGGTTACTGACTTCATCAGTTCTATCCACAACCTCAAAGCAGTGCTTTGAGCAGACTGTGGCTAGCTTCCTAGTTTGTTCTTTGATTTTCATTTAGTATAAGGAGCACACTTTCGCTCAATCGATTCTTGTTAGAATCACGAATTTACATTTAAAACGTTAAAAAATTTAAGTTAGAATGAGGTTTTACTCATGGAAAATGTTGTTGTACATATTATCTCACACAGTCACTGGGACCGTGAGTGGTATCTACCTTTTGAAAGCCACCGGATGCAGTTGGTGGAATTGTTTGATAATCTTTTTGATCTCTTTGAAAATGACCCTGAGTTCAAGAGTTTCCACTTGGATGGCCAAACCATTGTCCTGGATGACTACTTGGAAATTCGTCCTGAAAATCGCGATAAGGTTCAACGTTACATTGACGAGGGCAAACTTAAAATTGGTCCCTTTTACATCTTGCAGGATGACTACTTGATCTCAAGTGAAGCCAATGTCCGCAATACCTTGATTGGTCAAGCAGAATGTGCAAAATGGGGCAAATCAACCCAGATTGGTTACTTCCCAGACACCTTTGGAAATATGGGACAAGCTCCTCAAATCCTTCAAAAATCAGGCATTCACGTGGCGGCCTTTGGGCGTGGTGTCAAGCCGATTGGATTTGACAACCAAGTTCTCGAAGATGAGCAGTTTACTTCCCAGTTTTCAGAAATGTACTGGCAGGGTGCGGACGGCAGTCGTGTCCTCGGTATCCTCTTTGCCAACTGGTACAGTAATGGAAATGAAATTCCAGTTGATAAGGATGAAGCTCTGGCCTTTTGGAAACAAAAATTGTCAGACGTGCGTGACTACGCTTCGACTAACCAATGGTTGATGATGAACGGCTGTGACCACCAGCCTGTACAGCGAAATCTGAGTGAAGCCATTCATGTGGCCAATGAACTCTTCCCAGATGTGACCTTTGTGCATAGTTCCTTTGATGACTATCTCCATGCAGTAGAAAGTGCTTTGCCAGAGCAGTTATCAACAGTTACAGGTGAGTTGACCAGTCAAGAAACAGATGGCTGGTACACACTTGCCAACACTTCTTCATCACGCATTTACCTCAAACAAGCCTTCCAAGAAAATAGCAACCTGCTAGAACAAGTGGTGGAACCATTGACTGTCATCACTGGCGGCCACAACCATAAGGACCAGTTGACCTATGCTTGGAAAGTCCTTCTACAAAATGCGCCACATGACAGTATCTGTGGCTGTAGCGTGGACGAGGTTCACCGTGAGATGGAAACACGTTTTGCCAAGGTTAACCAAGTTGGAAACTTTGTTAAGACCAATCTTCTCAATGAGTGGAAGGGCAAAATCGCAACCCACGAAGCCCAAAGCGACCATCTCTTTACCGTCATCAACACAGGCTTGCACGACAAGGTTGACACTGTCAGCACAGTGATTGATGTGGCGGTTTGTGATTTCAAGGAATTGCACCCAACAGAAGGCTATAAGAAGATGGCAGCCTTGACCTTGCCAAGCTACCGTGTCGAAGACTTGGAGGGGCATGCTGTAGAAGCGAAAATCGAAGATTTGGGAGCTAATTTTGAGTATGATTTGCCAAAAGACAAGTTCCGTCAGGCTCGCATTGCTCGACAAGTGCGCGTGACAGTACCTGTTCATCTGGCACCACTTTCTTGGACAACTTTCCAATTGCTCGAAGGAGAACAAGAACACCGTGACGGTATTTACCAAAACGGAGTGATTGATACGCCATTTGTAACGGTCAGTGTGGATGAAAATATCACAGTCTACGACAAGACAACTCATGAAGCTTATGAGGATGTTCTTCGTTTTGAAGACCGTGGTGACATCGGAAATGAGTACATCTATTTCCAACCAAAAGGAACAGAGCCTATCTACGCAGAACTCAAAGGCTGTGAAGTCTTGGAAAATACAGCTCGTTTTGCCAAGATCTTGCTCAAGCATGAATTGACAATTCCAGTAAGTGCAGACGAAAAACTGGATGCGGAACAAAGAGGCATCATCGAGTTTATGACGCGTGAAGCTGGGCGCTCAGAAGAATTGACAAGCATTCTTCTTGAAACAGAGATGACCGTCTTTGTTGACAATCCACAAATCCGTTTCAAGACTCGCTTTACTAACACAGCCAAGGACCACCGTATCCGTCTCTTGGTTAAGACTCATAACACTCGTCCAAGCAATGACTCTGAAAGTATCTATGAGGTGGTGACAAGACCAAACAAACCAGCTGCTTCTTGGGAAAATCCTGAAAATCCTCAACACCAACAAGCCTTCGTCAGCCTGTATGATGATGAAAAAGGGGTGACGGTGGCTAATAAAGGACTGCACGAGTATGAAATCCTTGGAGACGACACCATTGCAGTGACCATTCTTCGTGCCTCAGGTGAGCTAGGTGACTGGGGTTACTTCCCAACACCAGAGGCTCAGTGCTTGCGTGAGTTTGAAGTCGAGTTTGCTCTTGAATGCCACCAAGCAGGGGAACGCTTCTCAGCCTTCCGTCGTGCCAAAGCCTTCCAAACACCATTCACTAGTCTTCAAGTTGCTAAACAAGAAGGAAGTGTGGCAGCGACTGGTAGCCTCTTGAGCCATGCGGTGCTCAGCTTGCCACAAGTCTGCCCGACAGCCTTTAAAGTGGCTGAAAATGAAGAAGGATATGTCCTTCGTTACTACAATATGAGTCAAGAAAATGTGCGTATATCAGAACACCAACAAACCATTTTGGATTTGCTAGAACGCCCATATCCAGTTCATTCAGGAATTTTAGCACCACAAGAAATTCGTACAGAATTGATTAAAAAAGAAGACATTTAATAGTTTTAAAGTGTTTGATAACTAATACTATGAGATAGAAAGGAGGGGCGAAAAAGTAAGAACTAACTGCTGATTCGCCCCTTTTTACGGTAAAGAACAATGACCATTGCAACCATTGATATCGGAGGGACTGGGATTAAGTTTGCCAGTCTGACTCCTGATGGAAAAATACTAGATAAGACAAGTACACCGACACCAGAAACCCTAGAAGATTTACTGGCATGGCTAGACCAACGTCTGTCGGAGAAAGATTATAAGGGCATTGCTATGAGCGTTCCAGGCGCGGTCAATCAAGAAACAGGTGTGATTGAGGGAATCAGTGCCGTACCTTACATCCATGGCTTTTCTTGGTATGAGGCCTTTGCTCATCATCAGCTACCTGTCCATCTAGAAAATGACGCCAACTGTGTTGGACTTAGTGAACTGCTGGCTCACCCAGAGATTGAAAATGCAGCCTGTGTCGTTATTGGGACAGGAATTGGCGGAGCTATGATTATCAATGGCAAGCTTCACCGAGGTCGTCATGGCTTGGGGGGAGAGTTTGGCTATATGACAACTATCGAGCCTGCGGAAAAGCTCAACAACTGGTCGCTACTAGCCTCTACAGGAAACATGGTTCGATACGTGATTGAAAAATCTGGTCAGACTGACTGGGACGGTCGCAAGATTTACCAAGAGGCCGCAGCTGGCAATGCTCTTTGTCAAGAAGCTATTTTGCGCATGAACCGTAATCTGGCGCAAGGCTTGCTTAATATCCAGTATCTGATCGATCCAGATGTCATTAGTCTGGGGGGCTCTATCAGTCAGAATCCAGACTTTATCCAAGGCGTCAAAAAGGCTGTCGATGAATTTGTCGAAAGCTACGAAGAATATACCATCACTCCAGTTATCCAGGCCTGCACCTATCACGCAGACGCCAATCTCTACGGTGCCCTAGTCAACTGGCTACAGGAGGAAAACCAATGGTAAGATTTACAGGACTTAGTCCCAAACAAACTCAGGCAATCGACTTGCTGACAAAGCGTATCTCTTTACCAGATGTGGAAGTTGCAGTCGCTCAGTCTGACCAAACGTCTATCTCGATTATAGGTCAAGGTGGACACTATCAACTAACCTATCGCAAACCTCACCAACTCTATCGCGCCTTGTCCTTGTTGGCAACAGCTCTAGTAGAAGGTGATAAGGTAGAGATTGAAGAACAAGCTGCTTACGAAGAGTTGGCCTACATGGCAGACTGTTCGCGAAATGCAGTTTTGAATGTCGCTTCTGCCAAACAGATGATTGAAGTCTTGGCTCTCATGGGTTACTCGACCTTTGAACTCTACATGGAAGATACCTACCAGATTGAGGGGCAGCCTTATTTTGGTTACTTCCGTGGCGCCTACTCAGCAGAGGAGTTGCAGGAAATCGAAGCCTACGCTCAGCAGTTTGACATGACCTTTGTGCCTTGCATCCAGACCTTGGCCCACTTGTCAGCCTTCGTCAAATGGGGTGTCAAAGGAGTGCAGGAACTTCGTGATGTGGAGGACATTCTCCTTATCGGTGAAGAAAAGGTTTATGATTTGATTGATGGCATGTTTGCCACTCTATCTAAACTGCAGACTCGCAAGGTCAATATCGGGATGGACGAAGCCCACTTGGTTGGTTTGGGGCGCTACCTCATTTTGAACGGTGTTGTGGACCGTAGTCTCCTCATGTGTCAACACTTGGAGCGCGTGCTGGATATTGCCGATAAGTATGGTTTCCACTGCCAAATGTGGAGTGACATGTTCTTCAAACTCATGTCAGCAGATGGCCAGTACGACCGTGATGTGGAAATTCCTGAGGAAACTCGTGTTTACCTAGACCGTCTCAAAGATCGTGTAACCTTGGTTTACTGGGATTATTACCAAGATAGCGAAGAAAAGTACAATCGTAATTTCCGTAATCACCACAAGATTAGCCAAGATATAGCCTTTGCAGGTGGTGCTTGGAAGTGGATTGGTTTTACCCCACACAACCATTTCAGCCGTCTTATTGCTCTTGAAGCCAACAAAGCCTGTCGTGCTAATGACATCAAAGAAGTCATTGTAACGGGTTGGGGGGACAATGGTGGAGAAACTGCTCAGTTCTCTATCCTACCAAGTCTGCAAATCTGGGCAGAACTCAGCTACCGCAATGACCTAGACCGTTTGTCTGCACACTTCAAGACCAATACGGGTCTATCGGTTGAGGAATTTATGCAGATTGACCTTGCCAACCTCTTGCCAGACCTACCAGGCAATCTCAGCGGGATCAATCCCAACCGCTATGTCTTTTATCAGGATGTTCTCTGTCCGATTCTTGATCGACACATGACACCTGAACAGGACAAACCCCACTTTGCTCAGGCAGCTGAGACGCTTGCTGAAATCAAAGAAAAAGCTGGAAACTATGCTTATCTCTTTGAAACTCAGGCCCAGTTGAACCAGATTTTAAGTAGTAAAGTGGATGTGGGACGACGCATTCGTCAGGTCTACCAAACAAACGATAAAGAAGGTCTGCAAGCAATCGCCATGCAAGAATTACCAAAACTTAGAAGCGAGATTGAAAACTTCCATGCCCTCTTTAGCCACCAATGGTTGAAAGAAAACAAGGTCTTTGGTTTGGATACGGTTGATATCCGTATGGGCGGACTCTTGCAACGCATCAAGCGAGCAGAAAGCCGCATCGAGGCTTATCTGGCAGGTCAGATTGTCCGCATCGAAGAATTAGAAGTCGTGATCCTACCATTTACTGACTTCTACGCAGACAAGGACTTCGCAGCAACTACAGCCAACCAGTGGCACACTATTGCGACCGCATCGACGATTTATACGACTTAGGCATTTTTTCCGAGTCAGAGTGTTTCTCGTGAAACCTATTTCTTATAAAAAACTTCTCCACAAAAAATAATTTGTGGAGTTTTTTCTATAATTAGTAGTTTAACCTAGCCTTCAAATAGGAGTATACTAATAATGTAATCGTTATCAAACCTAAAAATTCGATGAAATCAGTTTTTAGGAATAAAAAGGGAGGAAATTATGAAAAAGTTTTCAAAGACCTTGAGAGATAACTGGATCTTTCTCTTGATGGTTTTACCAGGGGCGCTCTGGTTGATTCTATTCTTTTACATTCCAGTATTTGGGAATGTGGTCGCCTTTAAAGACTACCATATGACCAGTAATGGTTTCATAGATAGTATTGTGAATAGTAAATGGGTCGGGTTAGATAATTTCAGATTCTTGTTTAGTTCAAAAGATGCCTTTATCATCACTCGAAATACCGTTCTCTACAATCTTGGCTTTATCTTTATCGGTTTGATTGTATCAGTAGGGATTGCCATCATCCTCAGCGAGCTTCGCTCTAAGAGAATGGTTAAGATTTTCCAAACGTCTATGTTGTTCCCTTACTTCCTGTCATGGGTTATCATCAGTTTCTTTACAGATGCCTTCCTAAACATTGACAAAGGGGTCTTCAACCATTTCCTAACATCCATTGGCATGAAGGAAGTCAACTTCTACGCTGACTTAGGCATTTGGCCATACCTTCTCCTTTTCCTAGGTATTTGGAAAGGCTTTGGATATAGCAGTGTCATGTACTATGCGACGATCATGGGAATTGACCCAACCTACTACGAAGCAGCAACAGTGGACGGGGCGAGCAAGTGGCAACGCATTCGCAACGTAACCATTCCTCAGTTGACTCCACTTGTGACAGTCTTGACCATCCTTGCAGTCGGAAATATCTTCCGTGCAGACTTTGGTCTCTTCTATCAAATCCCACACAATGCTGGTCAGCTTTACAATGTAACCAACGTTTTGGACGTATATGTCTTTAATGGTTTGACTCAGACAGCAGATATCGGTATGGCTTCAGCAGCCGGTCTTTACCAATCCGTTGTCGGTTTGATTCTGGTTATCCTATCAAACTTGCTTGCAAGACGAGTCGATCCAAACTCAGCTTTGTTCTAGAAAGGAGGAGAATATGGCAGAAAAGAAAATTAAAAAAGAAAAAATTGATAATGTCGGCATTCACTCCTTCAGTAAGAAAGCAGATATCTTCTTTAGTATCATCTCTGGTTTGATCGCTCTTTCTTGTATCTTGCCCTTTATCTTCGTTATCATCATTTCGGTGACAGATGAAAAGAGCATCCTCCAGTATGGATATAGCTTTTTCCCTTCGAAATTTGGTGTAGACGGATTCCAGTTCTTAGCTCAGTTTAAAGATAAGATCCTCCAAGCGCTCTTTATCTCAGTTTTTGTAACCGTAGTCGGAACAGTGACCAACGTCTTCATCACGACAACTTATGCCTACGCTATCTCACGGACAACCTTTAAGTACCGCAGATTCTTCACAATCTTCGCTCTTCTTAGTATGTTGTTCAACGCTGGTTTGGTACCAGGCTATATTGTGGTCACTCGCCTGCTTCAACTTGGTGATACCGTTTGGGCCTTGATTGTTCCAATGCTTCTCTCACCATTCAACATCATTTTGATGCGTTCCTTCTTCAAGAAGACCATTCCAGAAGCCATTCTCGAATCTGCTCGTATTGATGGTGCCAGTGAAGCTCGGATCTTCTTCCAGATCTGTTTGCCATTGTCACTTCCAGGTATCGCAACCATCACGCTTTTGACAGCTCTTGGTTTCTGGAACGACTGGTTCAACGCCCTTCTTTACATCAAGAGTGATAACTTGTATCCATTGCAATATTTGCTCATGCAAATCCAACAAAATATGGACTACATTGCAAAAGCAGTCGGCCTATCTGGCCAACTGGGAGTCGCTCTTCCAAAAGAAACAGGTCGTATGGCCATGGTTGTTGTTGCAACCCTTCCAATCGCGATTCTGTATCCATTCTTCCAACGCTACTTTGTTAAAGGGTTGACGATCGGTGGTGTCAAAGAATAGCACTTGCTGAGAAACACCGTTTCTCCCTTCCTAACTTCATCATAGCGATTGAAGTTAAAAATCATTAAATCGTTTATAAGTTTAAAAATAAAAAAAGGAGTTTTTATCATGAAAAACTGGAAAAAATATGCTTTTGCATCTGCTAGCGTAGTCGCTTTGGCTGCAAGTCTTGCTGCTTGTGGAAACCTTACAGGTAACAACAAAAAAGCTGCAGATACTACTTCAGGTGAAAAACCTGTCATCAAAATGTACCAAATCGGTGACAAACCAGATAACTTGGATGAATTGCTAGAAAATGCAAACAAAATCATCGAAGAAAAAGTCGGTGCTAAATTGGATATCCAATACCTTGGATGGGGTGACTATGATAAGAAAATGTCTGTTATCACATCATCTGGTGAAAACTATGATATCGCATTTGCATCTAACTATGTCGTAAATGCTCAAAAAGGTGCTTATGCTGACTTGACAGAATTGTATAAAAAAGAAGGAGCAGAGCTTTACAAAGCACTTGACCCAGCTTACATCAAAGGGAACACTGTAAACGGTAAGATCTATGCAGTGCCAGTTGCAGCTAACGTTGCATCATCTCAAAACTTTGCCTTCAACGGAACTCTTCTTGCTAAATACGGTATCGATATTTCAGGTGTAACTTCATACGAAACACTTGAGCCAGTCTTGAAACAAATCAAAGAAAAAGCTCCAGACGTAGTACCATTTGCGGTTACGAAGAACTTTATCCCATCTGATAACTTTGACTACCCAGTACCAAACGGACTTCCATTTGTTATTGACCTTGAAGGAGACACTACTAAGATCGTAAACCGTTACGAAGTGCCTCGTTTCAAAGAACATTTGAAGACTCTTCACAAATTCTATGAAGAAGGATACATTCCAAAAGACGTAGCAACAAGCGACACTTCATTTGACCTTCAACAAGATACTTGGTTTGTTCGTGAAGAAACAGTAGGACCAGCTGACTACGGTAACAGCTTGCTTTCACGCGTTGCTAACAAAGATATCCAAATCAAACCAATCACTAACTTTATCAAGAAAAACCAAACAACACAAGTTGCCAACTTTGTTATCTCAAACAACTCTAAGAACAAAGAAAAATCAATGGAAGTGTTGAATCTCTTGAACACGAACCCAGAACTCTTGAACGGTCTTGTTTACGGTCCAGAAGGCAAGAACTGGGAAAAAATTCAAGGTAAAGAAAACCGTGTACGCGTCCTTGATGGCTACAAAGGAAATACTCACATGGGTGGATGGAACACTGGTAACAACTGGATTCTTTACATCAACGAAAACGTTACAGACCAACAAATCGAAGATTCTAAGAAACAATTGGCAGAAGCTAAAGAATCTCCAGCACTTGGATTCATCTTTAACACTGACAATGTGAAATCTGAAATCTCAGCAATTTCTAACACAATGCAACAATTCGATACAGCTATCAACACTGGTACTGTAGACCCAGATAAAGCTATTCCAGAATTGATGGAAAAATTGAAATCTGAAGGTGCCTACGAAAAAGTATTGAACGAAATGCAAAAACAATACGACGAATTTTTGAAAAACAAAAAATCATAAGCTCGATTGATTTCGTGTATTCATTCCTAATTCCTAAAAATGTGATCACTGCCTTCCTTAGTTCTCTAGGGGAGGTAGTGATTTTTAGGATGTAAAAATGAAAACAGTGGTTCTGAGGGTTTCTGCGATGTGATACACATACATCTATAGGGGATTTATTATGAAAAAATATCGCCTTCTTTTCAAAATGAGTGCTGTCTTCTCTTACCTATTTTTCGTATTTGGCCTTTCTCAGCTGACGCTTATTGTCCAAAACTATTGGCAATTTTCTTCCCAGATTGGCAATTTCTTCTGGATTCAAAATATCTTGAGTTTGCTATTTATCGGAGTCCTGATTTGGATTCTGGTTAAGACAGGGCATGGTTATCTCTTTCGTGTGCCGAGAGAAAAATGGCTTTGGTATTCGATTTTGACAGTATTAGTGGTAGTGCTCCAGATCTCTTTTAACGTTCAGACAGCTAAACATGTTCAGTCAACTGCGGAAGGTTGGGCTGTATTGATTGGTTATAGTGGGACTAACTTTGCCGAATTGGGTATCTACATATCCCTATTCTTTTTGGGACCGCTGATGGAAGAGTTGATTTATAGAGGATTACTGCAACACGCCTTTTTTAAAGATTCGAGATTTGGTCTTGATTTGCTCCTTCCGTCCATTTTATTTGCTCTCCCTCATTTTTCAAACTTTCCTAGTCTGTTAGATATCTTCGTCTTTGCAACATCTGGAATCATCTTTGCTGGTTTGACCCTCTATACCAAGAGCATTTATCCATCCTATGCGGTGCATGTGATTAATAATATTTTCGCAACATTACCATTTTTGCTGACTTTTTTACATAGGGTATTTGGGTAAAATATTGGTACGAGAGTTAGGAATGATAGCTTTTCAATTTAAGGAGGAAAATAAGTATGACACCATTAAAATGGTTTGCTGGAGGAAGCGAAAGACGTTGTGAAGCCATGACCATCATTGATCATCTATTGGAAGATATAAAGGCTGCGCCTCAACTTGCTCCCTTGAAAAATCAGTTAGTGATTTATAAAAAACGATTAAAGGACGATGGAACCTCTACTCCATTTATTCTAAGCCAAATGAACGTTGACATCTCACGTGTGTTGATTGACAACAAGCTGTGTTTGTCAGAAAGTCAAACTGAGCAGATAAAGAAATTGAGAGAATTATCTGCGATTCGCTATGGTTACTGATGAAGTGCAGTGGCAGGTCTCTCTATATAATTTCCGGTCAAATAAATTGCATTCGTTTTCCCAAGTGGGTATACTAGTATAGTTGAATGAAAAATTCTGAAAATTTAAGAATAGAAAAGAGAACAAATCTTATGGCAAAAGATATTCGTGTCTTACTTTACTACCTCTATACTCCAATTGAAAATGCAGAGCAATTTGCTGCAGACCACTTGGCTTTCTGTAAATCAATCGGCCTTAAAGGCCGTATCCTAGTCGCTGACGAGGGAATTAACGGAACCGTTTCAGGTGATTATGAAACAACTCAAAAATACATGGACTACGTTCACAGCCTCCCAGGCATGGAAGACCTCTGGTTCAAGATTGACGAAGAAAGTGAACAAGCCTTCAAGAAGATGTTTGTTCGCTACAAGAAAGAAATTGTCCACCTTGGTTTGGAAGACAACGATTTTGACAACGACATCAACCCACTTGAAACTACAGGTGCTTACTTGTCTCCAAAAGAGTTCAAAGAAGCCCTTCTTGACGAAGATACAGTGGTCCTTGACACACGTAACGATTATGAGTACGACCTAGGACATTTCCGTGGGGCTATCCGCCCAGACATCCGCAACTTCCGTGAGTTGCCACAATGGGTCCGTGACAACAAGGAAAAATTCATGGACAAACGTGTCGTGGTTTACTGTACAGGTGGCGTTCGCTGTGAGAAATTCTCAGGCTGGATGGTGCGTGAAGGCTACAAAGATGTTGGCCAATTGCATGGAGGAATCGCAACTTACGGTAAAGACCCAGAAGTTCAAGGTGAGCTTTGGGATGGGAAAATGTACGTCTTTGACGAGCGTATCGCAGTTGATGTCAACCATGTCAACCCTACCATTGTAGGAAAAGACTGGTTTGATGGAACACCATGTGAACGTTATGTCAACTGTGGAAATCCCTTCTGTAACCGTCGTATCCTAACATCAGAAGAAAATGAAGACAAGTACCTTCGTGGATGCTCACACGAGTGCCGTGTTCACCCACGCAACCGCTACGTCTCAGAAAATGAATTGACACAAGCAGAAGTGATCGAGCGTCTAGCAGCTATCGGTGAAAGCTTGGATCAAGTCGCTACTGTATAACATCAAACAGCTCCTCAGGGGCTGTTTTTCTATGCTTTTTATCTAAAAATCTAAAATTTGTTTCTGTATCTTTCAGGAAAATAGGTTATACTATATGTAAACGATTTCAAAGGAGGCCAGTTATGGCGAAAACATTTTTTATCCCAAATAAAGAAAGCATTCTAGGACAACAGGAGATCTTGACTGCCAAGTCTATCTTGGCCTTGGTGGAGGGCTTGGAGTCACACAGTTATGATGCGGTCTATCTCCGTCAGCCCCTCAATCGTCTCGAGTATATCGAGTGTGGGATTGTAGGTCAGTCGCAATTTCTCTTCAAGGTGAACTATGCGGATAGCCGAAAAGGCTATCAAGTGGTGATTCCAGACTTCCTTACCAGAGCGGACTGGGAGATTGTAGAAGCTCTCCTCCAAGCCCTATCAAACAAGTTGGGTGAGGCAGTAGTAGGGCTAGAAGGGTTTGACTTTGAAGATTATTTCCGAGAAACGGTCAAGCATTATCTATCTGACAAAGCGGCTCGTCTAGTCTATTGCCAAGGGCTCTTGACCCCTATCTATCTCAATAAGGAATACCTCGAGAGCTTTTTGGCTGAGGATGGATTGGCACGTTTTGAAGAGCTGGTAAAGAAGGTTCAAGGATCTGATGCCTACCTTGCCAGTGTGAAATTTTACCCGGATGCTCAAGGCAAGGTGTACGGTATCTATCACCTAGCCCAGGGAGTCAAGACGATTTTGCCAAAGGACCCCTTTGTACCAGCTCCTTATACGGAGCAGCTGGCAGGCAAGGAGCTTATTTGGGAGATTGACCTAGTGACGATTTCTGGTGATGGGTCCAAAGCAGAAGACTACGAATCCATCGCTCGCTTGGATTATGAAAAATTCCTAGAGTCACTACCAACAGCATTTTACCATCAACTAGATGCCAATCAATTGGAAGTACAAGCCATTTTGGGAAAAGATTTTGAGGAATTGGCAAGCATCGAGTAGGCCTTGTCCAAAAAAGAGTAAGAATAAAAATCCCTGTCATTAACAAATGGCAGGGATTTTGATTAGAAGAATGTCAGGATGCGAAGGTAGTCAACTGTCAGCGCGAGCTCTGCAATGAAGAAGGGTAAGAGAATAGCACCATCAAGTAAGACAGCTAGTAAGAATCGATAAAATGGGTCAAGGCTACTGGTCTTACTTGGCTTGCTAATCACAAAGAGATTTCCAAGGGCAATGATGGCCAGGCTTAGAAGAGTGAGGATACCAGCAAATCGTAAGCCACCAAAGAGTGCAAAGAAACTTGCTAGAGCCGTTAGGACAAGTGGAATAGCAAAGAGTCGGCTATACCGATCGAAGGCTTCTTGGAATGTGAAGTCGCTCTCCTGATCCAGCACACGTCGGACAGTAAAGCCTCCCAGAATGATGGAAAAGTAAAATAGAGCGCTAGCGACCAAGATGGAGAGTCCAGCAAAGAGATTTAAAGGAGGGAGCTGGTTAGGTAAACTATTGGCAATAGATGCCATATAGCCGTAGTAGAGGTGCTTGATATGATAGATACTAAAGAAAAGATTAATCGAAGACAGCAAGGTGAGCAGGGCAAAGACACTGTAACGATGCTTTTGGTCCGTATTCTTGCTGGCAGTTGGTTCTTGGATAGCATCCAGCAACCAAGTCCAAAATAGTGCGATTTCTTCTTTGAACCGGGCTGTTTTACGAGGGTCAATATCTGGGATATAGGGGCTTTCTAAAGCCTTGCTGAGGATGCTTTTCTCTTTTGCAGGGTTTTCTTGCTTGTGCTCCTCTTCAGCTTTCCCTTGTCCCTCTTCCTTGGTTTGGGCTTCTTCAATCATTTCGGGAGTTTCCTCCTCATGCCTTTCCGACTCTTTAGGTGAGACAGATGTTTCTTGGCTTACTTGTAGTTCGGTCTCCACAGTTTCTGAAGTCTCAGGCTCGTTGGGCTGGATTTCTGATTTTGTCTGAGGTGATTTCTTCTCAAGATCGGCACTTTCAAACCATTCTTGTGTCATGGTGGAACCTCCTTTTTTATGGTCGTTTTCTATCTTTAGACTAGCAGATGAAAGCGTTTTTGTCAATGATTTCTAGATGGAGAAGAGTGCTCTTCTTTAGGTAGGTAGATATCCTGGTTGGCTTTTGCAATGAGCAGGTCCTTGACATCTGCTTTGTCTGTCTTGTAGGGGTTGGCAAGTTCATTCTCTTTTTGTCCACGATGTTCTTCTTTAGGTTTATGATAGATACCACCATGCTGAGAAGAAAGATCTAGATTGATACGGTCAGTCTCTTTCTGGGAGAGAATGAGGTTTAGAGTGGAATGGGCCTCTAGCTCAACCTTGCCGTGGACCTTGATATTCTCAGCATAGATGTGTTCCCTTTCCGTCTTGACCTGGCTATCTGTAAATTCGGTATCAAAGATATTGATGATATGAGGTGTCGTTAGTGTACTATTCTTGATAGAGCTTTCTGTTATTCTTAAGAGATAGCCTTTTGTTTTGATTGTCGCATTTTCAAGATTGGCTTGACGAATATTGGTTTGTCCACGATTGGCTGAGACGGTGATAGCTTGCATCCTTCTTCCTTTAGGGAGGGAGAGAATGACTTCGTCAAAACGGTGAGAATAATTGCTGGCAATACGAAGTAGGCCTTCGATTCCTGAACCTAGAAAGCGATGTTGGGAGGCTTGTTTGTCAGTGACGCTTAGTGTTTTGTCACTCATGCCAGTAGTCAGATCGTGACGACCAGACACGGACGGATGATAGGTGATGTGGATTTTGTCATCTACAGACTCTGTGATGGTTAGGCTATGTTCCTCAAGAGCTAGCTCAAGTTTTTCCACTTCATTTCCAAAGGTCACTTCTTCGATACGATTGTCATAGACGGGATCTTTTGACATGGCAAGTAAACTTTGAATACCATTGGACTGCGCGCCTACAATGATCATGATAAAACCGAGGATTGTAGAAACCACACCAAAGATGAGAAATCCTTTTGTCAATTTACGCATGTCTGTCACCTCTCTTTCCTTTTTTAAGAATCCATTGTGCCAAGCGGACGATTAGGAGGCCAAAGAAACGAGCTACATAGGAGATACCCAGTAGAACAAGAGAAGAAGCACCGATAGAAAGCAAACCGGCCCCAAAAATCAAGATAAAGGCAGATTTGGCTTCGACTAGGACGCTAAAGCTCTCTACGATAAAGAGTCCACCTAGCAGGATACCCGTCACAGAGACGGTAAAGAAGGCTAAAATGACGGAGACGGCTGCGATAATAATACCGATGATGGCCATGAGGATGCCGATCCCGACCGGAATTCCGATAGGAGCTACTAGCAGGGCCAGGAGGGCAATGTGTAGCAGTTGACGGTCATTCTTTTGAGCAGGGGCTTCATTGACTTTTTTATCGAGAAGATCAGAGAGGATATCATGGGCAGCTTCTTTTGGAGTGCCTAGACTGGCAATGAGTTCCTCTTCGCCCTCTGAACCTGCATCGTCAAATAGTTCCTTAAAGTAGTCCATGGCTTCGATGCGGTCAGCTTCAGGCAGTTTATTGAGATAGGTTTCTAACTGAGTCAGATAGTCAGTTCTTGTCATGGCGGATACTCCCTTCTATGATGCCGTTGACGGTGTCGGTATAGAGCGTCCACTCTTCCTTTAGAGTAACGAGCTGCTCTACGCCCCGATTGGTCAAGGAGTAGTATTTGCGCATACGCCCCTGAAACTCTCTAGAGTAGGTGGTCAGAAAGCCACTGGCTTCCAATTTTTTGAGAATGGGATAGAGCGTAGATTCTTTGATATTGGCGATGAGCTTAATGGTTTGACTAATCTCATAACCATAAGAATCCCCCTGCTCCAGTACAGCCAAGATGAGAAACTCAATCAAGGCAGAGGATGTTGGGAAGTACATGGGAAACCTCCTTTATATTATATAAAAATTTTATATATACTCTTTTCAAATATATTGTATCTCAAGTTGAAAGCCCTGTCAAGAAATATGTGTAAAAATTTTACATATAAAAAAACTCCTAGTAAAAACTAGAAGTTTAGAGGATTTTTTCAGCCCGATCCACCATAAAGAGTGAGATAGTCATGATGATATCGATGGCTAGAAGAGCAAGGACAGCTGGGATCCAAGATTGGAAAAGTTCAAAACTGTAACCAAACAAGGTAGGACCAAAAGCTGCTAAGATGTAGCCTCCAGTTTGCGCTAGTCCTGATAGCTGAGCTGTCTTTTCAGGAGAACTGGTTTTAAGAGAAAAGCAAACCATGAGGTAGGGGAAGAGGGCACTGCAGGCCGTTCCAATCAAGAGATGGACGACTAACCAGTAGAGGAAATTATTGGCTGGATACAAGAGCATGGCAATTCCCATCATACCAGCGATAGAGATAATTGCCAGCATGATTCGACGGTAACCATCTGATAGACGAGTCGTCAGACTTGGAACAGTCATGGAAAAAGGAATGCTGATCAGTGAGAAGATAGAAGCAAGGAGAGCCACATCACTATTAGAAATACCAGCACTAACCGCCATAGTTGGCAACCAGGTCATACTTGTATAAAAAAGCAAGGACTGAAGCCCGCCAAAGATAATGATAGCCCAGACATCTTTACTTTTTAGAATATTCTCTTTGACTTGCTTTTCTTTTTGGCTTTCTAGGTGGTGGTTGTGGTGATGATTTGGTAACCAGACTAGCAGAGTGACCAGACAGAGAAAGCTGAGAACGAGGATGAGTCCCTTCCAAGAACTAGCTTGGGTGATAGGGACCGAAAGATAAGAAGCGATGGCTGTCGAAATTCCCATGGCAGTGACATAGAGAGTTGTTAGGAAACTAATCTTTTGAGGCTGATTTGCCTGGATCATACTTGGGAGGAGTACATTGAAGATCGCAATGCTTGCTCCCACAATTAGGGTCCCTAGATAGAGAAGGGGAAGATTGAAAATCCGAATGACAGAGCCAACAGTTAAGAGGAGAAGACAGTAAGTAAAGAGATGTTCCAACCCGATTTTTTGTGCCAAGCGGCTCGCAAAAGCAGAGAAAAGAGCAAACATCAAGAGAGGGAGACTGGTTAAAATTCCAAGAGAGCTGACCTCCACTCCTAGTCCCTGAGCGATATCTCCTAAAATGGTTGGAAGAGCAGTAAAAGGAGAGCGTAAAACAGTCCCGATTAAGACAATTCCTAGAACAAAAAAGAGTGATTGTTTTTTCATAAAAACCTCGATAGGATGATTTTAATAACAGCTTATTTTAAGGTTTTTTCCTTATAATGTCAAGTAATGACAGCCAAGACAGGTCAATCAATGAAAGTGAAAATAAAGTGAAAAGGGACGGATTTCTTTACTAGAATTTTCCTTGATTTGATATAAAAATAGGAAACTAGGAGAATTTGTGATAAAATAGTGGAAGGAAATCTATACATTGGAGAAAAACTGTGCCTGAAAAGCAAAAAATCAGCGTCTTGATGTCGGTCTATGTAAAGGAAAATCCGACGTTTTTAAGAGATGCTATCAAAAGTGTTCAAAACCAGACCTTGAAACCGAGCGAACTTGTTCTTGTTGAGGACGGGCCGCTCACACCCGACCTCTATCAGGTGCTAGATGAAGTGGAAGCTCAGTCAGACATTCCAGTTAAACGGTGCCCCTTAGAAGAAAATCAAGGTTTAGGCTTGGCTCTTCGATACGGTGTTTTACAGTGCCAGTATGACATTATTGCCCGCATGGATACGGATGATTTAGCCGTTCCGGATCGTTTTGAGAAACAGCTTCAGCTAATGGAGAAAGAAGATCTCGATCTCTTAGGCGGGCATATCGCGGAGTTCATTGACAATCCAGATGAGATTGTATCTTATCGTCGTGTCCCAACACAACATGCAGACATTGTGGCTTATCAGAGAATGAGAAGCGCCTTTAACCATATGACAGTCATGTTCAAAAAGGACATGGTCCTCAAGGCGGGTAACTATGAAGATGGCCTTTACATGGAGGATGACCTCCTTTGGCTCAATATGATTGCTGCAGGTGCCAAGACTGGGAACTTGGATCAAATCTTGTGTAAGGTTCGTGTTGGTGCAGGGATGTTTGAGCGTCGAGGTGGCTTGCGTTACCTTAAACTCTATCGTCAAGCTCGCCAACGGATGCTTGAGCGAGGGCAAATTTCTTACATGGAATATGCTAAAAGTGTAGCCATTCAGGCAATTGTTGCACTTTGTCCAGGCTTTGTACGTCAGTTTATCTTCGTCAAACTTTTAAGAAAGAGAAAGTAAGCCCCGATAGACTGAATGATTCAGGTTATCATAACAACAGTATCATCTGACTCTTTTAAGGGGGAGTAAATTCCTATGAATAAAAAACTAACAGATTACGTGATTGATCTGGTTGAAATTTTAAATAAACAGCAAAAACAAGTGTTTTGGGGGATATTCGATATTCTGAGTATGGTGGTTTCCATCATCGTATCTTATATCTTGTTTTATGGCCTTATAAATCCTGCGCCTGTGGATTATGTAATCTACACTCTTTTAGCCTTCCTCCTCTATCAAATCATGATTGCTTTTTGGGGGCTGAATGCTAGTATCAGTCGTTATAGCAAGATTACAGATTTTATGAAAATCTTTTTCGGAGTGATGCTCAGCAGTGTTCTTTCTTATGGGATCTGCTATGCCTTCCTTCCATTGTTTTCTATCCGTTTCATCGTACTCTTCATTTTGTTGAGTACCTTCCTCATCTTGCTTCCTCGTATCACTTGGCAGTTGATTTATTCCAAACGTAAAAAAGGTAGTGGAGATGGAGAGCATCGTCGGACCTTCTTGATTGGTGCTGGTGATGGTGGTGCCCTCTTTATGAACAGCTATCAACATCCAACTAGCGACCTTGAGCTAGTGGGGATATTGGATAACGATGAAAAGAAAAAGGGACAAAAACTAGGTGGCATCCCAGTTCTGGGCTCCTATGACAATCTGCCTGAATTGGCTAAACGTCACCAAATCGAGCGTGTCATCGTAGCCATCCCTTCGCTTGATCCCTCAGAGTACGAACGCATCTTACAGATGTGTAATAAACTAGGCGTCAAATGTTACAAGATGCCTAAGGTTGAGACAGTCGTTCAAGGACTCCATCAACCAGGTAGTGGTTTCCAAAAAATTGATATCACAGACCTTTTGGGCCGTCAGGAAATTCGTCTCGACGAATCGCGTCTGGGTACTGAGATTACAGGCAAGACCATCTTGGTGACAGGAGCTGGTGGTTCGATTGGTTCAGAGATTTGTCGTCAGGTTAGCCGCTTCAATCCAGAACGTATCATCTTGCTTGGGCATGGCGAAAATTCTATCTACCTCGTTTATCATGAATTGATTCGTACGTTCCAAGGGATTGATTATGTTCCTGTCATTGCAGATATTCAGGACTATGACCGTCTCTTGCAGGTGTTTGAGCAGTACAAACCAGCCATTGTCTACCATGCTGCTGCCCACAAGCACGTTCCGATGATGGAACGCAATCCAAAAGAAGCCTTCAAGAACAATATCCTCGGGACTTACAATGTTGCCAAGGCTGTTGATGAGGCCAAAGTACCTAAGATGGTCATGATTTCGACTGACAAGGCGGTCAATCCACCGAATGTTATGGGTGCAACTAAGCGCGTGGCAGAATTGATTGTCACTGGCTTTAACCAACGTA
Source organism: Streptococcus oralis subsp. oralis (assembly GCF_002096445.1). Lineage (GTDB taxonomy): Bacteria > Bacillota > Bacilli > Lactobacillales > Streptococcaceae > Streptococcus > Streptococcus oralis_N. Next base: position 123,975 of record NZ_NCUK01000012.1, read on the forward strand.
GCAAATCAACCTACTGTGCAGTTCGTTTTGGGAATGTTCTTGGTAGTCGTGGTAGCGTGATTCCTGTCTTTGAACGTCAGATTGCTGAAGGTGGTCCGGTAACGGTGACAGACTTCCGTATGACACGTTACTTCATGACCATTCCAGAGGCCAGTCGTCTGGTCATCCATGCTGGCGCTTATGCCAAGGACGGAGAAGTCTTTATCCTCGATATGGGCAAACCAGTTAAGATTTATGACTTGGCTAAGAAAATGGTCCTTCTAAGCGGACACACAGAAAGTGAAATTCCAATCGTTGAAGTTGGGATTCGACCAGGGGAAAAACTCTATGAAGAACTCTTGGTTTCGACCGAATTGGTTGATAACCAAGTCATGGACAAGATTTTCGTTGGTAAGGTAAATGTCATGCCTCTAGAAGCCATCAATCAAAAAATAGAGGAGTTCCGTTCACTCAGCGGAGATGAGCTCAAAGAAGCGATCATTTCTTTTGCGAATGAGACAACTCATGCTGAGTAAGAGTGTTCATCTACCTTCATAATGAAACAACTATCGCCAGTTTTCTGAGGAAATCAGAAAGCTGGTTTTTATAAATAGAGAGTAGAGGACGTCGGATATTTCAAAGGTTTAATAAGCGCAACTATTCAAGGGACGATGTTATGTGATCTATCAGGAGAGTGATTTCAGACAATCTAAAAACTACCTCTATTTTTAGCTGGTAACATAACTTTGCGAAATAAGTATTAAAGTCAAAAGGAGATTTTTGTATGCTGAGTGCTATTAGGAGTTTTTTCAAAGGCTATGCAAATTTTTCTGGTCGTTCCACACGTCCAGAATTTTGGTGGGTTTGGCTGCTAAATATGGTAATTTTCTTGCCCGCCTACTACTCGCTATTCACGGGATTAGAATCTGATAAAGCCATCAGGAATATTGCGGTCTTCAGTATGTGTATTATTTTGTTTATAGTAGAGTTTGTTCCTCTACTAGCACTGATAGTACGTCGCTTACGAGATGTGGGTATCCATTGGGCCTATATCTTTATTGTATTTGTTCCTTTGGGTGCAGTAACACTGCTCGTTATGCTCGCTATGCCAAGTCAACGATTTGGAGAAAAAGTGATAAAAAATAGTGACAAAAATAAAGAAAATAAGGAAGACTCTCAGTTTGAAGACATGGTACGAAAATATTAGGATATTTTTAGTCTAGTTAAAAACGGCTGAGTCGTTTCCCAGCAAATAATCGCTTATAGTAGCAACCTATACAAAAAAATACTCCTTAACCTAGTTCACTAGTGTTAGGAGTATTTTTGTATGGTTAGAGCTGGCTAATGATATCATCAATGGTACGGGCAATCCAGTCAGGTTGATAGCTGAGTAAATCAGCCTCTTCTCCAAATCCCCAAGTAACAGCGAACTTTTTAATACCAGTTTCTTGGGCTCCGATCATATCAAACTTGGTGTCGCCAATGATGAGAACTTGGTCTGCAGGCAGTTGATGCGTCTGCAAGGCGTAACGGATGACATCCGCCTTGTGCGGCGTTTCAGGACTAGAGCCGTAAATGCCATCAAAGAAATGATGGATTCCCAGATTTTTAGTCATATCCTGGGCAATCGGAGTATTCTTTGTTGTAGTGATATAGAGAGGGTAGTTTTGAGAGAGTTCTTGGAGCAATTCCGTCATTCGGGGGAAAAGCTCTGCTTCGTGGATACCTTTTCTCTTGTAGTAAGAACGGTAGATTTGAACAGCTTCTGAGATTTGCTCCTTGGGAAGACACGTTGCAAAACTACTTTCAAGTGGAGGTCCCATAAAACCACGAATGGTTTTGGCATCAGGGCTTGGAACTCCTAGCTCTTTAAAGGTATGGGTAAAGGCATTGTGGATCCCGAGGGAACTGTCAACCAGGGTTCCGTCTAGATCAAAAAAGATAGCTGAGATAGAGGGCATAGTTTCTCCTAATAGATATAGATAAGCTTATTCTCCGAAGATTTCTTTTTGTAGGCGACGACCAGTAGGTGTGGCGGCGAGTCCACCCTCAGCCGTTTCACGAAAGGCAGTTGGGAGGCTTGATCCGACCTGATACATGGCATCGATGACTTCGTCAACAGGGATCTTAGACTCGATACCTGCCAAGGCCATATCAGCCGCGATAAAGGCAAAGCTAGCTCCCATGGCATTGCGTTTGACACAAGGAACTTCAACCAAACCAGCAACAGGGTCACAGATGAGACCTAGCATATTTTTAATGACAAAGGCAATGGCTTGGCTAGCCTGATAGGGGCTTCCACCTGCAGCCAAGGTCAAGGCTGCGGCACTCATGGCAGAGGCAGATCCGACTTCGGCCTGACAGCCACCTTCAGCACCTGAGATAGAAGCGTTGTTTGCGATAACTAGTCCAAAGGCACCAGCAGCAAAGAGGAAATCCAGCTGTTCTTCGTGGCTAAGGTCTAATTTTTGGATAGCAGCAGTGAGAACGGCTGGCAAACAACCAGCACTTCCTGCGGTTGGGGTGGCACAGACCAAGCCCATTTTAGCGTTGTGTTCGTTGACCGCGATGGCATTTCGGGCAGCTGATAGAATGGTAAAGTCCGACAAGGCCTTGCCACTTTTGAGATGGCGATCTAGTTTGGCCGCGTCTCCACCCGTTAAGCCACTACGGGATTTATTTTCACTGAGGCCGAGCTCGACAGAGGCTTTCATGACTTCTAGATTGCGTTCCATGAGGAGGAGAACTTCTGCACGTTCCCGACCAGTTAGTTGATATTCTGTCGCAATCATGAGTTCTGCGACATTTCCTTGGAAGTCTAGATCCGCCTGCTCGACCAATTCTTTGATAGAATAAAACATGTTTCCTCCTACTTAAAGAAATTGACATTGTGGAGATGAGGGATTTTTCGGATTTCTTCAATCGCCTCTTCGCAACTTCGACTATCGACTTCGATAATCATAATGGCTTTTTCTCCAGCTTTTTCTCGAGTCACATTCATCTGAGCGATATTGATATCAAAACGAGAGAGGGCTTCTGTGACATGGGCAATCATACCTGGAACATCCTGATGCACGATGATGATGGTCGGTGTGTTCATGTTGAGAGAGACAGCAAAGCCGTTAAGTTCCGTAACTTGGATATTTCCTCCACCGATGGAAATTCCTGTCACACTGATGGACTTGTATTCATTTTTCACAGTAATTTTAGTGGTGTTAGGATGAGGAGCATTGCTGTCTTTCTGAATGGTCCAGACAATCTTGATACCGCGTTTATGGGCAATCTCTAGGCTATTTGGAATGTCGGGATCGTCCGTATCCATACCTAATATACCAGCGACGAGAGCGAGGTCAGTTCCATGACCACGGTAGGTTTTGGCAAATGAGTTAAATAATTGGAATTCGACTTCTGTCGGCGTATCATCAAAGATGGAAGAGACGATTTTCCCGATGCGAACAGCTCCAGCAGTATGGCTACTTGATGGGCCAATCATAACTGGTCCGATAATGTCAAAGACAGATTGAAAACGAAGTGAGTGCATCTGTTTCCCCTTACAAAGATTCTTATATCTATTATATCAAAGAATGGACCTCTGCGCTTATTTCCCTTATCAAAAGCTTAAAATGATTAAAGATAGTATAAAATAAGGTCTTTTGTGACAAAAACCTACTTAAAACGGTAAATATAAAACATTTTTGTAATATTTCTACATAAAACCGTCAAGAAATGGTAACATTCGAGGAGTAAAATAGTATCATAGATGAAAAGGAGAATTTTTAGATATGACATTAACAACTAAAAAAATTAAAACAACTATCGCAGGAGTAGCAGCTTTGCTTGCTTTCTTTGCTCCATCACTTGCATCTGCCCAAGAAACTGTAACTTACACAGTTAAATCAGGTGATACTCTTTCAGAAATCGCTGAGAAGTACAACACAACTGTTGAAAAATTGGCAGCAAAAAACAACATCAAAGATATTCATCTTATCTATGTTGACCAAGTTTTGGTTATCGAAGGAACAGCTCCATCGACAGCAACTGCAACCGCTGCAGCTTCAGCAACAACTTATGAAGCCCCAGCAACTGCGGAAGAAATTGCAGAAGAAGCAACTGAAGCAACTGAAACAACAACTTATGAAGCCCCAGCTGCACCTGCAGCTCCAGCAGCAGAAAGCAACACTGCAGCAGCTTCTACTGTAAGTGGTTCTGAAGCAGAAGCCAAAGAATGGATCGCTCAAAAAGAATCAGGTGGTAGCTACACTGCTACAAACGGACGTTACATCGGACGTTACCAATTGACAGATTCATACTTGAACGGTGACTACTCAGCTGAAAACCAAGAACGTGTAGCAGATGCCTACGTTGCAGGACGTTACGGTTCATGGACAGCTGCCAAGAACTTCTGGCTTAACAACGGTTGGTATTAAGAATAAAAGAGTCCTTTAGGGCTCTTTTTTTGTTTGTCTATAACAAAAAGTGTAACGAGCTTCTCAGCAATGCTCTATTTGTATAATTTCGACAAAATTCTTCAAATTGTTTTAAAACTCAAATAGTATAAATAAGCTTATTATGTGTAAAAATATATCATATAATAAGCTTTTTCTTTATTTAAATGAAATAAAATACAGTTTTTTCTTGACAAACGAGAATGAGAAGAGTATTATTTATACAATAATAAAGTATAAAAATAAAAGGAGGCTCTTCTATGAATAAAGTAAAGAAGGTGTTGATGACGATGTTTGGTTTGCTTATGTTTCCCTTATTATTTGCTTGTAGTAACACTCAATCCCAAGGTGTTGAAGCCATTAAGGCTAAAGGAAAATTGGTGGTGGCCCTAAATCCAGAGTTTGCTCCATTTGAATATCAAAAATTGGTTGATGGGAAAAATCAGATTGTAGGTTCAGATGTTGAACTAGCCAAAGCCATCGCAAAGGAACTAGGTGTAGAAGTGGAGTTCTCTCCAATGAGTTTTGATAATGTACTGGCTAGTCTTGATTCAGGTAAGGCCGATCTTGCCATATCAGGTGTTTCTAAAACAGAAGAGAGAAGTCAAGTTTACGACTTTTCAATTCCCTACTACACTTCGAAAAATAAGGTTATCGTAAGAAAATCTGAATTAACGAATTACCAATCAGTCAAGGATTTGGCCCAGAAAAAGGTGGGAGCGCAGAAAGGTTCTATCCAGGAAACTCTGGCCAAAGAAACCTTGCAGGATTCTTCTCTCGTTTCACTTCCTAAAAATGGAAATTTGATAACAGATTTGAAATCAGGGCAACTGGATGCGGTTATCTTTGAGGAACCAGTGGCGAAAGGATTTGTAGAGAATAATTCAGACCTAGCCATCGCTGAGATTGATTTTGACAATGATAAAGAAGATTCCTACGCTGTTGCGATGAAAAAAGACAGTAAAGAATTAAAAGAAGCGGTTGACAAAACCATCCAGAAATTGAAGGATTCTGGGGAGTTGGACAAATTGATTGACGATGCTTTTAAAGCCTCTATCGAAAAATAGAAAGAAGGAAGAGGAATGAGTAAGGAAAAAGTTATTTTAGCCTATTCAGGTGGATTGGATACATCAGTTGCTATTACATGGTTAAAAAAAGACTATGATGTAATCGCTGTTTGTATGGATGTGGGTGAAGGAAAAGATTTGGAGTTCATCCACGATAAAGCTCTCAAGGTTGGGGCTGTTGAGTCTTATGTCATTGATGTTAAGGAAGAATTTGCTAATGACTATGTTTTAGTGGCCCTTCAGGCTCATGCTTACTATGAACAGAAGTATCCCTTGGTATCTGCTCTGAGTCGCCCTCTTATTTCAAAAAAACTCGTTGAAATAGCTCATCAGACGGGGGCAACCACAATTGCCCATGGTTGTACAGGCAAGGGAAACGACCAAGTTCGGTTTGAAGTCTCTATTGCAGCTTTGGATCCCAATTTAAAGGTAGTTGCGCCTGTTCGTGAGTGGAAATGGTCTCGTGAAGAAGAAATCCAATATGCCAAAGAAAATGGCGTCCCAGTTCCTGCTGACCTTGACAATCCTTACTCTGTCGATCAAAATCTTTGGGGACGTGCAAATGAATGTGGTGTTTTGGAAAACCCTTGGAATCAAGCGCCAGAAGAAGCATTTGGAATCACATCTTCTCCAGAAGAGGCGCCAGACAGTCCAGAATTTATTGACATTGAGTTTAGCTGCGGGGTGCCCATCTCCCTCAATGGTGAGAAGATGAAAGTGGCGGCTTTGATTCAAAAGCTCAATGAAATTGCGGGCAAACACGGTGTCGGTCGTATTGACCATGTGGAAAATCGCCTAGTCGGTATTAAGTCAAGAGAGATTTATGAGTGCCCAGGTGCTGTGACTTTATTGGCAGCTCATAAGGAGATTGAAGACTTGACTCTTGTGAGAGAAGTGGCTCATTTCAAACCTATTATCGAAAATGAGTTGTCCAATCTCATCTATAATGCCCTGTGGTTTAGCCCAGCAACTCAGGCTTTGATTGCCTATATCAAGGAGACACAGAAAGTTGTCAATGGAACTGCAAAAGTTAAACTTTATAAGGGGAACGCCCAGGTAGTGGCTCGGAAATCACCAAATTCTCTTTACGATGAAAATTTGGCGACTTATACCAGTGCGGATACCTTTGACCAAGATGCGGCTGTTGGATTTATCAAGCTTTGGGGGCTTCCGACTAAGGTTTATTCAGAAGTTCAGAAAAATGCTGAGTAGTGACACGATAGAAAGGGACGACAGGATATGTCGAAAAATACAAAATTATGGGGTGGTCGATTTGAAGGCACTGTGGAAGAGTGGGTAGAACAGTTCGGTGCGAGTATTTCCTTTGACCACCAGCTGGCAAAATTTGATTTGATGGGTTCCCTAGCTCATGTTCAAATGCTAGGACAGACTGGCATTTTGAGCTTGGAAGAGGCAGAGCAGATCCAAGATGGTCTGAAAGCTTTGTTGCGAGATTTAGAGGCAGGGGAGCTTCATTTTGATATTGCAAATGAAGATATTCATATGAATATGGAAGTGTTGCTGACAGAGAAAATCGGTCCTCTGGCTGGGAAACTACACACGGCTCGTTCTCGGAATGACCAAGTCGCAACGGATATGCACTTATATCTAAAGGAGCAGCTTGGCCATGTCTTGGATAAGTTGGCGAATCTGAATAGTGTTTTGCTGGATTTGGCTGAAAAACATGTGGAAACCATCATGCCAGGCTATACTCATTTGCAGCACGCCCAACCGATTAGTTTTGCCCACCATCTCATGGCTTATTACAATATGTTTCAAAGGGACAGCGAGCGTTTTGCATTTAACCTGAAACATACGGACCTATCTCCACTGGGTGCGGCTGCTTTGGCGGGGACAACTTTTCCAATCGATCGTCAATTATCGAGTGATTTATTGGGTTTCCAACAACCCTATACCAATTCCTTGGACGCAGTGAGTGACCGTGATTTTATCTTGGAATTTCTGTCAAATGCCAGCATTTTGATGATGCATATGAGTCGTTTTTGTGAGGAAATCATCAATTGGTGCAGTTTTGAGTATCAGTACATTAGCTTGTCTGATAGCTTTTCAACGGGTTCGTCTATCATGCCCCAGAAGAAAAATCCTGATATGGCTGAATTAATTCGAGGGAAGACAGGACGGGTTTACGGGCACTTACTCGGACTATTGACCGTCATGAAGTCTTTGCCTCTGGCCTATAATAAGGATTTGCAAGAAGACAAGGAAGGCATGTTTGATACAGTAGAAACGATTTTAAATTCTCTGGATGTGCTGGCAGGTATGCTATCGAGCATGCAGGTTAATCAGGCCAAAATGCAGCAGTCCACAGAGAATGATTTTTCGAATGCGACCGAACTGGCAGATTATTTGGCAGAAAAAGGTCTTCCCTTTAGAGAAGCGCATGAAATAGTAGGGAAATTGGTTCTAGACTCTATCAAGCATGGTAAAAATATCCAAGATTGGGATTTGGAGGAGTTGCAAGTCTACCATCCCTTGATTGAAGAGGATATTTATATCTACTTGCGTCCAGAAACCGCTGTTCAGAGACGGAATTCCTTAGGAGGAACTGGCTTTGAGCAAGTAAAATACCAGATAGAACAAGTGAAAAAAGAACTTAAAGGGGGAAATTGATTCATTTGCAAAGGAAGAAAGAGAGGTTGAGATGATTTATCAGCCTCTTTCTTGTCTTCTCCAACCAAGCGTGTTATAATGAATACTGCTCAAGCGACCTTCAATCGTTAAAGCACACACGACCTTCAATCGTGAACTAGTCATTTCGTTTATCTTTTATTACGTCGTTAACTCGAAATGAGATGCAAGCTGAGCTTGTCTGATTTATAACCTCAATCAGTCTCCCAGACTGATTGAGCGAACTCGAGTTATGACTGCGACTCGTTGCCTATCATATTTTCATTTTAAGATGATAGGCTAAAATGGTCTCCCAGACCATTTTACTCCTAAAAGCAAACGAAAAGACTATACTCAAAGAAATTCTATTGAAAGTCATAGTAAATAGAATTTTGAGGGGTATAAATAAACGAATAGATGGGAGACTTACCATGAGTGATAACTCTAAAACACGTGTTGTTGTGGGGATGAGTGGTGGTGTTGATTCGTCGGTGACGGCTCTCTTGCTCAAGGAGCAGGGCTACGATGTGATCGGTATCTTCATGAAGAACTGGGATGACACAGACGAAAACGGCGTCTGTACGGCGACCGAAGATTACAAGGATGTGGCTGCGGTGGCAGACCAGATTGGCATTCCTTACTACTCTGTCAATTTTGAAAAAGAGTATTGGGACCGCGTTTTTGAGTATTTCCTAGCGGAATACCGTGCAGGGCGCACGCCAAATCCAGATGTTATGTGCAATAAGGAGATCAAGTTCAAGGCCTTTTTGGACTATGCCATGACCTTGGGTGCAGACTATGTAGCGACTGGGCATTATGCTCGAGTGGCGCGTGATGAGGATGGCATCGTTCACATGCTTCGTGGCGTGGACAATGGCAAGGACCAGACCTATTTCCTCAGTCAACTTTCGCAAGAACAACTCCAAAAAACCATGTTCCCATTGGGACATTTGGAAAAGCCTGAAGTTCGCAGACTAGCAGAAGAAGCTGGACTTGCGACTGCCAAGAAGAAAGATTCGACAGGGATTTGCTTTATCGGAGAAAAGAACTTTAAAAACTTTCTCAGCAACTATCTGCCAGCTCAGTCTGGTCGCATGATGACTGTGGATGGACGCGATATGGGTGAGCATGCTGGTCTGATGTATTATACGATTGGTCAGCGTGGCGGACTCGGTATCGGTGGGCAACACGGCGGTGACAATGCTCCTTGGTTCGTTGTTGGAAAAGACCTAAGCAAGAACATCCTCTATGTCGGACAAGGATTCTACCATGATTCGCTCATGTCAACAAGCCTAGAAGCTAGTCAAGTCCACTTTACTCGTGACATGCCAGAGGAATTTACGCTAGAATGTACAGCTAAATTCCGCTACCGTCAGCCTGATTCTAAGGTGACAGTACATGTCAAAGGAGATAAGGCAGAAGTTATCTTTGCGGAACCGCAACGCGCCATCACACCAGGACAGGCAGTTGTCTTTTACGATGGCGAAGAGTGTCTCGGTGGTGGTTTGATTGACAATGCCTACCGCGATGGACAAGTTTGTCAGTACATTTAGATTGACAAATTTTCTCAATTTGCTACAATAATAAAAGCAATAGAAATGATGGTCAAAGCTCATGGATGTTGCAGGCTTTTTTGTCCTGCACTTCTTTGGAGTTTTGACTGTTTTTGTGTCGTTTAAGGGAAAGGATAAAAATGGCTCAACAAGACTTTCGGACAAAAGTGGAAAATACTGTTTTTGGTGTTCGGGCGACAGCCTTGATTCTCCAAAATGGCAAGCTCCTAGTTACCAAAGATAAGGGCAAGTATTACACTATTGGTGGTGCGATCCAAGTCAATGAAAGCACGGAAGAAGCGGTAGTCCGTGAGGTGAAGGAAGAACTAGGTGTCAAAGCTCAAGCTGGGCAGCTAGCTTTCGTGGTTGAAAATCGTTTTGAACAGGACGGTGTTTCCTATCACAACATCGAGTTTCATTATCTAGTTGATCTACTGGAGGACGCTCCTTTAACCATGCAGGAAGATGAGAAAAAGCAACCCTGTGAGTGGATTGACTTGGATAAACTTGAGGAGTTCCAGCTAGTTCCAGCCTTTTTAAAAACAGCCCTGCCGGATTGGGACGGTCAATTAAGACACATTCATCTTGAGAAATAGGAGAGAAAATGACTTATAATTTTACGGAAGAATACGATATTATTGTAATCGGTGCGGGGCATGCAGGGGTGGAAGCATCCCTAGCTGCAAGCCGTATGGGATGCAAGGTTTTGCTTGCGACTATTAACATTGAAATGCTGGCTTTCATGCCATGTAATCCTTCTATCGGTGGTTCTGCCAAGGGGATTGTTGTGCGTGAAGTCGATGCCCTTGGTGGCGAGATGGCTAAAACCATTGACAAGACTTACATCCAGATGAAGATGCTCAACACAGGGAAGGGACCAGCTGTCCGTGCTCTTCGTGCGCAGGCTGACAAGGAGCTTTACTCTAAGGAGATGCGCAAGACAGTTGAAAATCAAGAAAATTTGACCCTTCGTCAAACCATGATTGATGAGATTTTGGTGGAAGATGGTGAGGTGGTCGGTGTTCGTACAGCGACCCATCAAGAGTATGCTGCCAAGGCTGTTATCGTGACGACAGGGACTGCACTCCGTGGGGAAATCATCATCGGAGACCTCAAGTACTCATCAGGACCTAACCACAGCCTAGCTTCGATTAACCTAGCTGATAACCTCAAGGAATTGGGCCTCGAAATCGGTCGTTTCAAGACAGGAACGCCTCCACGTGTCAAGGCTTCTTCTATCAACTACGATGTGACAGAGATTCAGCCAGGAGATGAAGCGCCAAATCACTTCTCTTATACTTCACGTGATGAGGACTATGTTAAGGATCAAGTGCCATGCTGGTTGACCTACACCAATGGTACCAGTCATGAGATTATCCAAAACAACCTCCACCGTGCGCCTATGTTTACAGGTGTGGTCAAGGGAGTGGGACCTCGTTACTGTCCGTCAATTGAGGACAAGATTGTGCGCTTTGCGGACAAGGAACGTCATCAACTTTTCCTTGAGCCAGAAGGGCGCAATACAGAGGAAGTCTACGTCCAAGGACTTTCAACCAGTCTGCCTGAGGACGTCCAGCGTGAGTTGGTTCATTCCATCAAAGGGTTGGAAAATGCAGAGATGATGCGAACAGGTTATGCTATTGAGTATGACATGGTCTTGCCTCATCAGTTGCGTGCGACTTTGGAAACCAAGAAAATCTCAGGTCTCTTCACTGCCGGTCAGACAAATGGAACGTCAGGTTACGAAGAAGCTGCTGGCCAAGGGATTATCGCGGGTATCAATGCGGCTCTGAAAATCCAAGGCAAGCCTGAATTGATTTTGAAGCGCAGTGACGGCTATATCGGGGTGATGATTGACGACTTGGTGACCAAGGGTACCATTGAACCCTACCGTCTCTTGACCAGTCGTGCTGAATACCGTCTCATCCTCCGTCATGACAATGCCGATATGCGTTTGACCGAGATGGGTCGAGAGATTGGCCTTGTGGATGATGAACGCTGGGCTCGTTTTGAAATCAAGAAAAATCAATTTGACAATGAGATGAAGCGCCTAGACAGTATCAAACTCAAGCCAGTCAAAGAAACCAATGCTAAGGTTGAGGAAATGGGCTTCAAGCCGTTGACAGATGCGGTGACAGCCAAAGAATTCCTTCGCCGTCCAGAAGTTTCTTACAAAGATGTGGTAGCTTTCATAGGGCCAGCTGCCGAGGACTTGGATGACAAGATTATCGAATTGATTGAAACAGAAATCAAGTACGAAGGCTATATTTCCAAAGCTATGGACCAGGTTGCCAAGATGAAACGCATGGAAGAAAAACGAATTCCAGCCAATATTGATTGGGATGACATTGATTCTATCGCAACAGAAGCTCGCCAGAAGTTCAAACTCATCAATCCAGAAACCATCGGCCAAGCCAGCCGTATTTCGGGAGTTAACCCAGCAGATATTTCTATTTTGATGGTGTATCTGGAAGGTAAAAATCGTAGTATTTCTAAAAATCAAGAAAAGAAAGCATAGAAAAAACAGCTCCGAAGACGGGGCTGTTTTGTTGATTTATTCTTCTTCATCTGGTGTGAGGATCATCGGGATGATGATTGGTTCACGTTCTGTATTTTCATAGAGGAAAGGACGAATGGCGTTGACAATAGCACCATTGACGGATTGTATGCTGGCGTCCTTATTTTTTAATGCGATACGAATAGCATTGAAGAGGATGCGCTGGCTTTGGCGAATCAAGTCACCAGATTCTCTCATGTAGACAAAGCCTCGGCTGAGGATATCAGGCCCAGACAAGATCATTTTAGACTTGAAGTCAACAGTTGCGACTGCTAGAACGACACCATCTTCAGATAGATCACGACGGTCTTTGAGGACAGCAGCGCCGATTTCACCGATACGATTTCCATCAACATAGATGTCTTGGGCATTGAAGTGACCTGCGATACGAGCTGAGTTAGCAGTAAGGGCAAGGACATCACCATTGCTCATGATAAAGATATTGTCCTTTTCAACACCAGTATCCACCGCTAGTCCAGCGTGGACTTTCTGCATGCGGTATTCACCGTGGACAGGCATGAAGTATTTCGGCTTGATCAAACGGAGCATGAGTTTTTGCTCTTGCTGACCACCGTGTCCAGAGGTGTGGATATTGTTAATCTTACCGTGGATGACTTCGACACCAGCTTCTGAGATAATGTTAATCAGCTTGTTGACGCTAGTGGTATTTCCAGGGATAGGACTTGAAGAGAAGATAACGGTATCGCCGGGTTGGAGTTGCACCTGACGGTGGGTTCCGTTAGCGATACGAGAGAGGGCAGCCATAGGCTCACCTTGACTACCTGTACAGAGGATAAGAACCTCGCCTGCAGGATAGTCTTTGATTTCATTTGGCTCGATAAAGGTTCCCTTAGGAGCTTTGATGTAGCCAAGCTCGATTCCGTTGACAATGGCCTTTTCCATAGAACGACCAAAGACAGCAATCTTGCGTCCAGTCTTAACTGCAGCATCCGTTGCTTGCTGGAGACGGAAGATATTTGAGGCAAAGGATGCGAAGATGATGCGTCCTTCAATGCCTTGGATAATCTTCATGATGGACTGACCAACGACCTTTTCAGAGTTGGTAAAGGTTGGCACTTCTGCATTTGTCGAGTCAGAGAGGAGGCAGAGCACACCCTCTTCACCAAGGGCTGCCATCCGGTGCAAGTCTGCAGGTTCCCCAACTGGTGTAAAGTCGAACTTGAAGTCACCCGTACAGACGATTTTTCCTTGCGGGGTATGAATGACAATTCCCAAAGGCTCTGGAATAGAGTGAGTGGTTCTAAAGAAAGTTGCCTTGAGATTTTTAAAGGTCAACTCAGTGTTGTGGTTGATTTCGTAAAGTTTGGCGTTGCGCAAGAGGCCGTGTTCTTCAAGTTTTCCACGGATCAAAGCCAGGGCAAGTGGACCAGCGTAGATAGGGACATTTGCTTGCTTGAGCAGGAAAGGAATCCCACCAATGTGGTCCTCGTGTCCGTGTGTAATCAAAACAGCCTTGACGCGGTCGATATTGTCCACGATGTAAGAGTAATCAGGAATGACATAGTCGATACCCAGCAAGTCATCTTCTGGGAATTTAATCCCAGCATCGACGATGATAATCTCGTCTTGGTATTCAATTCCGTAAGTGTTTTTCCCGATTTCTCCCAGACCACCGATGGCAAAAACGCCGACTTCTTCAGGTTTAAGAGTGTAGGCCATATTAGAACTCCGTAATCTCGAAAGCGCCAGTTTCTTTTTCGTAATCTAGCAATTTGTCAGACAAGAGTTCAATAAATTCGATGTTGTACTCTGGGCGGTTTTCTTCGACAAGTTGGCGAGCAGCGATACGGCCCTCAAGTTCTGAGTTGGCATCGATGTCTAGGTAAAGTGAGCGTGTTGTTTCACGACGTGGGCTACGTTCTTTTGTTTCTTGATAAAAAACTTTGTAAATCATATAGTTCCTTTCTATTTACAGGTCAGCTTATTCCAAACTTTTAGCAGAGATTTGCTTGATTTCATTCCATTTTGTGTCTAGATTGACCTTGATTCGTTACAATTATTTCAATTATACCACAAAATGAAAAATTAGTAAAAGACGGAAATGGAGAAAGTCGGGAGGGAAAGGAGGAGCTAAAAGATAGGTAGGATTTGGTCGGAGAGCACTTAGGTGTTATAATTAAAGGGGGAATCTAAAGAGATAGTAGATTTAAGGAAGAATACAGTTTTAGTTTCATTAATCGTTGGTGTAGATGGTTGGGGCAGAATGATATCTTTGAAAAAAGAAAAAGCTCTTGAGAAATCTCAAGAGCAAATAAAAAGGCTGAGACAAAACTCGGGGATTTTCCTGGAGCAGTCCAGATGGCAGCACCTCTACCTGAAGCGAATGCATCGCAACCTTTGAATGACTTGTCACCAAATCAAACTCGATCTCAGCCTTTACTTAATTCTATCATCTATGAGGCTAAGAAGTCAATCTATAAGTATAACGATGTAGAAATAGCAAGATGGAGTGGAGTGCTTACTGAACAGGCAAGGAAAAGCCCTTAATTTAAGAGTAAGCAAAAAGAGAGGACCAATGGTAGTCAGGGGTCTTTACAGCTCAAAGCTGAGGGCAGTCCCACACCCGTACCAGAAGTTGGTACCTTTGAACGCTCTGTTACCAGTCGCCCTATGTTATCCTCTCGATATTTATACTTTACTATAACTCACTGAGGGAATCAACTTTAAAAGCATCAAAAAGCTCCTGACCGAAGTCAAGAGCAGTCAAACACTGGGGGCGAATTGTTCAATCGCAATTTCAGTTCTTTAGAAACCAAAGTTTCAGGGATAGCACTGCAACCCGAAGAGTCAACGACTCAACCTGATTTTCCAACCAGTGTTGAATTACATTTTAACATTGATAGACCAACATTGTCAACAGTTTATATAAAAATAGGAATACCAAAAGGAGGATTAAGAATGTTTAGTTTGTTTGAATTTGCAGTAGGGGTTCGCCTCTTGATGTTTGTAGTCTTTGTAGCTTGTGTCTATGGGGGGAATGCCCTGTTTGTGCATCTGGAACACCGCAAAACAAAGTTCCTTTGGAAGCTTGCTTTTGTGACGCTCTATTCAATTTTTCTCCTCCTGGTCGCCTATGTTGTCTGGCTCGTTTTCTACTTTGGTTTAAATGCCTAAAGTCAATTATTCCTCTAGATATACAGAGAATCCACCTCGTCTTTAGATGGGATGGACTTTTTCTATTTTTAGTTGATATCTTTATTTTTACGACGATGTTCTTTCGTATCAAAAATCGAGTTGAAACATAAATGCCTGATCCAAATTTTTTACAAAGAACTTTTCAATTTCCTTGTTCACTTTTCTATTCAAAAAAGCTACAACTTTTTTGAATTTTTTGTGCAGAATTGCTTGTTTAAGTGGCAGGCACTTTTGTTTGTAAATAAAGAAAATTCCCATGCGCTGGCTTTTGTAGTATAATAGTAAACAGACAAAAAGATAGGAATGTGTTATGAAAGTATTAGCTTTTGATACGTCCAGCAAGGCTCTTTCTCTAGCCATTTTAGAGGACAAGCAGGTTCTTGCCGAGACGACGATTAATATCAAGAAGAATCACAGTATTACCCTCATGCCAGCCATCGATTTTTTGATGGCAAGTTTGGATTGGACACCCAAGGATTTGGATCGAATCGTGGTAGCTGAAGGACCAGGTAGCTACACAGGTTTGCGAATCGCGGTAGCAACTGCCAAGACTTTGGCTCATACCCTGAACATTGAGTTAGTTGGGATGTCTAGCCTCTTGGCTCTGGTGCCACGCCAACAAGAAGGCTTACTTGTTCCCCTGATGGATGCGCGTCGTAACAATGTTTATGCAGGATTTTATGAAAATGCCAAACCTGTCATGCCAGAAGCACACCTGTCCTTTGCGGAAGTGCTAGAAAAAGTCACGGATGCTGAACAGGTGACCTTTGTTGGAGAAGTTGGAGCCTTTGTGGAGCAGATCCAAGAACAGCTACCACAAGCTAGTTACCAAGAGACCTTGCCAAATGCAGCTAATCTAGCTCTTTGGGCATGGGACAAGGAAGCAGACTCCTTGCACGACTTTGTACCAAACTACCTCAAACGTGTTGAAGCTGAGGAAAATTGGCTCAAGAACCATACCGAGTCTGGTGAGTCCTACATTAAACGCCTATGATAGAGATCAAACGAATTCAAAGACAGCCTGACCTGGCTCAAGCTATTTACGCTGTCATGGCAGCTGTTTATCCAGTCAATCCGTGGACGTTGGAACAAATCCAAGCAGACCTGTCCCAAGATCAAACTTGGTACGCTCTAGCTTATGATGGGGCAGAAGTGATTGGCTTTCTAGCTGTTCAGGAGAATCTCTTTGAAGCAGAAGTCTTGCAGATTGCTGTCAAAAAAGCCTATCAGGGTCAGGGAATTGCGTCAGCCTTGTTTGCAACATTACCAGTAGACAAGGAGATTTTCCTCGAAGTTAGAAAGTCAAACCAACGAGCGCAAGCATTTTACAAGAAAGAAAAGATGGCGGTTATCGCTGAGCGAAAGGCCTACTACCATGACCCAGTCGAGGACGCCATCATCATGAAGAGAGAAATAGATGAAGGATAGATATATTTTAGCATTTGAGACATCCTGTGATGAGACCAGTGTCGCCGTACTGAAAAACGATGATGAGCTCTTGTCCAATGTCATTGCGAGTCAAATTGAGAGTCACAAACGTTTTGGGGGCGTAGTGCCAGAAGTGGCTAGCCGTCACCATGTCGAGGTTATTACAGCCTGCATCGAGGAAGCACTGGCAGAAGCAGGAATTACCGAAGAGGATGTAACAGCTGTGGCGGTTACCTACGGACCAGGCTTGGTCGGAGCACTGCTAGTTGGTTTGTCAGCTGCCAAGGCCTTTGCTTGGGCTCATGGACTTCCGCTGATCCCCGTGAATCACATGGCTGGTCACCTCATGGCGGCTCAGAGCGTTGAGCCTTTGGAGTTTCCCTTGCTAGCTCTCTTGGTTAGCGGTGGGCACACGGAGTTGGTCTATGTTTCTGAGGCTGGGGATTATAAGATTGTTGGGGAAACGCGGGATGATGCAGTTGGTGAGGCCTATGATAAGGTCGGCCGTGTCATGGGATTGACCTATCCAGCAGGTCGCGAGATTGATGAGCTAGCTCATCAGGGACAGGATATTTATGACTTTCCTCGTGCTATGATTAAGGAAGATAACCTGGAGTTTTCATTCTCAGGTTTGAAGTCTGCCTTTATCAATCTTCTCCACAATGCCGAGCAAAAGGGAGAAAGCTTGTCCAAGGAAGACCTGTCAGCGTCCTTCCAAGCAGCAGTCATGGACATTCTTATGGCCAAAACCAAGAAAGCCATAGAAAAATACCCTGTTAAAACCCTAGTCGTAGCCGGTGGTGTGGCCGCCAATAAAGGCCTCAGAGAACGTCTGGCAGCTGAAATCACAGATGTCAAGGTCATCATCCCACCTCTACGCCTTTGCGGAGACAATGCAGGTATGATTGCCTATGCCAGCGTCAGCGAGTGGAATAAAGAAAACTTTGCAGGCTTGGACCTCAACGCCAAACCAAGCCTCGCCTTTGATACTATGGAATAAAGAGTCAGCTTGAAGCTGGCTTTTTTACTACGGAAAATGTCAGAATATTTTGACAAAGCTGTAAAAATGATGATATAATATGTAAAAATTAGGAGGTGGTCAGATGATTGAGAGAATGGAATTGGGAGAATTTTACAAGGAATTGCGGCTGGCGAGAAAGCTCAAGCAGTCAGATGTGGCTTGTGAGGGTCTGACAGCATCCCAGCTATCCAAGTTTGAACTGGGACAGTCTATGCTGTCTGCGGATAAACTGATACTAGCTATCCAAGGGATAAATGTGACTTTCGATGAGTTTGGACACAAGCTTAATAACTATCAAGAATCCCCACATATGCGAATCGGTCGAAAGGTTGTAAATCGTTTTGCCCATCAAGATATAGCGGGTTTAGAGCAACTGTTGGAGGAAGTCAAACAAGAACAGATGGCGCAGACCTATCGTCGTTTAAACGCTATTGTAATCAAAGATGCCATCCATTCCTTAGATAAAAACTATCCGCTAGAAGAGGAGGATAGCGAGCTTTTAACTACTTACCTCTATGCTATCGAGTCTTGGACCTGGTTTGAACTCTATATTTTTTGCAATACCATGCCCTTCTTGAGCAACCAAGATCTAATCTTTTTATCAACCTCTTTACTTGAAAAATCCAAGGAATTTAAAGAGTTAGTACACAATCGATTGTATATGAAACAAGGGCTGTTAAATATCATCTCAGAGCTCATGGAGCGCAAACTTTTTTCTTATATCCCAATCTTTGAAGCCGAGCTGGAGAGTATGCTCCGTCCATACGATGTTTTTGAGAAATTATTGTGGCAGTTTTTAAAGAAGATGAGCATTTTCCTTAAAACCAAGGGAAGTAATCAAAAAGAGATTGAAGACTTTATCCAATCTCTACAAATATTAGAGAATCCTCAATTAACAGCTCTTTTTGAACTACGCTTACAGCAATATAAAGACCTTATCGATTAACAAACAATCGCAAAAATGAAATTTCTATAAGAAAAAATGTCAAATATGCGATTTTCTAAAATGTGATGATTTCCGTGTTATACTATCCTTATTTCATAGTATAGGAGAAAATAGAATGAAAAAGATAATCTCACGCTACTACTTTATTATAGCCGTTTTACTTGTCATTGCTGACCAGTTCTTCATTCGTTTGCTTTTACATAGCGATCTAGCTGCTGGTCTATCCGACTTTGCCTATTATTTGTCGGATATGCTGTTAAATTTTCTTGTGGTTCTGCTTGCTATTATTGTTATGGTTTGGTCAGGGAAATGGCAGAAAATTAACAGTCGAAAATTTAGAGGTTCCTATCTTTTTTATTCCTTTTTAGCTCTTCTTGCTTTTGTTATTTGGAATTTCATCACATTTTATCTTTTCCCATCTACCAAAAATGAAATTGCTTATCAACTGGATGTCCCTACTTTTACAGGAGCTACAGCATTTTTGATGTATTTTTTCTATCCTGTGATTGCAGGTCCCATTTTTGAAGAGATGATTTATCGTGGATTGGTGATGACCGCTCTGGAAAAAGGGAAGAAGTGGGGACTGGATGTGCTCGGTTCGGCTGCTTTGTTTGGAATCTTGCACATTAGTAACCACGGTTGGATTTTGACAGACTTTTTCTCATATATGGGTGGCGGTCTCATATTTGCAGTCTTGTTTAGAGTGACAAAGTCCATTTATTGGCCTATTGGACTGCATATAGTTTACAATGGCATTGGTCAAATTTTACCGTTGCTGTAATTTTAGGTGCTCAGCAATATCGGTCTATCCTTGGGGAAAACTTCCCATTTGAACTCAAAAAGGAGTTGCGATGAAAGTATTTATTCAAAATAGAGATTTTAGGCAATTAACCATCAACCAGTGGATTTCAACGGTTGGGGATACGATTTTTTATCTTGCTTTTTTGAATTATGTGGCAGACGCTTCGTTTGCCCCCTTGGCGATTTTACTCATTACGATTTCAGAGACTGTTCCTCAAGTTCTGCAAATCTTTATGGGAGTTTTGGCTGACTTTCAACACAATCGTGTTCTAAAGTATACGGTTATTAGTTTTGTCAAATTTGTACTTTATTCTATAGTGGCACTTTCGCTTTCAGGGCAGTCCTTTTCCTTATGGCTCGTATTCTTTATCTGTTTGATGAACCTTTTGTCGGATACATTGAGTTACTTTTCAGGAGCCATGCTTACTCCTATTTTTATAAGAATCATTGGGAAAGAACATCTGACAGAAGCCATTGGCTTTAAACAATCAACAGTTAGTTTAGTTCGGACAATCAGTAACATTCTAGGAGGGATTTTACTAGGAATTCTTTCCATTCAGTTCATCTCCTTGCTAAACGCTCTGACGTTTCTGATAGCATTTGTAGGTATTCTCTTCATAAAAAATGATCTTTTGAAAGTTGAAAAAACAATTAGCTATCAAGAAGGTCTTTCTATAAAATCGTTTTGCCAGCATTTGTTCCAATCATCGAAATTGATTTGGAATATGGATAGAGTAATCTTCATTTTATTTATCGTCTCTATCAGCCAAGCTGTGATCAATGTCACTGTTCCTATTTCGACTCTTTTTTTAAGAATCCAACCGTTTTTGAATTTACAAACTGGTCAATCACTCGCTTTGTTATCAACACTAGAATTGATAGCACTTATTGTCGGAAGCCTTGTAAGTGGCTATCTGAAAAATACGATTTCTATAAAAACAGCTCTATACGCTTCGGTCGTCATCCAGTTACTCCTTCTAGTAGGATTTGCCACAGTTCATTTTGGTTTGATTCTGCTTTTCAGCTCCTTGGATGCCTTCATCGCAGGGTTACTCTCTCCTAGATTGCAAGAACTCGTCTTTAAACAAATACCTGAGGAGTCAATGGGAGCGGTTCAATCCTCTATTGGTGCTATTACGGTTGTTTTACCAAGTCTATTCACAATCGTTTTCGTAACGATTGCTACAAGTCTTGGGACCCTAGCGGTCAGCTTTATTCTATTGCTATTACTCCTAACCGCATTTGTCATGCTCTTGAATATTCGTGAGAGCATTTAGAGGAGAATTTGTATCATAGGTGTTTGAGACTGGATTGCCAGTCTTTTTATGACGGCCAAAATCAGCTGACTTTTTTCTCTTCTTTGAATATGTTATAATAGTCCATGCTGTGGCTGTGATGATGAACAGCCTCAATTGGAGAGAATATGAGGAGAAGGATGAAAGAAAAAGGATTTTGGGAAGGTGTACAGGCAGCCATGCCGACTGCCCTTGGCTATGTCAGCATTGGTCTGGCTTGTGGGATTATCGGTGCGCCCTATGTGACACCTGTTGAGATGGGCTTGATGAGCCTCTTTGTTTATGCTGGGAGCGCCCAGTTTGCCATGTTGGCACTGATTGCGGTCCAAGCGCCTGTGGCAGCCATTGCTATGACGGTCTTTTTGATCAACTTGCGACTCTTTTTGCTGAGCTTGCATGCATCGACTTATTTCCGTCATACTAGTCTCTGGCAAAATATCGGCATGTCCAGTCTCCTGACAGATGAGACCTATGGGATTTTGATGGGAGAATTAGCCCATACAGACAAGGTTCATCCCATGTGGATGCACGGGAACAATCTCAATAGTTATGTAGCCTGGTTTATTGGGACAGTGGCGGGGACAGCTTTAGGTGGGCTTCTGCCAAATCCTGAAGTCTTTGGCTTAGACTTTGCCCTTGTTGGGATGTTTATCGGGATTTTTACTTCGCAATTTCAGATTATGCAAAGACGGGTCCCTGTCCGCAATCTGCTGCTGATCCTAGCCGTTGTTGCGGTGTCCTTCTTTTTGCTCTTGACAGTAGTGTCTCAGTCGCTAGCTGTTTTGTTTGCGACCTTGCTAGGTTGTACCATGGGGGTGGTCTTAGATGGTCAGTAAGTATATTTTAATGGCAATCGTCTTTTCTGGATTAGTGACTTGGATTCCCCGTATGATTCCCTTCATTTTGGTTAAGTACAAGGGGTTGCCAGCTATCGTTGAGCGGTTTTTGAAGTTCTTGCCTGTTTCTATTATCTTTGCCTTAATCCTTTCAAGCGTAGTGACTGGCAAGGTTGGCAGCCTTCCTCAAATCAAATGGCTGGACTTTTTAGCAGTCTTTCCAACGGCTTGGGTAGCCTTTCGCTATCGCAATCTAGTGGGTACGGTTCTTTTTGGAGTGGTCTTGATTGCAGTCTTGCGTCTGGTCTTTTAGTCAGTCATAAAAAAAACCTATCACCGAGATAGATATCATATAATGGCAAAAAAAAATATTTTCTGTTAAGATAGTAAAGTATTCTATTTTGGAGGAAATGACATGAAAAAAATCGTCAAATATTCATCTCTTGCTGCTCTAGGACTTGTTGCCGCAGGTGTACTAGCAGCTTGCTCAGGCGGAGATAAGAAAGATACTGCAACTAGCGAAGCAGCATCTGGTAAGAAAGAAATTATCGTTGCAACCAATGCTTCACCAAAACCATTCAACTACGAAGAAAATGGCGAGTTGACTGGTTATGAGATTGAAGTAGTCCGTGCTATCTTTAAAGACTCTGACAAATACGATGTCAAGTTTGAAAAGACAGAGTGGTCAGGTGTCTTTGCAGGTCTTGATAGCGACCGTTATCAAATGGCTGTGAACAATATCAGCTATACCAAAGAACGTGCTGAAAAGTATCTTTATGCAGCGCCAACTGCTAAAAACCCTAACGTTCTCGTTGTGAAGAAAGACGACGACAGCATCAAGTCACTTGATGATATCGGAGGCAAGTCTACTGAGGTCGTTCAAGGGACAACATCAGCTAAACAGCTAGAAGATTATAACAAACAACACGCTGACAATCCAACGGTTCTTAACTACACCAAGGCTGATTTCCAACAAATCATGTCTCGTTTGAGCGATGGTCAGTTTGACTACAAGATTTTTGATAAAATCGGTGTTGAAACAGTTATCAAGAACCAAGGTTTGGACAACTTGAAAGTCATTGAACTTCCAAGCGACCAACAACCTTACGTTTACCCACTTCTTGCTAAAGGTCAAGATGAGTTGAAATCATTTGTAGACAAACGTATCCAAGAACTCTACAAAGACGGAACTCTTGAAAAATTGTCTAAACAGTTCTTCGGGGACACTTACCTCCCAGCAGAAGCTGACATTAAATAGTCGTATGAAATCATCCAGTCTGAGAAAGGCGGATGATTTCTCAATTTTTAGGTATATAGTTTCAAACTATATGTCTGCCTATCTAATAACAATTTGCTAAATCAAATAAAGTATGAGATACTATTACGGTATTATTTTTAAAGGAGATAGAATCATGAAAATTAAGAAATGGCTCGGTGTAGCAGCTCTTGCTACAGTCGCAGGTTTGACTCTTGCAGCTTGCGGAAATTCAGAAAAGAAAGCAGACAACGAAACAGTTGTCAAAATTGCAACAGTTAACCGTAGCGGTTCTGAAGAAGCGCGTTGGGATAAAATCCAAGAATTGGTTGAAAAAGATGGAATTAAATTGGAATTCACAGAGTTCACAGACTATTCACAACCAAACAAGGCAACTGCTGATGGCGAAGTAGACTTGAATGCTTTCCAACACTACAACTTCTTGAACAACTGGAACAAAGAAAACGGGAAAGACCTTGTAGCGATTGCAGATACCTACATCTCACCAATCCGCCTTTACTCAGGTAAAAATGGGGAAGAAAACAAGTACACCAAAGTGGAAGAAATCCCAGATAACGGTGAAATCGCCGTACCAAACGATGCAACAAACGAAAGCCGTGCGCTTTACTTGCTTCAATCAGCTGGTTTGATCAAATTGGATGTTTCTGGAACTGCCCTTGCAACAGTTGCTAACATCACAGAAAATCCAAAGAACTTGAAGATTACTGAATTGGACGCTAGTCAAACAGCTCGTTCATTGTCATCAGTTGATGCTGCCGTTGTAAACAATACCTTCGTTACAGAAGCAAAATTGGACTACAAGAAAGCACTCTTCAAAGAACAAGCTGATGAAAACTCAAAACAATGGTACAACATCATCGTTGCGAAAAAAGATTGGGAATCATCACCTAAGGCTGATGCCATCAAGAAAATTATCGCAGCTTACCACACTGATGAAGTGAAAAAAGTTATCGAAGAAACATCAGACGGTTTGGACCAACCAGTTTGGTAATAAGACACAGGGAGGTGGGAGAGAGTTTCCACCTCTTACTTTTGTATAGAGAGTTGATTTTAAAGAGGCACTTGGGGTCGTTCCAAGGACACAAGTAGGTAGTAGAAAGAGAGAGAAAATGGTTTTTCCTAGCGAACAAGAGCAGATTGAAAAATTTGAGAAGGATCATGTGGCCCAACATTATTTTGAAGTTTTGCGTACCTTGATTTCCAAGAAATCAGTCTTTGCCCAGCAGGTCGGGCTCAAGGAAGTCGCAAACTATCTGGGTGAGATTTTCAAGCGTGTAGGGGCTGAAGTGGAGATTGATGAGAGCTACACTGCTCCCTTTGTCATGGCGCATTTCAAGAGTTCGCGTCCGGATGCCAAGACCTTGATCTTCTATAATCACTATGACACCGTGCCAGCGGATGGCGATCAGGTGTGGACAGATGATCCCTTTACCCTTTCTGTACGAAATGAATTTATGTATGGGCGTGGGGTTGACGACGACAAGGGCCACATCACAGCTCGTTTGAGTGCTTTGAGAAAGTATATGCAGCACCATGATGACCTGCCTGTTAATATCAGCTTTATCATGGAAGGGGCAGAGGAGTCTGCTTCCATGGATCTAGATAAGTATTTAGAGAAACACGCAGACAAACTTCGTGGGGCGGACTTGCTAGTCTGGGAGCAAGGGACAAAGAACGCCTTGGAACAGCTGGAAATCTCTGGCGGAAACAAGGGAATTGTAACCTTTGATGCCAAGGTAAAAAGTGCGGATGTGGATATCCACTCGAGTTATGGTGGTGTTGTGGAGTCGGCGCCGTGGTACCTTATCCAGGCCTTAAGTAGCCTGCGAGCTGCTGATGGACGTATCTTGGTAGAAGGCTTGTACGAGGATGTTCAAGAGCCAAATGAACGAGAACTAGCCTTGGTAGATACCTACGCCCAACGCAATCCTGAGGAAATCAGTCGCATTTATGGTTTGGAATTGCCTCTCTTACAAGAGGATCGTGTAGCCTTTCTAAAACGGTTCTTTTTTGAGCCAGCCCTCAATATCGAAGGAATTCAGTCAGGTTATCAAGGGCAAGGGGTTAAAACGATTTTGCCAGCAGAAGCCAGTGCTAAGCTAGAGGTTCGTTTGGTTCCTGGCCTAGAACCGCATGATGTTCTGGAAAAAATTCGGAAACAGCTAGACAAAAATGGCTTTGATAAGGTAGAATTATACTATACCTTGGGAGAGATGAGCTATCGAAGCGATATGAGCGCGCCAGCTATTCTCAATGTGATCGAGTTGGCCAAGAAATTCTATCCACAAGGTGTTTCAGTCTTGCCGACCACAGCGGGGACAGGGCCCATGCATACGGTCTTTGATGCCTTAGAGGTACCCATGGTGGCCTTCGGTCTAGGAAATGCCAATAGCCGAGACCATGGTGGAGATGAAAACGTGCGAATCGCCGATTACTACACCCATATAGAATTAGTAGAGGAGCTGATTAGAAGCTATGAGTAGAGATATTATCAAGTTAGATCAGATTGATGTGACTTTTCACCAAAAGAAGAGAACCATCACAGCGGTCAAAGATGTGACCATTCACATCCAAGAAGGGGATATCTACGGAATCGTTGGATATTCTGGAGCGGGGAAATCCACTCTTGTACGGGTGATTAACCTCTTGCAAAAGCCATCTGCAGGGAAAATTACCATTGATGACGATGTGATTTTTGATGGTAAGGTGACCTTGACAGCAGAGCAGTTGCGTCGTAAGCGTCAAGACATTGGGATGATTTTCCAGCATTTCAACCTGATGAGTCAAAAGACAGCAGAGGAAAATGTAGCCTTTGCCCTAAAACACTCTGGACTCAGTAAGGAAGAAAAGAAAGCCAAAGTTGCTAAGTTGTTGGACTTGGTTGGCTTGGCGGATCGTGCTGAAAACTACCCGTCACAACTATCTGGAGGACAAAAACAGCGTGTGGCTATTGCGCGTGCCTTGGCCAATGATCCAAAAATCTTGATTTCAGATGAGTCAACATCTGCCCTTGACCCTAAGACAACCAAGCAGATTTTGGCCTTGTTGCAAGATTTGAACCAAAAATTAGGCTTGACTGTTGTTTTGATTACACATGAGATGCAGATTGTCAAAGACATTGCCAACCGTGTGGCAGTCATGCAGGATGGCCGTTTGATTGAAGAAGGAAGTGTTCTTGAAATCTTCTCAGACCCTAAACAACCTTTGACACAGGACTTTATCTCAACTGCCACAGGTATTGACGAAGCAATGGTCAAGATTGAGAAGCAAGAAATCGTAGAACATTTATCTGAGAACAGTATTTTAGTGCAGCTCAAGTATGCAGGGGCTTCAACAGACGAGCCACTTTTGAATGAATTGTACAAACATTACCAAGTAACGGCTAATATCCTTTATGGAAATATCGAAATTCTCGATGGCACTCCCGTTGGAGAATTGGTGGTGGTCTTGTCAGGTGAAAAAGCAGCGCTAGCAGGTGCTCAAGAGGCTATCCGTCAAGCGGGTGTGCAGTTAAAAGTATTGAAGGGAGGACAGTAAAATGACAGAGTTGATTCAAACTTACTTACCAAATGTCTACAAGATGGGCTGGGCTGGTCAGGCAGGCTGGGGAACAGCCATCTACCTAACTCTTTATATGACAGTTCTTTCTTTCATCATCGGAGGGTTCTTGGGGTTGGTAGCAGGTCTTTTCCTCGTCTTGACAGCGCCAGGTGGTGTCTTGGAAAATAAGGTTATCTTCTGGATTTTAGACAAGATTACCTCTATTTTCCGTGCGGTACCATTTATCATCCTCTTGGCAATCATGTCGCCACTTTCTCACTTGATCGTCAAGACTAGTATCGGGCCAAATGCAGCCCTTGTCCCACTTTCTTTTGCAGTCTTTGCCTTCTTTGCCCGTCAGGTGCAGGTTGTCTTGGCTGAGCTGGATGGCGGTGTCATTGAGGCTGCTCAAGCAAGCGGAGCGACCTTCTGGGACATCGTGGGTGTTTACCTATCAGAAGGTCTTCCAGATTTGATTCGTGTGACGACTGTGACCTTGATTTCCCTTGTTGGGGAAACAGCTATGGCGGGAGCAGTTGGTGCTGGTGGTATCGGTAACGTAGCCATCGCTTATGGATTTAACCGCTACAATCACGATGTGACTATCTTGGCGACCATTATTATCATTTTGATTATCTTTACAATCCAGTTCTTGGGAGATTTCTTGACCAAGAAACTAAGTCATAAATAATGGAAGGAGTTCAAAGGGATTCCTTTTTGTTTTCTCACCGAACTGCAAGAAGGATAAAGCTTCTTTTTAGAAATATGCTATAATAAACAAAGGTCCCCAATTAGCAAGTCAGAAACTTTGCTGTAGAAGGGATGATAATGTAAAGGAGTTTGGCTGGTATGAATTATTTTGAGGGGAATGATTTTTTCCTTCTCTTATTTGTAGTTTTACTGATTGGTTTTGTGGTAAACTTTTTTGAAAAACGTAAAGACTACTATATTTTGGCGCTCTCCCTCTTATTTGCAGGAGCTATCTATGGTAAGAGCCGAGCGATGATGGTCTATTTACTCGCCTTTATCGTTTACCAGTATTTTCTGGTTTTTCTAGCGCAGCGGATAGAGGCAAAGCGGCTGAAACCGCTGGTTTTCCTTTCCATTCTTCCTTTGGTGATCAATAAAGTCTTTGCTCTGACTTCTCTGCATTTGTTGACCTTTATTGGAATTTCTTACATGTCCTTTAAGACCATTCAGATCATGCTAGAGATATCGGATGACTTAATCAAAGAAAAAATCAGTGCAAAAGATTATCTACAGTTTTTGCTCTTTTTCCCAACAGTTAGTGCTGGTCCAATTGATCGGAGTAGGAGATTTTTAAAAGAGATAAACGAGGTCATGCCCCGAAAAGAGTATCTAGAGTTAGCAGGGGACGGTGTGTATCGTATCGTTCTAGGCCTCCTTTACAAGATTGTTTTATCAACCTATGTTTACCAGATGCTACTCGCTCTAAATAATACGGACATAGTCGTTTACTCAATCAAGTATATGTACCTCTATACCTTGTATCTGTTCTTTGACTTTGCAGGCTATAGTCTAATGGCCGTTGGAAGTAGTAATATTCTAGGTATTCAGACACCGATGAACTTTAACAAACCTTTCTTGAGTGTCGATATCAAAGATTTCTGGACTAGATGGCATATCACCTTGTCGACCTGGTTGAGAGATTTTGTATTTTCAAGAGTATTGATGCAGGTTATCAGGAAAAAATGGTTTAAAAATAGACTACACAATGCAACCTATGCCTATATGGTCAATATGTTGGTCATGGGTTTTTGGCATGGTCTTAGTGTTAGCTACATTGTCTATGGTTTTTATCATGGTGTCTTGATGGCTGGATTTGAAGTGTATCAAAAGAAAAGCAATTTTTATAAGAAAAATAAAAACAAAAACTGGTATAAGCTACTAAGTTGGTTTGTGACCATGAATTTGGTTATGATTGGTTTCTTTATCTTTTCAGGTGAACCCTATAAAATCTTACTGACGACTTTAAAGAGATAAGAGATTGAGAAGAAATCGGACAGATCGAAGGGATAGGATAAAACGAGATGATTAAATTAAAAGCATTTTTACTATCGCTTGTGCTCGTAATTGCGACGCTTGCCCTTTTAAATGTGACGTATGTCAAGAAGATTGATGATTATTATAAAGTCGAGGATAACAGTATTCGTTACAGCACTTCATATGAAAAGTATAAAAGTAGAGATATTCTAACAAGCAATATCACCCCCAATACACTGGTTCTAATGGGTTCTTCAGAGTTGGTTGCAACGATAAATGAAGACTATCATCCAAATAAAATTTTTAACTACAACGATTTTAATATCATGCAGAATGGGACCAGTTATTCTCAAAATATCATTCAAGCCTCTACTTTAGCCTCTATTGAAGGGTCTATGAGTAAGCGAAAAGTGGCTATAGTAGAGTCGGTTCAGTGGTTTGAAAAAGATGGGACCCATCAAGATGCTTTTTTGAATAAGGCTTCTCAGGAACATATTTTCCACATGCTAGATAATGACAAGATTAGTAAGGAAACGAAAGAAAAACTGATCAATCGCATTATCGAGATTACCAAGGGGAACAAGCAACAAAATGACATCTACAAAAAATATAAAAGTTATTTCATAGATGGAAAAGGAACCATTGTTGATAAAAAACTATTAGAGTTAGATAACGCGATGTATTCCTTTAAGCTCAAACGAAAATTTTATGAAAATCATGAGAAATCAGATTATCCCTCATCAGGAGACAAAACCCCAGACTATGATTGGGAAAAGATGACGGATCAGTTTGTGGAAGAGGTCAAAAAGAAAACAGACAATAATGACTATGCTGTTGATAATAACTACTACAATACTTACTTAAAAGATCGCTATGCATCACTGAAAGATTCTAATAAAGATTTGAGCTACCTGGAGTCACCAGAGTATTCAGATATGGAACTCTTCTTGACAGTTGCCAAAGAATTGGGCATTGAAGTTGAGGTTATTATTTTCCCAGTAAACGGGAAATGGAATGACTACACTGGTGTCTCAAGAGAGATGCGAGAAAAAACTTATAAAAAAATAGAAGATGTCGCAAAAAGTCATGGTGCAACCGTATTAAACTATGGAAACAGAGAGTATGATGATTACTTTTTATTTGACGTGATGCACGTTGGAGTGAAAGGATGGATGGAAGTTGAAAAAGAACTTTACAAATTTGCAAACCAAGCTAACTAACACACATCGTTTAATCTTGTGGACACTATTTTTTTATACGGTTATCTTGAGCATCGTAATTTACTGTTTTGTGACCGATTTTTCGAATATTCAAGAATTTATCTATAGTGAATTTTAAGACTGTATACAAAAAGGCCCTGGGACTAGGCATAGCTAGTCTTCAGGGCTTTTACATTATAGTTTATCAGCTATTTTTTGACTTAGAAATTGCCCAACCACAGCCCCAATCAAGGCACCTAGAAGGATGCTCGAAACAAAGAGAAGGATTTTGTCCAACTCTGGAGCGACCATGATACGGTCGATGTATTCTTGGGATTTCCCACGCGCAAGTAAGGTGGCCAAGTAAGCTTTGGGACGGATCCACATGAGGAAGATAGGGCCACTTGTGCTAAAAGCAAAGACGAGGAAGGAGAGGGTGTTTTTGATTCGATCTCTGTAGTTTCCGAGACGAGCAATGGCATCTGCTGCAAGACCGCAGGCGATAGCTGGTAGAAAGGCTCCAGCGCCGTGTTTGCTAGCTAGGAAAAAGAGAGCCATAAAGAGCCCGAGAGTGGTAATGGCACCAAAACGAGGAACTTTTACCAGAAGAAACATGTAGACGCTACCCCCAACAAGGGCTGAAAAAGCCGGAGCATAGAACATATTGCCCGTTGAGTCAACCAAGTGACCAAGTACTACTCCAA
The DNA here is from genome assembly GCF_002096445.1 of Streptococcus oralis subsp. oralis. Taxonomy (GTDB): domain Bacteria; phylum Bacillota; class Bacilli; order Lactobacillales; family Streptococcaceae; genus Streptococcus; species Streptococcus oralis_N. Next base: position 154,410 of record NZ_NCUK01000012.1, read on the forward strand.
TCCCTAGACAGAGGAAATAAAGGACGACAGCTAAGAGGGTGGTTAAGATATTTTTCTTCATGAGTTTCTCCTTGATATAAACTAACAAAATCAATTGTATCACGCTTTTTGAGGATTGTAAATGGGAGTTCTATATTTTTGAAAACGTTTGAAATATGATATAATAGTTACATCGTTAGTTTAAGGAGAGTAGCATGGGAAAATTTCTAGAATTCGTCTTTAATCGTATCTTTTTGGGAATGATGGCGACGGCTTATTTCTGGCTATTAACACTAGCAGGAGGAGTGATCTTTGGTTTGGCCCCAGCTAGTGCTACCCTGATGAGTTTGTATGCGGAGCATGGGTATACTTATCGAGCCTACCATTTGAAAGAAGCTTGGGAACTATATAAGAGTAACTTTGTCAAGAGCAATCTGGCTTTCTATAGTTTTGTGTTTGTGGATCTTGTCCTAGTTTATGGTTTATACCTTCTAGTTCAATTGCCCCACCAGACGATTTTCCACCTCTTGGCGACCTTTCTCAATGTCCTTGTAGTCGCTCTTGTCTTTCTAGCCTATACTGTTTCCTTGAAACTGCAGGTGTACTTTGATTTATCCTACCAAAATACCTTGAAACTATCCCTTATCGGGATTTTTATGAGCCTACCTGCGATTGCCAAGGTTTTACTCGGATCTGCACTCCTTGTAGGAGTTGGTTATTATATGCCTGCCTTGCTCTTTTTTGTAGGAATTGGAATGTGGCATTTCTTTATCAGTGATATGTTGGAACCTATTTATGAAAGTATCCATGAAAAATTGGCGACAAAATAGAATGAAGCAGTTTTGGCTTCACTCTCTTTTACGGATTTATAGTTTGGTTATGATCGTGGTCATTGCCAGTTTTGCGATTATGCTATCGTATGCTGACTGGGATTCACGTGAGAAAGAGGCCCAAAGGGTTGCAGAACGTGTGACCACTCGGACAGTGAGTGAAGTGGAATATTATCACAGAGAGTCAACCCAACTTGCTCAGTCTTTGGTTGAAAATCAGGCCCGCATCGAAGGGATTTACAAGTATTTCAGTCTCAGCACACCAGACTATTTCTATTGGCAATTAGAGCGTAAAACTTCGCCTTATATCTCGGTTTCCCTGTATGAAAATATTGATGACCTCTATGTTCGGAATGATTTTGTGACTGGAGTGGCTATTGTTCTTCAGGACTACAAGGAAGTCTATGTTTCGACTAGAGAAAAACGCAGTGGAGAGAAAATTCCTGCGGAGGATTTTAAGCCGGCAGCCAATAGTTTTGCCATTCCTGTTTCCGATCCTGTGTCTGACAAGGATTTAGGAGTGATTTATATCTCCCTATCCCCAGATGTTTTACATGGCGCTATTGACAATACTCGGGGTCATATCCCAATGGCTGTAACAGTAACTTCGCCTTTTGAGACTGAGATGTTCCATATTGGGGAGAAGGTCTCAGCCGAGCGAGAGAACTGGTTTGTGGGTGTCACCTCTCACGGTTATCAGGTTCGAGTTGCTGTTCCTAAAAATTTTGTGCTTACAGGAACTTTGACGAGTTCAGCTGTCATTGTTGGGCTAAGTATTCTCTTTATCATCATTTTGTACGTGACCCTTAGACAGACTTTTTCAAATTACCAAAAGCAGGTCGTAGACCTAGTAGATTCGATCGAGGTGATTGCTCAAGGAGAAGAAGGCCTTCGAATTGATACCTCTGAAAAAGACCAAGAGTTGCTTCTCATTGCAGAAACAACCAATGATATGTTGGATCGCCTGGAAAAAAATATCCATGATATCTATCAGCTAGAGCTCAGCCAAAAAGATGCCAATATGCGAGCCCTGCAAGCTCAAATCAATCCTCACTTTATGTACAATACTCTAGAGTTTTTACGGATGTATGCCGTCATGCAAAGTCAGGATGAACTGGCAGATATTATCTATGAATTTAGTAGCTTGTTACGCAACAATATCTCCGACGAGCGGGAAACGACCTTGAAGCAGGAGTTGGAATTTTGCCGAAAATATAGCTATCTCTGTATGGTACGTTATCCTAAATCCATTGCCTATGGTTTCAAGATTGCACCAGAATTGGAAGAAATGAGGATTCCAAAATTTACACTCCAACCATTAGTAGAAAACTACTTTGCCCATGGTGTTGACCATCGCAGAACGGATAATGTCATCAGTATTAAAGCCTTGAAGGGCCAAGGCTTCGTTGAAATCCTAGTGGAAGACAATGGTCGGGGAATGTCCGCTGAGAAACTAGCTAGCTTGCAAGAAAAATTAGCTCAGAGAAGTTTTGAACACGAGGCAAGCTATAGTGGGGAGCGGCAATCAATTGGAATAGTAAATGTACACGAACGCTTTGTTCTCTACTTTGGGGATCGCTACCAAATCAGTGTAGAGTCAGCTGAGCAAGAAGGTGTTCGTTACCATATCATCATCCAGGATGAATAGAAAGGGTAGAAATGTATAAAGTTTTATTAGTAGACGATGAGTACATGGTGACAGAGGGGCTCAAGCGATTAATCCCCTTTGAAAAATGGGATATGCAAGTCGTCGCAACAGCTAATCACGCAGATGATGCTTTGGACTATATTAAGAAAAATCCAGTAGATGTGGTCATTTCCGATGTCAACATGCCAGATAAGACCGGACTTGAGATGATTAGGGAAATGAAAGAGCTACTTCCAGATACCTATTATATCTTGCTGTCTGGTTATCAGGAGTTTGAGTACGTTAAAAAAGCCATGAACCTTAGTGTCGTGGATTATCTGGTCAAGCCAGTAGACAAGGTGGAGTTGGGCAATTTATTAGAAAAAATTGCGCAGCAGCTTCAGGAAAAGGTGGAACAAAGTCAGACCCTCAGTCAAGAATTGGATGAGACAGGATTTACGAATTACCTGTCAGGTAAAGACAGCTGGTGGATAGGACTTTCAAAGGAAAAGCAGGGGTCTTTTACCATTCCTTACTATGTTTTGGGGCAAGACTGGCAGATTTTCATCTCTGATCAACCGCTTGATGGCATCGTCGTGACACCATTTGAAGCACCCTACCAGCAGTCCTTTGAGAATTGGAAGATCAACGCTGAAAAAGCCCTTTTCTACGGTTCAGTCAATCTAGAAAAATCCGAGAGTTTGTTTGCTTATTACGAGCCGATTTATCGGGTGATTATCCAAGGGAATATCAATCAAATCATCGAAGAATTAACCCTGCTAGAGAAGGTTGTTTTGAAGAATACCCCGCGCGTGGCTATCACGAAGCAGCTCTTCACCCAGTTTGTCATGGATGTCTTTCATTTGTTTGAACACCTAAAAGCAGATGATATGACCGAGATAGTCAAAGCTATCCATGCCATTAACACCTTTGAAGAATTGGTTGCCTATATCAAAGAAACCTTGACCAAGTTCTTTGGCCAGTATCGCATGAATGAAAATGTGGTGAGTGTTCTGGAAGTGATTGGGCGTGATTACCAGAAAGAGCTCTCACTTAAGGATATTAGCAAGGATCTCTTTATCAATCCTGTCTATCTCGGTCAGCTGATCAAGAGGGAAACCAACTCAACCTTTGCGGAATTGCTCAATAAACAGCGAATTAAGGCAGCGCAGCAACTCTTACTGTCGACCAGTGATAGCATCGAAGATATTTGTTATGCAGTTGGCTATAGTAATGTTGGATATTTCTATAAGGTTTTCCGTAAATTGTGCGGAAAATCACCGAAAGCTTATCGGAAACAAGTTGAAACCAGCTTGTAAAAGTTGTATTCCTGTACAAAAAATGCTATAATGTTCAAAATATCTTATGGAGGAAAACATGAAAAAGAATCCTATTTATCTTTGGGTCTTGTTAGTCCTATCAGCCCTCATTTCATCTATGTCATTATTTGGAATCTTGAGTCCATTGCCAAGTAAAGATGTGCTTCGTGCGAGCTTGGCGAATAGCGGGACGCTTACTGCCCAGCAATTAGAAGACACAGTCAACTATACTTACCAAGTAACAGCGTCATCGCACTCTATTTTTAATACGTTGTTGATTGTCTTATCTGCAATTCTAGTTGTAGTAGCTTTTGTATTTCTCCTACGTAAAAATGTGCAATTCGCAAACTATGCTTATATCGGCTATGTTCTACTAGCGATTGTTGGTTTGGTTTATAGCTATATGAACGTTCAAGATGCGGTTCAATTAATCAAAGATTCTACCCTCGGCCTAGGAATGGGAGCACTAGCACAAGGGACGAATATTTTGTTCATCATCATTAATGTCCTCTTTTTAGCCTTAGTCTTTTACAAGATGTGGCGCCAACAAAAAGATTTGGCCGAAGAAACCGAAGCAGAAGAAGTTGCCTAAGTATTGACAAAAAAGAACTATCAAGTTACAATCTTGGTAGTTCTTTTTAAATCGTAAACAAAAAATCGAGGTCAACATGAAAAAAATATCCTTAGTGTATATCAGTCTGAGTGGGAATACAGAGAGTTTTGTAACCCGACTCAAGGACTATCTCCTGTCTCAGTATGAGGGAATTGAGGTTCAAAAAATCCATATCAAGGATTTGGTCAAGGAAGGCCAAGAATTCTTTGAAATGGAACATCCCTATGTCGCTTTCTTGCCGACCTATCTGGAAGGTGGAAATGGTGTCGATAACGGCGATGTTGAGATTCTAACGACTCCAGTGGGCGACTTTATTGCCTATGGAGACAATGCTAGTAAGTGTTTTGGGGTAGTGGGTTCCGGTAACCGCAATTTTAACAATCAATACTGCCTGACAGCCAAGCAGTATAGCCAGCGCTTTGGCTTCCCGGTCCTAGCAGACTTTGAAATGCGTGGTATGCTGGGAGATATTAAAAAAGTCGCAGCGATTATCGCGGACTTGTATGAGTTAGAGACAGAAAAATAAAGTAGTTCTGAGGGGCAGTTGAGATTTTCAACTGCTTTTCGTGTATGCAAAAAGCACCCCGTAAGGGTGCCATTTTATAAACTATCCTGCTTTTCCGATGGCAAGTGCATAGATAAAGAAAATAGCAAAGCCAAAGAGGAAAATCAATCCTGCGATAGCGAGGAGTTTTAGCCAAGAAGGAAGATTTTTATTCTCACGTGTCACCAATACATAGTTCAAGAGAGCGAAGAATGGTGTTGTTAGGAAAGAACCGATCATGGCAAAGCGAAGCATGGTGGAAACTTGACCAGCAAAGAATTTGATGATGACGATACCAATAATAGCGGTAATGGTCATCCAGATGTTCAAAGATTTGCGAGAATCCTCTTTTTGACGAATCAAGAGTCGCAGCGATTCCTGATTGACACGAGAGTAACCATCGATAACAGTAATAACTGTTCCAAAGATACAGAGAAAGGCGATAAAGGTAATCAAATAACGGGACCATTCTCCAAGAACAGAGGCATACATACCCACAAACTGAGAAATGTACTTGGCTGAAGCTGCTTCAACTGCCTGTCCTGTAGGATACTGAATCAGTGCTCCGAGTGCCACGAAGAATACAGCCAGGATAGCAGTTCCAATGTAACCAACATTAAAGTCGAAAAGAGCGTCCGCTGTATTAAAGTTGACGGTCTTTTTCTTTTCAGCAGACCAGAGTGAATTGATGGCTGAAATTTCAATAGGGGCAGGCATCCATCCTAAGAGGGAAACGATAAAAGGGAGTGCCGCCATTTGCCAAGGTGTCTTTTCGACAAAATCAGAGCTGTATTCTGGATGTTTAATTGTTGCAATGATAACTGCAAGAACAGTTGCAATGGTCAAAGCAGACATGATCCATTTTGCCATACCATCCAATAGTTTGTAGCCACCAAAGAGTAACATAGCCCAAATGACTGCAACAAGGATAAGGGACCATTGAGTGATGCTAAGACCAATCATTGGAAAAGCGCTAGCGATGATAGCTGAGCACAGAATGGCAACACCAGCTGTGTTGACCATAGCTGAAAAGACATTGAGGATAAAGAAAATCCAGAGATAGAGTTTCCCTTTTTCGGCATAACCTTCGACCAAAGTCTTTCCCGTATCAGCCGTGTATTCAGCACCAAAACGGAAAAATGGATATTTAAAAACATTGGCCAAGATAACCAAGAGGAGTAGTGACCAACCATAAGAACCACCAGCTTGAGTAGAGGATACAATGTGAGAACCTCCAACGGCAGCAGAAGCCATTAGGATTCCTGGCCCCATTGCCTTTAGTTTGCTTGCCCAGGTTGACTGGTTTGATAACGTAACTTGTGACATAATAAACACTCCTATTTTTGAATTTTCAGAATAATCTGAATAGATAGCTACTATTCTACAAAAAACTTAAAGGAAATGCAAGAATATTTTGAAAAAATATAGAAAATTACAGAAAACTTTACATGCATTAATGAAATTTCTCCAAGGAGAATATGGTAAGCCTAAAAAATCCGAGAAGAAAGCTTCTCGGATTTTGATTATTTCAATTGATCTGTGACGTCTTTTGAGAGCAACATTCCCAGATGGTAAGTTTTATTGATATGTGCAATGACATCATTGATATTTTCAGTCGTGTGAATTTTCTCTTTGATGTCAGACCTAAATGTCTCGTCCTTCAAGAGTTGCTCTTGGTAGAGTCTTTGAAGTCTTTCCTTCTCGTACTTATTGAGCAGAAAAAGGAAAACCAAGCTAATTATAACGAGGATATAAGCATATTGACTCATAAGGTATCTCCCAGTATGATAAAGAAATAGTAAAAGTGAATAAATTGTTTTATTGAATAGCTGCAACGCCGAACAAAATATAAATGTTATCTTGCCTCAATCTTTCAGATTGCTTTCAAGTAATTTAAAAGATTAGAACCTAAATCAAATTAAATCGATGTTATTTGGTTTGACAAGTTAGTGAAGCGCCTAACCAAATCCTTGATAGGATTTGGCGTTAGTTACTTATACTCTTCGAAAATCAAATTCAAACCACGTCAGCGTCGCCTTACCGTACTCAAGTACAGCCTGCGGCTAGCTTCCTAGTTTGCTCTTTGATTTTCATTGAGTATTAGACTGCTTTACAATAAAGTGATTAAAAGATTACGACATGAGCCTAACCAAATCGATATTATTTGGTTAGGTGAATTAGTGAAGCGTTTAGGCAATTCGCCATATAGCGATTGCCGTCAAGAGACTAGGAGCTTTAGTTCCAGTCTCTTGTAACGATTTACATCTTCTCCGGCGCTTCTACTCCGAGCAAACGAAGAGCTTCTTTGAGGACGACTGCGGTTGCGTAGCTGAGGGCCAGACGACTGTCGCGCTCAGGACTTTCATCTAGGATACGTGTATGTGCATAGTACTTGTTGAAAGCTTGAGCCAGACTAATCGCAAATTTCGCAATGATAGAAGGTTCAAAGTTATCTGCTGCACGATTGATAATACGTGGGAAGTCTTGGAGTAGTTTAATGATTTCCCAGCTTTCAGCATCATTCAGGCTGTAGTTGCCAGCTGTATCTGGTTTGAAATCGGCTTTGCGCAAGATAGATTGGATACGAGCGTAGGCGTATTGAACGTAAGGTCCAGTTTCCCCTTCAAAGGATACCATAGCCTCAAGGTCGAAGTCATATCCATTTGTACGGTCGGTCTTAAGATCATAGAACTTGATAGCTCCAACTCCAACAGCGTGGGCAACCTGGTCTTTATTTTCTAACTCAGGATTTTTCGCTTCGATTTGGGCCTTGGCACGACTAACAGCCTCAGCGATAGTCGGTTCTAGCAAGATGACATTTCCTTTACGAGTAGAGAGTTTTTTCCCTTCTTTTGTTACCAATCCAAACGGAACATGGACAATGTCTTGGCTCCAATCGTAGCCCATCTCTTGTAGTACTGCCTTGAGTTGTTTGAAGTGGGCAGATTGCTCTTGACCAACAACATAGATGGATTTTGCAAATTGGTATTCCTTTTTACGGTAGAGGGCTGCAGCCAAGTCACGTGTGATATAGAGAGTTGCACCATCAGATTTCTTGATAAGGGCTGGATGTTCAATTCCATATTTCTCAAGATTGACAACTTGAGCCCCTTCTGACTCAACAAGAAGTCCTTTTTCAGCGAGAATGTCTACAACAGCATCCATCTTATCATTGTAAAAGGCTTCCCCGTTGTAGCTGTCAAATTCGACTTGCAATTCATTGTAAAGACGGTTGAATTCCACTAAACTTTCATCACGGAACCATTGCCAGAGAGCGAGGGCTTCCTCATCTCCATTTTCCAGTTTGCGGAACCATTCGCGTGCTTCTTCATCCAAGCTAGGGTCTTTTTCAGCTTCAGCATTGATGCGAACGTAGAGTTTAAGAAGTTCATCGATTGGATGCGCTTTAACGGCTTCCTCATTTCCCCATTTCTTGTAGGCAACAATCAACATTCCAAACTGTTTGCCCCAGTCTCCTAGGTGGTTGACCTTGACCGTTTGATAGCCGATCTTTTGGAAAATATGTGACAAGCTATCCCCGATAACCGTTGAACGCAAGTGCCCAATAGAGAATGGTTTAGCGATATTGGGACTAGACATATCGATAACGATATTTTCTTGCTTGCCAATGGTTTGGTCAGCATAGTGCTCTTTTTCAGTGATAACATCCTGTAATACTTGAGCCGAAATAGCAGATTTATCAAGGAAAAAGTTGACGTAAGGTCCTGTAGCAACAACCTTTTCAAAGGCTTGACTATTGATTTTTTCAGCAATATCTGCTGCAATCATTTGCGGAGCTCTACGCTCGACCTTTGCAAGAGAAAAGGCAGGGAAGGCGATGTCTCCCATTTCTGAGTTTTTAGGTGTTTCCAGTAAATTTAAAATAGCCTCTTGGTCCAGGCTATCAACGACGCTAGCCAACTCGTTAGCAATCAATTCTTTTGTATTCATAAGGGCTCCTTTTGGGCTTTTTTACTATTTTAACACAATTTACTACATTTTTTGAGAAAGAAAAGAATTTTTTTGAATTATCTATTTTTTTTGGTATAATATAGTTATAAAATAAATGTAAAATTTGTTATAAATATTCGCTTAAGAGGATAATATGAGAAAAAGAGAACGGCATCAGTTGATTAAAAAGATGATCGCTGAAGAAAAACTTGGGACACAAAAAGAGATTCAAGATCGTCTAGAAGCTCAGAATGTCTATGTGACGCAAACGACTTTGTCACGTGATTTGCGTGAAATCGGCTTGACCAAGATCAAGAAAAATGATATGGTGTATTATGTACTAGCAAATGAGACAGATAAGATTGATTTAGTTGAGTTTTTGTCTCATCATTTAGAAGGAGTTGCAAGAGCAGAGTTTACCTTGGTACTGCATACCAAACTTGGGGAAGCTGCAGTCTTAGCAAACATTGTAGATGCAAACAAGGATGAATGGATTTTAGGAACGGTTGCTGGTGCTAATACCTTATTGGTTATTTGTCGAGACCAGCACGTTGCCAAGCTGATGGAAGATCGTTTGCTAGATTTGATGAAAGATAAATAAGGTCTTGGGAGGTGCTCTCAAGACTTATTTTTAGCAAGGAGAGACGGAAAATGGCAACAGAAAAGTTATCACCCGGCATGCAACAGTATGTGGATATTAAGAAACAATACCCAGATGCTTTTTTGCTTTTTCGGATGGGTGATTTTTACGAGTTGTTCTATGAAGATGCAATCAATGCAGCACAAATTTTAGAAATTTCCTTAACGAGTCGGAATAAAAATGCAGAAAATCCGATACCCATGGCGGGCGTCCCCTATCATTCTGCCCAACAGTATATCGATGTTCTGATTGAGCAGGGCTATAAAGTTGCTATAGCTGAACAGATGGAAGATCCCAAACAAGCAGTGGGGGTTGTCAAGCGAGAGGTGGTGCAGGTCATCACACCTGGTACAGTAGTCGATAGTAGTAAGCCCGATAGTCAGAATAATTTCTTGGTTGCCTTAGATCGTGATGGCAATCAATTTGGTCTGGCTTATATGGATCTAGTGACAGGTGATTTTTATGTGACTGGTTTATTGGATTTTACTCTCGTTTGTGGAGAAATCCGTAACCTCAAAGCCCGAGAAGTGGTACTGGGTTATGACTTGTCAGACGAAGAAGAGCAAATCCTCAGCCGTCAGATGAATTTGGTACTTTCTTATGAAAAAGAAGCCTTTGAGGACCTTCATTTACTGGATTCACGACTGGCAGCTGTGGAGCAAGCGGCAGCTAGTAAGCTCCTCCAGTATGTTCACCGGACCCAGATGCGGGAATTGAACCACCTCAAACCTGTTATCCGCTATGAAATCAAAGATTTCTTGCAGATGGATTATGCTACTAAGGCTAGTTTGGATTTGGTTGAGAATGCCCGTTCAGGCAAGAAGCAAGGCAGTCTTTTCTGGCTTTTGGATGAAACCAAAACGGCTATGGGTATGCGGCTCTTACGTTCTTGGATTCATCGTCCCTTGATTGATAAGGAGCGAATCGTCCAGCGTCAAGAGGTGGTGCAGGTCTTTCTTGACCACTTCTTTGAGCGTAGTGATTTAACGGACAGTCTCAAAGGTGTTTATGATATCGAACGCTTGGCTAGTCGGGTTTCTTTTGGCAAGACCAATCCCAAGGATCTCTTGCAGTTAGCTACTACATTGTCTAGTGTGCCACGTATTCGTGCGATTTTAGAAGGGATGGAGCATCCTGCTCTGGTCTATCTCATCGAACAGTTGGATGGAATCCCTGAGTTGGAGAGCTTGATTAGCGCAGCGATTGCTCCTGAAGCTCCTCATGTGATTACGGAGGGTGGCATTATTCGGACCGGATTTGATGAGACTTTGGATAAATACCGCCGAGTACTCAGAGAAGGGACTAGCTGGATTGCTGAGATTGAGGCTAAGGAGAGAGAAAATTCTGGCATCAGCACGCTCAAGATTGACTACAATAAAAAAGATGGCTACTATTTCCATGTGACCAATTCGCAACTGGGGAATGTGCCAACCCACTTTTTCCGCAAGGCGACGCTGAAAAACTCGGAACGCTTCGGTACCGAGGAATTAGCCCGTATCGAGGGGGATATGTTGGAGGCGCGTGAGAAGTCAGCCAACCTAGAGTATGAAATCTTTATGCGCATCCGTGAGGAAGTCAGCAAGTACATCCAGCGTTTGCAGACTCTAGCTCAAGGAATTGCAACGGTTGATGTCTTGCAAAGTCTCGCAGTTGTGGCTGAAACCCAGCATTTGATCCGACCTGAGTTTGGGGATGATTCACAAATCGATATCCAAAAGGGACGCCATGCTGTCGTTGAAAAGGTCATGGGAGCTCAGACCTATATTCCTAATACCATTCAGATGACAGAAGATACCAGTATTCAGCTAATCACAGGGCCAAACATGAGTGGGAAGTCTACCTACATGCGTCAGCTAGCCATAACAGCGGTTATGGCCCAGCTGGGTTCTTATGTGCCGGCTGAGAGCACCCATTTGCCTATTTTCGATGCTATCTTTACCCGCATTGGAGCAGCAGATGACTTGGTTTCAGGTCAATCAACCTTCATGGTGGAGATGATGGAGGCCAACAATGCCATTTCTCATGCGACCAAGGATTCCTTGATTCTCTTTGATGAGTTAGGTCGAGGAACTGCGACTTATGATGGGATGGCTCTTGCCCAGTCCATCATCGAATACATTCATGAACATATCGGAGCCAAAACCCTCTTTGCGACCCACTACCATGAGTTGACCAGTCTGGAGTCTAGCTTGGAACACTTGGTCAATGTTCATGTGGCAACCTTGGAGCAGGATGGGCAGGTCACCTTCCTTCACAAGATCGAACCAGGACCAGCTGACAAATCCTACGGTATCCATGTTGCTAAGATTGCTGGTTTACCAGCAGAACTTTTAGCAAGGGCGGATAAGATATTGACTCAACTGGAGAGTCAAGGGACGGAAAGTCCTGCTCCGATGAGAGAAACAAGTGCTGTCAAAGAACAGATGTCACTCTTTGATGCGCCTGAAGAACATCCTATCCTAGCAGAATTAGCTAAACTGGATGTGTACAATATGACACCTATGCAGGCTATGAATGTCTTAGTTGAGTTCAAACAAAAATTATAAAAAGAATCCCACTCGCGCCTTTGTGAGTGGGATTTCTATATTACTTTTTATGGGCCAAGAGTTGATTGATGTGGTCTACTTTTTTAGCTTCTCTTTTATAGAGAATAGTCCAGATGATAAGGTAGACAATCGCAAACTCTGGAATGAGCTGGAGATAGAAGGTCCAGTGGAAGGGGAACCAACCAGCCAGAGTTGCTAGTGGAACAAAGCCAGCCAGCATGAGGAAGAAATGGGAAAGTGTGGCACGGAGCAAACTCCAGTCACGGCTGAATAAGCGACTGCCAAAGCTAAAGAGAACGCCGATAGCTGACCAGATGATCATGCAGTAGAGCAAGACCAGAGCGCCGTGAACCTGATGTTGAACCATCACTTGGCCGATGAGAGACTCGGGGCTCAGTGGGGCATAGGTATTTGGTGCATAAATGAGTGAAAAGAGGATAGAGAGAATGAGGCCGATGAGTACACCAGCGGCTGCATCGTGAAAGATTTGTTTTTTCATAGTTCTAATTTCTCCTTGATGGTTTTTAGGTAACGGCGTGAAGAGTAGGTGAAGCTTTCATTTTTTAAGAAAATTTCAACCAGACCGTTGGGGGTTAGTTTGAGATGAGAGATCGAGTCGATATTAACGATTTCTGATTGGGAAATTTGGATAAAAGTGGTCGGCAGAATGTCAAGAACTTGATAGAGACGCAAATCAATGGCATAGGTCTGAGATGCTGTTTCTGCTAGAACCTTGCGATTCTCGATATAGAAGCGTTGTATCTTACCAATCTTAACTAGATAGACCTGATCCTCAATCTTTCCTTTGATTGTTTCTTTTTGGTCAAGATTTTCTGCGAACTCGATGACTTTCTGGACTTTTTCGGTCGGCTGAGGAGTTTGGACAATCAGCTTTTCCTCCTCGTAAGTCTCCTTTATCTGTAGTTCTACTTTCATAAATTTCCCTCCTTTTCAGTTATACAAAGTTGTGATCACTTCTTGTACACCTTTATTAAACACTATTTTACGGCCCATGGCAAGAGCTTTTGTCTATGTGGAGAGATTTGGAGTCTATGTGGTATTTGCTTTTTCTGATAGTATCTGAAATATGGTATAATAGCACTAATCAATTTCTAGGAAAATAGATACAGAAAGGGGCTGAAAGATGTCTCATATTATTGAATTGCCAGAAGTCTTGGCCAATCAAATCGCGGCAGGAGAAGTTATCGAGCGTCCTGCTAGTGTGGTCAAAGAGTTGGTAGAAAATGCCATTGACGCGGGTTCTAGTCAGATTATCATTGAGATCGAGGAAGCCGGTCTCAAGAAAATTCAAATCACAGATAATGGTCATGGAATTGCCCACGATGAGGTGGAATTGGCCCTGCGTCGCCATGCGACCAGTAAGATAAAAAATCAAGCGGACCTCTTTCGGATTCGGACGCTCGGCTTTCGAGGTGAAGCCCTGCCCTCTATCGCTTCTGTCAGTGTCTTGACTCTGTTGACAGCGGTGGATGGTGCGAGTCATGGGACCAAGCTCGTCGCTCGTGGGGGAGAAGTCGAAGCAATCACTCCTGCGACAAGTCCTGTGGGGACCAAGGTTTGTGTGGAGGACCTCTTTTTCAACACGCCTGCACGTCTCAAGTATATGAAGAGCCAGCAAGCGGAGTTGTCTCATATCATCGATATTGTCAACCGTCTGGGCCTTGCTCATCCAGAGATTTCTTTTAGTTTAATCAGTGATGGTAAGGAAATGACACGAACAGCTGGTACGGGTCAACTGCGCCAAGCTATTGCTGGAATTTACGGTTTGGCTAGTGCCAAGAAGATGATAGCCATTGAGAATTCGGATTTAGACTTTGAAATTACAGGTTTTGTGTCCTTGCCTGAGTTGACTCGAGCTAATCGCAACTATATCAGCCTCTTCATCAATGGCCGTTATATCAAGAACTTCTTGCTTAATCGTGCTATTCTTGATGGCTATGGCAGTAAACTTATGGTGGGCCGCTTTCCGCTGGCTGTCATTCACATCCATATCGACCCTTATCTAGCGGATGTCAATGTGCATCCGACCAAGCAAGAAGTACGAATTTCCAAGGAAAGAGAGCTAATGGCGTTGCTTTCAGAGGCCATTTCAAATAGTCTCAAGGAACAAGCCTTGATACCTGATGCTTTAGAAAATCTTGCCAAGTCGACCGTACGCAATCGTCAAAAGGTAGAGCAGACCATTCTCCCACTCAAAGAAAATACGCTCTACTATGAAAAAACAGAACTCTCAAAACCCAGTCAAGCTGAGGTGGCTGATCATCAGGTTGAATTAACTGAGGAAGGGCAGGATTTAACCCTGTTTGCCCAGGAAACCTTGGACCAGTTGACCAAGCCAGCAAAACTGCATTTTGCAGAGAGAAAGCCTGCTAACTACGACCAACTAGACCACCCAGAGTTAGATCTAGCTAGTCTCGATAAAGCCTATGATAGGTTGGAGAGAGAAGAAGCATCCAGCTTCCCAGAGTTGGAGTTTTTCGGGCAAATGCACGGGACCTATCTCTTTGCCCAAGGTCGAGATGGGCTCTACATCATAGACCAGCACGCCGCTCAGGAACGGGTCAAGTATGAGGAATATCGAGAAGGTATTGGGAATGTTGACCAGAGCCAGCAACAACTCCTAGTACCTTACATATTTGAATTTCCTGCGGATGACGCCCTTCGTCTCAGAGAAAGAATGCCTCTCTTAGAGGAAGTGGGTGTCTTTCTTGCTGAGTACGGAGAAAATCAATTTATCCTGCGTGAACATCCTATTTGGATGGCAGAAGAGGAAATCGAATCAGGCATCTATGAAATGTGTGATATGCTGCTCTTGACCAAGGAAGTTTCTATCAAGAAATACCGAGCAGAGCTGGCTATTATGATGTCCTGCAAGCGGTCTATCAAGGCCAACCATCGCATCGATGATCACTCAGCCAGACAACTCCTCTATCAGCTCTCTCAATGTGACAACCCTTACAACTGTCCCCACGGACGTCCTGTTTTGGTACATTTCACCAAGTCGGATATGGAAAAAATGTTCCGACGCATTCAGGAAAATCATACCAGTCTTCGTGAGTTGGGGAAATACTAAACCTTATAGAAAATCAAACAGCCCTAGTTATAAAACTAGAGCTGTTTTGAATTTTTGAGCTGAACTTGTGTTCCAGCAAGCAAATCAGCTGGATGACGTTTGTCCTTGCGAAGGAGTCCCATCAGCAGAAAAATCAAGAAGAGAATCCCTGCTGAGGTTGACAAGAAAATTGACAGAGCATCTGCTTGATAAGCACTACGAATAGCTCCCATATGTCCCAACTGCCAAGGGAAAAACTTGATAGCAGAGCGCAAAAGGCTGTGGGAAAGGCTCCTATGCTTGTAAATCAGCTGTAAACCTGCCCAACGCTTGCCAAAACTTCCTTTTCTATAGTCGAGCCAAGCAAAGATGATAGTTAGGGGCAGAACCGAGCTAGAAAAAGCCAGAAGTTGGCTCTGGGCTTCAGTGAATACGGGAACGCCTCCTAGAACTAGATTGTAAAAGCCCATAGCTAGTAAAAATAAAGAAATGAGGTAGCCCGAGATAAAGAGCCAGTCTCCAATCAGCTCTTTCAGACGAGTTTTGATAGGTATGGGATTGTCAGTTTTTAGTTTCATCTTTAGCACCTTCTTTCTTAAAATCATCAAGGCCTATAACCTTGTCCAGATACTTTTGCTTAATCTTTAGCGCCTTGTTAATAGCCATTGCGGACGCGATTAAGAGGAAAAAGCTTAACCAGACCAGCGCAGTGAATTTTGCTGGAAAGCTAGAAGCAGCTAAAAAGAGATAGATAGCTAGAGCCAATACGAAAATATAAATCACCTGCCAGAGACCAAAGGATTTAACTTCTTTATAGTATTTGTCCTTATCTTCCTCCAAAATCACTGCCGTGGAACCTTTTTCAAAGTTTTCATCCAGTAAGAGATAGTCAGTTGTTACTTGAAAAATCTTGCTTAATTCAATGATTTTTTCGATTTCAGGAAGTACTTGTCCAGACTCCCATTTGGAGATACTTTGCCGAGAAACATTGATTTGTTCTGCTAGTTTTTCTTGGGACCAACCTTTTTCCTTTCTGAGCTCAAATAGTTTTTCTGCGAGTTTCATTATTCTATCCTCCTTTTTCTACTTCTATCCTAACAATTTTTACTTATAATGAGCATACAATCTCTTGTACTATTTGTCAACCAGAGGTTGCACCTTTTGTTGCAGTCTGTCTTGGGGAAATATGGTATACTAGATAGGCAAAATAATGGAGAAAAAAATATGTACGAATATCTAAAAGGAATCATTACCAAAATCACTGCTAAATATATTGTCCTTGAGGCAAATGGTATCGGCTATATCTTGCATGTAGCCAATCCTTATGCTTACTCAGGTCAGGTTAACCAAGAAACTCAGATTTATGTGCACCAAGTTGTCCGTGAGGATGCCCATCTGCTTTATGGTTTTCGCTCAGAAGATGAGAAAAAACTCTTTCTCAGTCTGATTTCGGTCTCAGGGATTGGTCCTGTTTCAGCTCTTGCAATCATTGCTGCCGATGACAATGCTGGCCTGGTTCAAGCCATCGAGACTAAGAACATCACCTACTTGACCAAGTTCCCTAAAATTGGTAAGAAAACAGCCCAGCAAATGGTTCTGGACTTGGAAGGCAAGATAGTCGTGGCTAGTGATGACCTTCCTGCCAAAGTCGCTGTGCAAGCGAGTAATGAGAACCAAGAACTGGAAGAAGCTATGGAGGCCATGCTGGCACTGGGCTACAAGGCGACTGAACTTAAGAAAATCAAGAAATTCTTTGAAGGAACGACAGATACAGCAGAGAACTATATCAAGTCTGCCCTCAAGATGTTGGTCAAATAGGAGAATAAGATGCCGAAACGCTGTGGTTGGGTTAAAATGAATAATCCCTTATATGTAGCCTATCATGATGAGGAGTGGGGGCAACCCCTCCATGATGACCAAGCATTGTTTGAGTTATTGTGTATGGAAACCTACCAGTCGGGTCTATCTTGGGAAACGGTGCTAAACAAGCGCCAAGCTTTCAGAGAAGTCTTTCATTTTTATGATGCCCAGAAAATTGCTCAGATGACAGATGCGGAGTTGGAAGCCTTGTTAGAGAATCCAGCCATCATTCGAAATCGAGCCAAGATTTTTGCGACGCGTGCCAACGCCCAAGCATTTTTGCAAGTCCAGAAAACTTACGGCTCTTTTGACGCTTATCTCTGGTCCTTTGTTGATGGGCAAACCATCATCAATGATGTTCCTGACTATCACCTAGCACCTGCTAAAACAGCCTTGTCTGAGAAATTAGCCAAAGATCTCAAAAAACGGGATTTCAAGTTCACAGGCCCAGTTGCCGTTTTATCTTTTCTTCAGGCTGCAGGGCTAGTTGATGACCACGAGAATGATTGTGAGTGGAAAGGAAATTAAATGATGTCTAACAAAAATAAGGGAATTCTGATTTTTGCGATTCTCTATACAGTTCTCTTTGTATTTGATGGAGTTAAATTGCTGGCTTTCTTGATGCCATCTGCTATTGCAAATTATCTAGTTTATGTAGTACTAGCTCTATATGGCTCTTTCTTGTTTAAGGATAGATTGATCAAACAATGGAATGAGATTAGAAAGACTAAAAGGAAATTCTTCTTTGGCGTCTTAACAGGATGGCTCTTTCTCTTTCTGATGACTTTTGTCTTTGAATTTGTATCAGAGATGTTGAAGCAGTTTTTTGGGCTAGTCGGACAAGGTCTAAACCAGTCGAATATTCAAAGCACCTTTCAAGAGCAACCATTACTGATAGCTGTTTTTGCTTGTGTCATCGGACCTTTTGTGGAAGAACTCTTTTTCCGTCAGCTCTTGTTACATCACTTGCAGAAACGTCTGTCAAGTTGGCTAAGCATTCTTCTGGTAGGACTTGTTTTTGCTCTGACTCATATGCACAGTTTGGCTTTATCAGAGTGGGTCAGTGCAGTCGGTTATCTAGGTGGAGGCATTGCCTTTTCTATCATCTATGTGAAAGAAAAAGAGAATATTTATTATCCTCTAGTTGTTCATATGTTAGGCAATAGCCTTCCCTTGATTATTTTAGTTATCAGTAGTATGTGACGTTTTAGTAGTTATACAAGAGAAAAAGCTGAGAATCTCCTCTCAGCTTTTTGATTATATGCTAGTAACTTTTATAGTGCAGTAAGAAATGTCAGTCCACCTAAGACAACGCCAGCTGAGTTTGGAATAATTAGTATCCAATCCTTCTTAGGTTCTTTTGTCCATCCATAAATAACCCAAATTAAACAAGATACTGCTGCGGATAAAGGCTGGAATGGTTGAGCTTTGTTGCCTTGTAAATTGGCAAAAATTTGTGGGATGTAGGCGATAAATACAATAATCCCGATAAAGGCCCCGATTGAACCGACAATTTGATTTATTTTTTGTTTAGTCATATACACCTCCTTCAAAAAGATATCATAGAAATTAGCGAAAATCAATACAAAAGCATAAAAATGGAGAAATTGTTTATTTTTTGTTATAGTCAAAGCGAATGACTTGCTCTTTTGCATCCACATAAGCATAGACGCCAAAGGGTACAATGGCTCTTGGTGTGGCGTGCCCAACGTTTAGATTATAGACAATTGGGATATTGCTGTCAACGATGCTCATTAGTGCCTCTTTATAGTCGTCATAGAAGGCTTCATCCATTGGCTTTCCGACCAAGAGTCCACTGATGACCTCAAATACCCCAGTTTCTTTCAAAGCCAGCAACATTTTTTTGAAATCATCAGGTTCAGGTTTTTCTTCACTTGTTTCTAACAAGAGGATTTTTCCTTTCCAATCGGATAAGTCAGGGAAGAGTTTGTACTTTTGGCAGAGAACTGTGCTATCTGCGTATCGAGAATTGTCAAAGATATCATAGAGAGACTCGATGCAACCACCGAGGATTTCTCCCTCGAACTGGGCATTTCCTTGCAACAAGTCAAAACCTGTATTTACATGGCTGATACGAGCTGTTCCTAGAGCATTGGGACTAAAGTCAGTCCGTTCCTCGAACCAAAGGTCGCTAGGGCGGATTTCTGAGATTTTTCCTGTCTCGATCAGTTCTTTGAAGTAGTGGAGGCTATAGGGCAACATCTCCTTGTCCAATTCACAAATGTCTGCTAGAAAGGATTGCCCATAAAAAGTCTTGATCCCTAGTTTATGCAACATAAGGTGGTTCATGGTTGTATCCGAGAAGCCAAGAAAAATCTTTGGTTTAATAACCTTTTGGAGTTGGTTATTTTCAAAAAGATAAGGTAGCAAGCGATAGGTATCATCTCCACCGATGGCGCATAGGATCATGTCGATGCTATCATCAGAAAAGGCCAGCATCAAATCTTCTGCACGTGCCTCCGGATGGTCCTTGATAAAGTCTAAACCCTTTAGCGAATGGGGCAAGAAGACAGAATTAAGTCCCAAATCCTTGAGACGTTGAATACCCAAATCGACTTCGTGTTTGACAAAATCCTCTCCGATAACACCACTAGACAAACTAACGATACCAATAGTAGAAACTATATCTCGTCCTCCTAGAAATAGATTGATACTCTTCGAAAATCAAATTCAAACCACGTCAGCTTTGCCTTGCCGTATATATGTTACTGACCTCGTCAGTTCTATCTACAACCTCAAAGCAGTGCTTTGAGCAACCTGCGGCTAGCTTCCTAGTTTGCTCTTTGATTTTCATTGAGTATGAGCCTATTTTATCACAAAAGATGAGAGAAAACTATAAGAATCAGACTCAGAAGTGCTATTGAATCTCAAGAAAGCAAGTGAAAAAGCAACTACCTATGCAGTTGCTTTTCGTTTTTCTAATCTCTAATCTCACTAGATATGAGTTACTTGGTCAACTCCTGATTATAGGAGAGGGCTAAATCAATCCAGTAAGGCAGTTCTTTTTGACCTTCAATATCTAGGTCTATATAGCCATGATAAGGTCGCCCTCTCATCAATGTGGTATGAGCTCCTGTTCGGGGTAGAACTTGCTTTTCCATTTCTTTGCCAATTCTCACCATAACCAGCTCGTCCTTTCTGGAACTGACTGTAAGGACCATTTTCCCACGAATCATAAAGGCAAGACCACCAAATAGTTTCTTTTCTTCTAACTCTTCTTCGAAAATTTGGGGAGGAAGTTTAAGTGCTAGAATTTTTCGAATCTGCTGAGCTAAGGATTGACTATATGCCATAGCTTTTCACTTTTCTTAATAACGTGATGGGCCCGCGCTTGCACTTCGGATGTTGAAACGTTTCTTGAGATAGAAGCGAAGGGCGAGAAGGGCAGCTCCCAGGATAGCCAAAGGCAATGGAGCAAGGACTGGATTGAGGCTGGCTGGTAGGAAGCTTGTTGCAAAGAAGACAACCAACCAAAGGACCATAGAGGCCAAAATTACTAGGATGGACTTCCAGAATGGAGGACGTTGGCTACGATCTGTGTCTGGTCCATAGTACTGGTAGACAAAGTAGTACATCAAGTAGAAGGCAAGTCCTCCTACAAGTCCAACCAACAAGAGGGTAATCAACCCATAGCCAATAGCCTGATCTGTAGAGAAGAAGGTAGTCAGAGCGCTAACCAATGCAAAGAGACTGGTGATAAAAAGAGCTGAGTCCATAATCATGAGTTTTGGATCGTCATTTTCTTTTGGATGCTCTTTTTCGTATTGCTCCTTGACAGTGAAGCTATGAGCCCAGTGGGTTGGAGCCCCGTAGAGGGAACGAGCGGTCGTTCCTTTGGCTTGCTCTTCAAGGATTTTAGGAATGACTTCTTCAAAAACAGCCTTGATTTCAGCGTCTGTTTTGCCATCTTTGATAAATTGTTGGGTAGCGATGTGGATAAACTCTTGGTTTTTCTTAGTTAATTTTTGTAAATCAATCTGAGACATAGGGATTCCTCTTAGAACCATTTTTTATGGATGAGATAGAGAGTGAGCGAGACACTCATAGCAAAGGCGATAAAGACGATTAACCAGAAGGCATGTGGCTCACCGTTCAGAGGGATTTCATTATCCTTGAAGTTCATCCCATAGGCTGAGAAGATCATTGTTGGGACAGACATGACGATGGTCACGAGAGCCAGAGTTTTCATGATGTTGTTCTGGTTGTTGGAAATGATAGAGGCAAAGGTCTCTGTCATAGAGTGAAGGACATTTCCATAGATATCTGCCATCTCGATGGCCTGTTGGGTTTCAATCAGGGTGTCTTCGAGTAGGTCTTCGTCTTCTAGGTATTTCTTGATATTGCTAGTTGCGCTAGTCAATTTCTTAATCACGCGCTCGTTCGTTTTAAGGGAGGCCTTGAAATAGACGATGGTCTTTTCCAATTCCATGAGCTCAATCAGCTCTTCGTTTCGTGTAGACTTGTGAAGTTGACTTTCGATTTGTTCACTCTTACGGTCGATCGAACGAAGGGCCGTAAGGTAAAGTTCGGCGTTGCGGTAGAGAATCTGGAAGATAAAGCGTGAACGCATGAAGGTGTAAAAGTTGCGCAGTCTACGGTTGATAAAGACATCGAGAACAGGGAGGGGTTCCAAGCAGGTAGTGATAATGGTCTCCTCGGTGATGATAATCCCCAGCGGAATCGTGACGTAGTAGGTGCGATTGTTTCTTTCCTCTGTGATGGGAACGTCTACGATGATCAAAGTATACTCATCTTCGATGGTAATACGGGACATTTCTTCCGCGTCGAGTGGTGCTCGGAGGTCAGCGATGTCAATGTCAAAGGCATTGGCAATTTCCAACGATTCATTTTGTGTAGGATTGACGAGGTTAATCCAAGTACCCGGTTCAAGCGTGTCGATCTCTTTAAATTCAGTTGTTGTTGAGAGAAAAACTTGTTTCATGTCCCCTATCCTTTCCTACTATTCAGTGATTCATTTTTTGCACCGTACTATTATACTATAAAAACAGCTTTTTGGGTAATAGAATTTCACATTTTTTGGTATAATGGAAAGCAATAATGGACTAGAAAGAACAAAGATGCAAGATAAAATTGTGATTCATGGGGCACGTGCCCATAACTTAAAAAATATTGATGTGGAGATTCCGCGAGACAAGCTGGTTGTTGTGACTGGTTTGTCAGGGTCTGGGAAATCCAGCCTGGCCTTTGATACCCTCTATGCTGAGGGCCAACGTCGCTATGTAGAGAGTCTATCAGCCTATGCTCGCCAGTTCTTGGGTAATATGGAAAAACCAGATGTAGATGCTATTGATGGCCTCAGCCCAGCTATTTCCATCGACCAGAAAACAACTAGTAAAAACCCTCGTTCGACCGTGGGAACCACGACTGAAATCAATGATTATCTGCGTCTCCTCTACGCACGTGTGGGGACGCCTTACTGTATCAACGGACATGGTGCTATCAAGGCTTCTTCTGTAGAACAAATCGTGGATAAGGTTTTGGAATTGCCAGAACGCCAACGTCTGCAAATTTTAGCTCCGGTCATTCGTAAGAAAAAAGGGCAACATAAGAGTGTCATTGAAAAGGTTCAGAAAGACGGCTATGTTCGTGTTCGTTTGGATGGGGAAGTTTATGATGTGACCGAAGTACCAGAGTTGTCCAAGAGCAAGCAACACAATATCGATGTCGTGGTCGACCGTATTGTCATCAAGGAGGGAATTCGTAGTCGTCTCTTTGACTCCATTGAGGCTGCCCTTCGTATCGCAGAAGGTTATGTGATTATCGACACTATGGACGATTCGGAGTTGCTCTTTTCTGAGCACTATGCCTGTCCAGTTTGCGGCTTTACCGTACCAGAGTTAGAGCCTCGTCTCTTCTCCTTCAATGCTCCGTTTGGCTCTTGTAGTGAGTGTGACGGTTTGGGTATCAAGCTGGAGGTGGATGTTGACTTGGTGGTTCCTGATACCAGCAAAACTTTGCGTGAGGGAGCCTTGGCACCTTGGAATCCTATCTCATCCAACTACTATCCAAATATGCTGGAACAAGCCATGACAGCCTTTGGAGTGGATATGGATAAGCCATTTGAAGACTTGTCAGAAGAAGATAAAAACTTGATTCTCTATGGCTCAGATGGCAAGGAATTCCATTTCCACTATGAGAATGAATTTGGTGGCGTGCGAGATATTGATATTCCTTTTGAGGGAGTTGTCAATAATATCAAACGTCGCTACCACGAAACCAATAGCGACTACACTCGCACCCAGATGCGTCTCTACATGAATGAGCTGACCTGCGGAACTTGCCACGGCTACCGTCTCAATGACCAGGCCTTGTCTGTTCGTGTGGGTGGGGAGCAAGGACCGCATATCGGTGAAATCTCAGACCTGTCTATCGCAGACCATTTGGAATTAGTGAGTCAGCTGACCTTGTCTGAAAATGAAGCCATCATCGCTCGTCCTATCCTCAAGGAAATAAAGGATCGCTTGACCTTCCTTAATAACGTAGGGCTTAACTATCTGACTCTATCACGTTCGGCAGGAACCCTTTCAGGTGGGGAGAGTCAGCGTATTCGCTTGGCAACCCAGATTGGGTCCAACCTATCAGGTGTCCTCTATATCCTGGATGAGCCGTCCATTGGTCTTCACCAGAGGGATAATGACCGTCTGATTGCTAGTCTGAAAAAGATGCGTGACTTGGGCAATACTCTCATCGTGGTAGAACATGACGAAGATACCATGCGCGAGGCGGATTATCTGATTGACGTAGGTCCAGGTGCCGGTGTTTTTGGTGGCGAGATTGTCGCTGCAGGAACACCCAAGCAGGTGGCCCGTAACAGTAAGTCTATTACAGGCCAGTACTTGTCAGGTAAACGTGCCATTCCAGTACCAGAAGAGCGCCGTGCCGGAAATGGTCGTTTTATCGAAGTGACAGGTGCGCGTGAGAACAACTTGCAAAATATCACTGCTCGCTTCCCACTAGGGAAATTCATCGCGGTGACAGGGGTATCAGGTTCAGGGAAATCGACCTTAATCAACAGTATCCTCAAAAAAGCCATTGCCCAGAAGCTCAATCGCAATTCAGACAAGCCTGGTAAATTCAAAACCATCACAGGGATTGAGCATGTAGACCGCTTGATTGACATTGATCAAAGCCCGATCGGACGAACGCCGAGGTCCAACCCAGCTACCTATACGGGAGTTTTTGACGATATACGAGACCTCTTTGCTCAGACAAATGAAGCTAAGATTCGAGGCTACAAGAAGGGCCGTTTCAGTTTCAATGTCAAGGGTGGTCGTTGCGAAGCCTGCTCAGGTGACGGGATTATCAAGATCGAGATGCACTTCTTGCCAGATGTTTACGTGGCTTGTGAAGTCTGCCACGGGACTCGCTATAACAGTGAAACCCTAGAAGTCCACTATAAGGAAAAGAATATCTCGCAGGTCTTGGACATGACCGTCAACGATGCGGTGGAATTCTTCCAACACATTCCCAAGATTCAACGCAAACTTCAGACCATCAAGGATGTGGGGCTGGGCTATGTAACGCTAGGGCAACCGGCTACCACCCTTTCTGGAGGAGAAGCCCAGCGTATGAAGTTAGCTAGTGAGCTCCACAAACGCTCAACAGGAAAATCTTTCTACATTCTGGATGAGCCAACGACAGGGCTTCATACTGAGGATATCGCTCGCTTGCTTAAAGTCTTGGCTCGCTTTGTCGACGATGGCAATACTGTCCTCGTCATTGAGCACAATCTGGATGTTATCAAGACTGCAGACCATATCATCGATTTGGGACCAGAGGGCGGTGTCGGTGGTGGAACCATCATCGCAACAGGAACTCCAGAAGAAGTAGCGGCCAATGAAGCCAGCTACACAGGACACTATTTGAAAGGAAAGTTACATCATGAATAAACGTGTGCAAGCATTTCTCGCTAAAATGCAAGAAAAAGAACTAGATGGCATCATTATCAATAACCTTAAAAACGTCTATTACCTGACCGGCTTTTGGGGCTCAAATGGAACAGTCTTTATCAGCCGTGACCGTCAGGTTTTGGTGACAGACTCTCGCTATATCATTGCAGCTAAGCAAGAAGTGACAGGTTTTGAGATTGTGGCTGATCGTGATGAATTGGCTGTTATTGCAGGCATTGTTAAGGATATGGGCTTGTCTCGCGTCGGTTTTGAAGACGAGATTTCGGTCTCATATTACCACCGTATGCAGGTAGCATTTGCAGGGATCGACTTGCTTCCGCAGACTCAGTTTGTTGAAGCGCTTCGTATGATTAAGGATGAGAAAGAGATTGCGACTATTCGCAAGGCATGTTCTATCTCAGACCAAGCTTTCCGTGATGCGCTTGACTTTATCAAACCAGGAAAAACTGAGATCGAAATTGCCAACTTCCTTGACTTCCGCATGCGTGAGCTAGGAGCGGCAGGCTTGTCTTTTGATACCATTTTAGCAAGTGGCATCAACTCTTCCAAACCACATGCCCATCCAATGCACAAACCGGTTGAAGCGGGAGAAGCCATTACCATGGACTTCGGCTGTCTCTACGACCACTATGTCAGTGATATGACACGGACCATCTACCTCGGTCATGTCAGTGACGAGCAGGCAGAAATTTACAATACTGTCCTGAAAGCCAACCAAGCCTTGATTGATCAAGCTAAGGATGGCTTAGGTTTCCGCGACTTTGACAAAATCCCTCGTGATATTATCATCGAGGCAGGCTATGGCGACTACTTTAACCACGGTATTGGACACGGTATCGGACTGGATATTCACGAAGAACCCTACTTTAGCCAAACTTCCAAAGAAGTCATTAAATCTGGTATGGTCTTGACTGATGAACCGGGTATCTATATTGAAGGTAAATACGGGGTTCGTATCGAAGATGATATCCTGATTACAGATAACGGTTGCGAATTGTTGACTCTAGCGCCGAAGGAATTAATTGTTATCTAAAAAATGAGATAAATTGTTGACTTTTATATTTTAAAGGTTTATACTGATAGACGAAAACGGTAGGTGAGGCTACCATAGGGATACGGATGACTACCGCAAAGCAGTGGAGACACTACTCGTTGGTCAACAGTCCTGGTCGCGAAGGCCAAGACTAAGCTCATTACATCGCCCTATGGAGTTAAAGCTTGAACGAAAAAACAGATAATTAGTTTTTTAATCCTGCCATTTTACGGTGGGATTTTCTACTGTTTTAGAACATGGAAAGGAGACAAACGATGCAAATTGACGATCATCCAGAACCGCACATACACAGCCAATCGCTGATTTGTGTCGTTCTGCCCTTATAAAGTGATTGGTCTCTGTGTATGAAATACATCATTCATACAGATAGGAGAAACCAATGAAAACTACAAAAGAAAGATTAGCAACAGCTATTCACACACCCTTAAACGAAACTCTATCTTTTTATAAGACAAGTCTAACAGGCTTGACCGAGGAGCAGGTGGAGAAAAATCGTGACCTATATGGCGAAAACACCATCACTAAGGGTCAAGAAGACAGTATCCTCAAAAAGATTTACGAATCCATCATCAATCCATTTACAATCATACTGCTAGTCATCGCTATGATCTCCATGGTGACCAATGTCTGGTTGGCGAAGCCTGGACAAGAAGATCCGACGACCTCTATTATCATCGTCGTTCTCGTTCTAATCTCTGGTGGCATACGCTTTGTTCAAGAACTGCGGAGTGACAAGGCTGCGACCAATCTATCAAAAATGATTGTGAATACAGCCACAGTTATTCGCGAAGGCCAGAGTTTAGAGGTTGCAATTGAAGATTTGGTCGTTGGAGATATAGTCAAGTTAAGTGCTGGGGATATGATACCAGCAGACCTCATTTTAATTGAATCACGTGATTTCTTTGTCCAACAGTCTGGTTTGACAGGTGAAAGTGACTCGGTTGAGAAACTAGCCTTGTCAAAAATGAGTCAGTCAAACTTCGATAGTCTGCTAGAAGCAGAAGCGCTCGCCTTTATGGGAACCAATGTGATATCAGGAAGTGCCAAGGCTTTGATCCTAGCGGTCGGCGATGACACTATGATGGGAGAAATCGAGCAAACTCTCAATACCTATGACGAACCGACCTCTTTTGAACGGGAGATGAACAGTATCTCTTGGCTCTTGATCCGTTTGATGTTAGTCATGGTGCCCATCGTCTTTCTCTCCAATGGCTTGACAGATGGCGACTGGCTGGAAGCAGGTGTGTTTGCACTGAGTGTTGGTGTTGGATTGACACCTGAGATGCTTCCTATGATCATCACGGCCAGTTTAGCAAAAGGCTCCATTATCATGGCCAAGGAAAAAGTCGTCATCAAAAAACTCAATGCCATACAGGACCTAGGTGCTATTGATATCCTATGCACGGATAAAACCGGAACCCTTACCCAAGACGAAATTGTCCTGGAATATCCTTTGGATATACATGGAGATTTGGATTTGTCTGTGTTGAGACGGGCCTACCTCAATTCCTATTTTCAAACGGGATTGAAAAACTTGATGGACCGTGCCATCATCAGTAGAACTGAAAAAGAAGCTAAAGAACACGCTATTCTACAAAATTTGGATACTAGCTTTCAAAAAATAGATGAACTTCCATTTGACTTTGAACGCAGACGAATGAGTGTCATCGTCAAGGATGAGAACGAAGTTGTTAGCTTGGTAACCAAGGGTGCCCTAGAGGAAATGCTTGCGATCTCAACCCATGTGGAATATCAAGGTCAGATTAGTCCTCTGACGGATGATATCCGAGTGGAAATCTTAAAAGAAGTAGATCAACTTAATCAACAGGGATTGCGAGTCTTGGGAGTCGCTTATAAAACAGGCCTAAAAGAAGGTTTTGCTTACTCCGTTGAAGATGAAAAAGAGATGATTCTAACAGGATATCTTGCCTTTCTAGATCCACCAAAACCATCTGCAGCACCTGCTATCCAAGCTTTGTTAGAACACGGTGTTCAAACAAAGATCTTGACGGGTGACAATGAGAAGGTAACCCAAGCAGTATGCGAAAAAGTTGGTCTAGATGTTGATCAAATCTTGTTGGGTTCTGATATTGATGCCATGACGGACGAAGAGTTGGCCCAAGCAGTTGAGAGGGTGACTGTCTTTGCCAAACTCTCTCCGGATCAAAAAGCACGAATCATTTTACAAATCAAATCGAATGGACATTGTGTCGGCTATATGGGAGATGGGATCAATGATGCTCCTTCTATGAAAGTAGCCGATGTGGGGATTTCGGTTGATACAGCAGTAGATATTGCCAAAGAAACGGCTGATGTCATTTTGCTAGATAAGGATTTGATGGTGCTTGAAAAAGGGCTGGTTGAAGGGCGTAAGGTCTACGCTAATATGACCAAATATATCAAGATGACGGTCAGTTCTAACTTCGGGAATATTTTCTCTCTGTTAGTGTCTGGTATCTTTTTACCTTTCCTTCCTATGGCTCCGATTCACTTGATTGTGTTAAACCTCGTCTACGACCTTTCTTGCATTGCCTTGCCATTTGATAATGTAGATGAAGACTTTTTGAAACATCCTCATAAGTGGGAAGCCAAGTCTATTACTCGCTTTATGATTTGGATGGGGCCGATTTCTTCTGCCTTTGATATTTTGACCTTTATCTTACTCTATTTTGTCATTGTCCCAATGGCGACAGGCCAAGCCTATGCTCACGGAGCAGAGTCTGCAACGGGCTTTATCATCTTGTTCCAGACAGGTTGGTTCATTGAATCCATGTGGTCCCAAACCATGGTTATCCATATGCTTCGTTCAGCAAAACTTCCTTTCTTACAAAGTCGTCCATCATGGTTTGTTCTTGGGACAACCTTGCTAGCGGCTAGTTTTGTGACCTTCCTTCCCTACTCTTCAATTGCTAGCCTGCTTCATTTAACCCCTTTGGAACCAATTTATTTCCTCTTTTTGCTTTTGATTATCGTTCTCTATATGATAAGTGTTACAGTTGTAAAACGATTGTATATCAAAAAATTTAAAAGTTGGTTATAAATTGATTTTGTCAAGAAAAAAGTACGAAAATCGCGAAAAAAGTTAATTTTTTTTAAAAATAGGTCGCAAGTCGGATGTTTTTTATGGTATAATAGACTAAACTGATAGTAACATGTAGCGAAAGGGGTAGGTACATGATCAAAATTTATACAGTCTCAAGTTGTACTAGCTGTAAAAAAGCGAAAACCTGGCTCAATGCCCACCAGTTAAGTTATAAAGAACAAAATCTCGGTAAAGAAGGAATTACAAGAGAAGAGTTATTAGATATTCTAACGAAAACAGATAATGGAATTGCCAGTATCGTTTCGTCAAAAAACCGCTACGCTAAGGCACTTGGAGTTGACATCGAGGATTTGAGTGTCAATGAAGTGCTCAACTTAATCATGGAAACACCACGGATCTTAAAGAGTCCGATTCTCGTTGACGAGAAGCGCCTACAAGTCGGCTATAAAGAAGATGATATCCGTGCCTTCTTGCCACGCTCTGTCCGTAATGTAGAAAATGCAGAAGCACGTCTACGTGCAGCTCTATAAAACATCAAGGCTGGGAGTGACTCCTGGCCTTGTTTGCCCTTTTGTTTTAAAATCATGTGAGGAATTATGAAAAAGTTACTAATTGCTAGTTTTGCTCTCCTCTTTTTGCTTGCGGGATGTGGGCAAAAAAAGGAAACTCCTGTTGCTTCCACAACAGCATCTGAACCTCTCCAATCCAACCTTCCCGTTTTGGACAATGCCGAAAAGAATACGGTTGTCACCAAGACCTTGCTGATGCCGAAGTCAGAAAATGGGACGCAACAGATTCAGACCATTACTTATAAAGGCAGTCAGTTTTTGACCTTGACCATCCAGCAAAAACGACCTGTCGGGGATGAACTCAAGACCTTTATCTCTGAAAATGGCCTAGAGGAAACGCAAAAAGCGCTTCTTGAAGCAGAAGAAAAGGATAAGACTATCCAAGAGGCGCGCAAACTGGCAGGATTTACACTGGAAACCAAGCTACTCAGCGAGACAGAAATCCAGACCACAACGACTTATGATTTTCAAGTTTTGGATGTCAAAAAGGCATCTCAACTAGAATATTTAAAAAATATTGGTCTTGAAAATCTCTTAAAAAACGAACCTAGCCAGTATATTGCTGACAGAGTGGCAAATGGGGCGACAGAACAGTAAGAAAATCCAAATAAACAAACTGATTTATTTGTAGAACGTAAGGAAATATGCTATAATAGTAATATTCTAAGGAAAGAGGGTGTTAGAATGGGATTTACTGAAGAAACTGTACGGTTTAAATTGGATGATTCCAATAAGAAAGAAATTAGCGAAACGTTGACAGATGTCTATGCTTCTTTGAACGACAAGGGCTACAATCCGATTAACCAAATCGTCGGTTATGTATTGAGTGGTGACCCTGCCTACGTTCCTCGTTACAACAATGCACGAAATCAAATCCGTAAGTATGAGCGTGATGAAATTGTTGAAGAACTGGTACGCTACTACCTTAAGGGACAAGGAGTCGATCTATAATCTATGAGAATTATGGGATTGGACGTTGGTTCAAAAACAGTAGGGGTGGCTATTAGCGATCCACTAGGCTTCACCGCTCAGGGACTTGAAATCATCCAGATTAATGAGGATCAGGGCCAGTTTGGTTTTGATCGTATCAAGGAATTGGTTGACAGCTATAAGGTGGAACGCTTTGTAGTAGGTCTGCCTAAAAACATGAACAATACCAGCGGTCCGCGGGTAGAAGCCAGTCAAGCCTACGGAGCAAAATTAGAGGAACTTTTTGGTTTACCAGTAGACTATCAGGATGAGCGTTTGACAACGGTCGCTGCGGAGCGTATGTTGATTGAACAAGCAGATATCAGCCGTAACAAACGCAAGAAAGTTATTGATAAGTTGGCTGCTCAGCTGATTTTGCAAAATTATTTAGATAGAAAATTTTAAGACAGAGGAGAAACTATGTCACACGATCACAACCATGACCACGAAGAACGTGAATTAATTACACTTGTTGATGAACAAGGAAATGAAACCTTGTTTGAAATCCTTTTGACCATTGATGGAAAAGAAGAATTTGGTAAAAACTATGTTCTGCTAGTGCCGGTTAATGCAGAAGAAGATGAAAATGGTGAAGTTGAAATCCAAGCTTACTCATTCATCGAAAATGAAGACGGAACAGAAGGCGAATTGCAACCAATCCCAGAAGACTCAGAAGACGAATGGAACATGATTGAAGAAGTCTTCAACAGCTTTATGGAGGAGTGATACAGTCTGGGAGACTGTATCACCCCAACTCTTAGAAACTAGAAAGAGTTGGAACATCCAGTGGATGTTTTTAGCCCTGCGCCAGAAATTAGAAACGCAGGAATGTCCGGGGGCCGTTTTTAGCCCACGTTGAAATTCATAGTAGCTAGTGATTAGCTAACCAGGTAAGAGGTCGGGATTTTAGTCCCGACCTCGTTTTTTATTTGTAATCATACTTTAGTGCGCTAGTTGATTGGACTTTTGTTAAGGAGACATGTATGTTTGAAGTAGAAGAATGGCTTCATAGTCGGATTGGTTTAAATTTTAGATCTGGACTTGGACGAATGCAGCGAGCGGTGGATTTGTTGGGGAATCCTGAGAAGACATATCCTATTATCCACGTAACAGGGACTAACGGTAAAGGGTCAACTATTGCCTTTATGAGAGAGTTGTTTGTAGCTCATGGTAAAAAAGTTGGTACTTTTACCTCTCCTCATATCATCAGTATCCATGATCGAATCTGTATCAATGGGCAACCAATCGCGGAGGAAGACTTTGTTCGTATAGCTAACCAAGTCAAGGAGATGGAGAAAATTCTCTTAGAAACACATGATCAATTGTCTTTCTTTGAGTTGTTGACCCTGATTGCCTTGCTTTACTTTAAAGAGCAGGGAGTGGATCTAGTCCTGCTAGAAGTGGGAATTGGTGGTTTGCTTGATACCACTAATGTCGTAACAGGAGAGATTGCAGTTATTACTTCGATTGGGCTAGATCATCAGGAGACCTTGGGTGATAGTCTGGAGAAAATAGCCGAGCAGAAAGCTGGTATTTTCAAGGCTGGCAAGAAGGCAGTCATTGCCAAGCTTGCTCCAGAAGCGGAGCTTGTCTGTCAAAAAAGAGCAAGAGAGTTAGCTGTTGAACTTTATCAAGCTGGGCGAGACTTCACCTTGAATGCTGGGGATTTTTCAAGTAAGCTAGCAAGCTTTTCCCAGCTTGAAATTGGTTTGGAAGGTGCTTATCAGCAAGAAAATGCCGCCTTGGCTTTAGAAACTTTTCTTATGTTTATGGCGTCAGGAGGTGAAAGGGTCGAAGAAGAGTTTGTCAGACGGGCTTTGAAGGAGACACATTGGGCAGGTCGATTGGAACGGATTCGCCCGCAAATCTACCTAGATGGGGCTCACAATCTGCCAGCCTTGACTCGTCTAGTAGAGTTTATCCAGGGGAAAATCCAGCAAGGTTACCAGGTTCGCATCCTTTTTGGAGCACTTAAACGCAAGGATTATCAGGGGATGCTAGGCTATCTATCTGAGCAGTTGCCTCAGGTAAAACTTAAGGTAACAGGCTTTGACTACCAAGGCTCTCTGGATGAAAAGGATGTGGTAGGTTATGATTTGATTCCTTCCTATGGCGACTTTATCAGAGAATTTGAAGATAAGGCCAATGGCCAGGACTTGCTTTTCGTGACGGGATCCCTCTACTTTATCTCGGAAGTCCGAGCAAGTTTGGTAGGAAGCGACGAGATTAGTTGACCTTATAGGTTTATGTTGCTATACTGTAGGTAGGAGGTATATCTGGAAACGATTCCAGCAAAACATTGGCACAAAAGAAAGGAAATCGCTATGAAAACGAAAACATTCACACTTTCTATTGCTTCCCTAGCAATTCTTAGTCTTTTAGCAGCTTGTGGACCTAATGCACAAGTCCCTACCCAGCAATCTGCACAGCAATCATCTTCTCAACAAGAATCATCTTCTAGCGCTACGACAAGCGCTAGTCAACCACAGGCGTCCTCAAGTCAGGACACTACTGTAGCTCAACCTACGAATATCGATGGTACCTATACTGGAAAAGATGAGAATGACCAAATCACTCTTGTTGTAACAGGTAAAACTGGTACATGGACTGAGGTCGAGCCAGATGGAGATAAGGAAATCAAGCAAGTCAGCTTTGAGCCAGAAAATCAACGTGTCATTATCGGTGATGATGTCAAAATTTATACGGTTAATGGTAATCAATTGATTATCGATGATATGGACCGAGAGGCATCTGACCGAGTGGTATTAACTAAGCAATAATGATTAAGTAAAAGTTCCAATGAGATGAAAGCTATCTTTTTGGAGCTTTTTTCTTGAAAAAGGGTTGGCTGTTCTTTACTAACTTTTTACTTAAAGCGCCTATAAATGTTTGTAAAACTTCCTATTAGGTCGTATACTTATAGTAAATAATCAAATAGCGCAGAGGCGCAGGAGGAAAAGCATATGGCTACATTTTACGTTCCATCAGTTAACCTTATCGGTAAAGGTGTTGTAAATGAAGTAGGTCCGTATATCAAGGAATTGGGGTATAAGAAGGCTCTTTTGGTGACAGATAAGTTCATCGAGGGAAGTGATATTTTACCTAAGATCCTAAAACCATTAGATGCTGAAGGGATCGAATATGTGATCTTTAGTGATGTGGAGCCAAATCCGACTTGCAAGAACGTCACAGACGGAGTGGCTGCCCTGAAAGAGCATGGATGCGACTTTATCATCAGTCTTGGAGGAGGGTCTCCTCAGGATGCAGCTAGTTGTATCTCTATCATCGCTACAAATGGCGGAAAGCCACAGGACTACGAAGGTCTCCACAAGTCTGCTAAAAAAGGGTTGCCAGTGGTTGCGATCAATACAACAGCTGGAACTTCTGCAGAAATCACCATTAACTATGTTATTACTGACGAAGAGCGCAAGGTCAAGATGGTAATGGTTGATAAGAATAGCCTTGCCCTTATCTCTGTCAATGATCCAGAACTCATGCTTTCAAAGCCGAAAGGATTGACAGCAGCGACAGGTATGGATGCTCTTACTCACGCTGTCGAGGCTTTAGTAACACCAGGTGCTTATAATGTGACCAAGAAACTTTCTATCGGAGCGATTGAACTCATCAAGGAGTATCTTCCTCGTGCTGTGTCAAATGGCCAAGATATTGAAGCGCGTGAGGCTATGGTCAATGCCATCTTCCTCGGTGGTATGAGCTTTAACAATGCTGGTTTGGGTTATGTTCATTCTATGGCTCACCAACTCGGTGCGGTATATAACTTGCCACATGGTGTCTGCTGTGCCATGCTTCTCCCAGTTGTAGAACGTGAAAATGCCAAGCGTGTACCAGAAGCTTTCCGCAATGTGGCCAAGGCCTTGGGACTCCATGTTGAAGGAAAAACAGACCAAGAATGTGCTGACTATGCTATCGCTGAGATTGAGAAACTTTCTGAAACTGTTGGTATTCCGAAGAAACTCACTGAACTCGGTATCCAAGAAAAAGACTTTGACTTTGACTACCTTTCTAAGAATGCTTTGATTGATGCATGTGCGCCAGGCAATCCATTTATGCCAACTTTAGAAGAAACCATTGCTCTCTACAAAGAACTCTTCTAAGGATTAAGTAGAGTGGAAACGACGTATTCCCCAACATATAAATAATATTGGAAAGAACTATCATTTTGGTAGTTCTTTTTTTAAAAATTTGCTATCCTAGACATATGAGAAAAATCAAAATTGATGTGGTTGTAGTTCCCTTGAGTGGGCATCTCTTCCCAACACTGAATTTACTTGCACCCTTGTTGAAGGATCCCTTGTATGAGATTCGATTATTTACAGGACCGCAACGAAAAGCTGTCGCAGAGGAGATGGGATTCCAGGTGATTCCCATTTTAGAAAATTGTGTAGATGAGTTTGAGCGTGTAGCCAACAATGAAGGGCAGTTAAACTTTATTTCTGCTTATCGACAGTTGTCAGCTAGTCTTGATTTGATCAATGTGGTTTCAGATCAATTAATGCAAGAGTGGCAGGAAAATCGACCTGATATTGTGATTGCGGATTTTATAACCCTCTCTGTAGGACTTGTAGCGGAACAGTTGAATATTCCCTGGATTACCACGATGGCGACACAGTTTGCCATTGAAACGACAGATGGACCGCCTTGTTTCTTTGGAGGAATGGGCAGTCCAAAAACATCTTTCCAATCTGCCCAGCAATGGCTAGGAAGAAAAGGGACTCGTTTAGGGAAACGAATCGTAACCTTTTTATTGAGAGAACGATTGAAACGTTACGATTTTAAGCTCTACAATCAGAAAGGTCAGGAAACCATCTATTCACCCTATTCCATCTTGGGAATTGGGATGAAAGAGTTGGAGCTGAAAAGCGGTTTTCCAGAGCACTACCTTTGGGTGGGACCTTTTGGCTCTTCGATTGAGAGGGCAGAAAATTATCCCCTCGATTTGTCTCCCTATGCAGGTTATAAGAAGGTCCTTGTCTCCTGTGGCACTCAGCTAGCATGGGCTAAAGACAATCTCCTCTATCAGACACAACAATTGGCAGAAGCACATCCAGATTGCCACTTCTTTGTGACTCTGGGGTTTGGCGGACAAGACTTCCAATGTGAAGAGCTCATGGACAATGTTTCTGTGGTATCCTATCTTCCCTATAAGGAGTACATTCCTCAGATGGATTATGTGATTCATCATGGTGGTGCGGGTATTTTTTACCAGTGTATCATCTATGGTAAGCCTGCCTTGATTCTCCCCCATGACTATGATCAGTATGACTATGCAGTTCGTGGATTAGAGGCAGGGATTGCCTTGACTGCTAAACGAGAGGATACGGAAGCGATTGGACGTGCCTTTGATGAGTTGTTGGCTAGAGATGACTGGCCAGACTTGAACAGACTTAGTCGTGCAGCTCAAATCTATCAGCCAACAGAGATTCTGAAGAGCGAAATACATCGGCTCTTAGGGGACAAGGAGAAGTAAAAAATGAAGAAAGTATTGGTGACAGGTGCTACGGGCTTTCTAGGCAAGTATGTTGTTGAAGAGCTCAGTCAGCAGGGCTATCAGGTACGCGCTTTTGGACGCAATCGCAATGTGGGTCAGTCTTTAGAAAACTCCTCTGTGGCATTTTTTCAGGGAGATTTGACCAAGCAAGAGGACTTGGCTCGGGTTTGTCAGGGGATGGACATGGTTGTGCATGCGGGTGCTCTTTCTACCGTTTGGGGGCCTTGGGAGGATTTCTACCAGACAAATGTCTTAGGGACCAAGTATGTTCTGGATGCTTGCCGAGAGGCTGGTATTCTGCGTTTGGTTTATGTGTCCTCGCCTAGCATCTATGCTGCGCCTCGAGATCAGTTAGCTATCAAAGAAAGTGCTGCGCCTCAGGAAAATAATCTGAACAACTACATTCGTAGTAAGCTGGCTTCGGAGAAGCTGTTTAAGGACTATCCCGATGTTCCGAGTATTATCTTACGACCTCGTGGGATTTTTGGGATTGGGGATACCAGTATTTTGCCCCGAGTTCTCAAACTCAGTCAGAAGATTGGCATTCCCTTGATAGGGGATGGTCGTCAGCTCATGGATATGACCTGTGTGGAAAATGTCGCTCTGGCCATTCGTTTGGCTCTAGAGGCCCCTCAAGCTAGTGGCGAAGTTTATAATATTACCAATGGGGAACCAAGAGCCTTTAAGGATTTGATAGAAGAAACCTTGAGAGGGTTGGGCTATCCAATAACATACAGAAAAGTGCCAGCTCCTCTTCTTTCAGTTATTGCCAGTAGTTTAGAGTTTCTGTATAAGGTCTTGAAACTCAAAGGTGAACCGGCTCTAACACGCTATACCTATTATCTGCTCCGTTATAGTCAGACGCTGGACATCAGCAAGGCGGAGCGAGACTTGGGTTATCGCCCTCAGATCAGTATTTCGGAAGGGATTGAACAATATGTCCAAGATTATCGAAAGCATTGATTATTTCCCAGCAGGCTACTGTACCAGCTACACAGGTTTGCTATTTAAGGGAGTCAAGAATCAAAAGATGACCTTTCCAGCAGGTGTTTTTCTTATCAAACACAGGGACAAGGGCTATCTCCTCTATGACACAGGCTATCATTACGATATTAAGACCCATCTTCGCTATGGCTTCTATCGGCTAGGAACGCCCGTTCAAATGACGGAGAAGGACCAGATTTCTCGTTTGCTGGAAGGGAAGGGAATCAAACCAGAAGAAATTAACTATGTTCTTCTATCACACCTACATCCAGATCATCTGGGAGGAGCTAGTTTCTTTCCTCATGCAACCTTTATCTTGACAAAAGAAGTATATGAAGTCTACCAAAAACCCAAGTTGAAAGACTTGATTTTCAAGGAGTTTTTACCAGCTTCTTTTGAGAAAAATCTAACCATTATCAGAGCTGACCAGCAAGTTTCAACTTTTCCCTATCGTCCGATTTGTGATCTTTTTGGAGATGGCAGTATCCTAGTTTCTTCTGTTGACGGGCATGCTAGGGGGCAAGCCTGTCTATATTTTCCAGACCTTAATCTCCTCATTGCAGCGGACCTCTGTTGGGGAATTGACCTCTTACCTTACACCAAGCAGATGCACCTGCTTCCTTCCCTGGTGCAGGATAATAAGACCGATTATATCAGGGGGACAGAGTTTCTGGAGGAAGTCTTAAAGGCCGGTATTGAGGTAGTTGTTAGTCATGATCCTGTAGAAAGGATAGAGTCAATCTTACATGAAAAAAATAACCTTTCTTAAAACCTTTATCCAAACTCGTTGGCTTCATCATTTCAAATCTCGAGAAGCTGTAGAAAACTATCAGAAAAAGCAATTAGCCAACTATATGGACTTTTTAAAGCGAGAGTCTCCCTACTTTAAAAATGGGATTCCTAGCAACTTTGACCATATGGACAAGGCTTTTATGATGGAACATTTTAATGAGCTCAACACCCAAGGAGTGGATAGAGATGAAGCCTTATCCTTAGCTATTGAAAGTGAGAAGACCCGTGACTTCACTGAACTTAAAGGGGAAGTAGCCGTCGGTCTGTCTTCAGGGACGTC
Organism: Streptococcus oralis subsp. oralis; assembly: GCF_002096445.1. Lineage (GTDB taxonomy): Bacteria > Bacillota > Bacilli > Lactobacillales > Streptococcaceae > Streptococcus > Streptococcus oralis_N. The sequence goes on from NZ_NCUK01000012.1 coordinate 192,544, forward strand.
TGGACATCGGGGGCTCTTTATCACAACAGAGAAAGAGCGAAGTATGTGGGCTGCGGCTATCTTGGCAAAGATGTTGCCCAAGGGGCAGCTTTTTGGACACCGCATCGCCTTTTTCCTGAGAGCTGATAATGAACTCTATCAGACCATCAATACGGCGCTCATTCGTCTAGAGTATTTTGATATTTTCAAACATACAGATGAGCATATTGAGCGACTCAACAACTATCAACCAACGATTATTGTGGCGCCAGCCTCGATGTTGATTGAATTGAGCAAGCGTCTCAAGGATGGAGAGTTAGCTATTCACCCACAAAAAATCGTTTCGGTGGCGGAAATCTTGGAAGATAGTGATAGGGGACGAATCGCAGAAGCCTTTTCACTATGCATCATTGACCAAGTTTATCAGGCGACAGAAGGTTTCCTAGCCTGCACTTGCTCAGCTGGCAATCTACATCTCAACGAAGACATTATCTTTGTAGAAAAGCAGTATCTAGATGACCGCCGTTTTTATCCAGTGATTACGGATTTTAAGCGAAGTAGTCAGCCTGTTTATCGCTACCAGCTCAATGATATCTTGGTTGAAAATCCGGAGCCTTGTCCCTGTGGCTCCTACTATACACGGATTGACAAGGTCGAAGGACGCTCTGATGATATCTTCTACTTTGAAGGGCAGAATGGGGGACAGGTAACCATCTATCCAGACTTTATCAGGCGTTGCATCCTCTTTGTGGAGAATGTAGGAGATTACCAAGTTAAGCAACATTCCGAGAAATTAGTGGAAGTTTGTTTAAGCCGACGAGATGAGGACGTAGAGACAGCAATTTTAGCACAGTTCCAACTCTTGGCCCAGCAAAAAGAGTTCATAGTTCCTCAAATCCAATTTTCAGATTATCACTGGGATACTAGCCGTAAACTCAAACGAATCCAACGTTTATGAAAGGATAAAAGACAATGACAGAAGTAAAAAGACATGTAGAAATCGCAGGTTATGGTGTTTGCCTTCCCAAGCATACCGTCCAATTCAAAGACCAGACCCGTTATCGTGTAGTTGAAAATGAAGAAACGCAACTCGACTTGGCAGAGGTAGCGATTCAGCGTGCGCTTGAACATGCAAATTTAGATATTAAAGATATCGATTGCCTTGTATCAGCTAGTGCAGTTGGAGTTCAGCCTATTCCTTGTACTGCTGCCTTGATTCATGAGCGCGTGGCAAAAGGACTCTCTATTCCAGCTATGGATATCAATACGACCTGTACCAGCTTTATTTCTGCTCTATCGACTATGTCCCACTTGATCGAGGCGGGCGAATACAATCGTGTCTTGATTGTGTCTAGTGAGGTTGGTAGTTTAGGGCTCAATCCCAAGCAGAAAGAAAGTTTTGAACTCTTTAGTGATGGGGCAGCAGCCTTTATTTTCCAAAAAAGTCATCAGGAAAAAGGGGTCATTGCTAGTCTCCAACGTACTTGGTCAGAAGGGGCTCACGATACGGAGATTCGTGGAGGTCTGACTTCTTTTCAACCAAAAGAGTACTCTGAAGCGACGAAGACCAACTATATGTTTGACATGAAGGGGAAGAAAATCCTCCTCTTGTCTGCTCGTAAAATCCCAGTCATGTTTGAAGAGTTTCAAGAAAAAACACAGCTAGCCTTGGCAGATGTGGACTATATCATTCCTCACCAAGCAAGTCGTGCTCTTCCTTTGGTCATGGAAAAACTAGGTGTGGCTGAGGATCAGTACCTCAATCTCGTCACTGACTATGGAAATATGGTGTCAGTCTCTGTACCGTTTGGCTTGGCTTATTCTTTGGAGCATGGACTTATCAAGGAGGGAGATGTCGTCTACCTTATGGGGACTGCAGCTGGTATGACGGTCAATATGTTGGCTTTGAAATTGTAATAATCATCTAAACACGGAACGACTGGAACTTGAGCAAAGGTAAAAGGTTGCCATCTACCCCTGAACTGAGGTATACTAGTAGAAACATTAATTTATCAAGCAGTTAAGGAGAATGTTAGAAAAGGAAGGGGATGTATGACAGCTAGAAAAATGCAGCTACTCATGTCAAAATATGGTTTTAGTATTACCATCATGTTGGCAGAGTTGTTTATCGTCTTTGGTTTATTTCTCTATCTTGGGCAAATGGCTCCAATTGTCTGGATTATCCTAGTCATTTTAGTGAGCTTAGCGACTATTGTATCGATTGTTAATCGATCTATGAATCCTGAGAGTAAGGTAACATGGCTATTAGTAGCCTTTGTGCCAGTGTTTGGTCCCTTACTCTATATCATGTTTGGAGAGCGTCGTTTATCTAAAAAAGAAATGAAGCAGCTAAAGCAGCTCCAATCAATGGTTGATCGAGAGGACAATAGCAGAGCTCTCCGTTTGGAGTTAAAAGAGCAAGACAAGTCGGCTTATGGCGTTATCAAATCTCTCCTCAGCATGGACACGAATGCCGATGTCTATGATCGAACGGATACACGATTTTTTGCATCTGGTGAAAGCATGTGGCATCAGATGCTAGAGGATCTCAGGAAAGCGGAGAAATTTATCTTTCTTGAGTACTATATCATCGAAGAAGGCTTGATGTGGAACAGTATTTTAGAGATTTTGGAAGAAAAGGCTGCTCAAGGAGTAGAAGTTAAGCTCCTCTACGACGATATTGGATGTATGGCAACCTTGCCTGGGGATTATACCATCCAGCTTCGTAGCCGAGGGATTGAAGCCCATAAATTTAACAAGGTGATTCCACGCTTGACTGTTGCTTATAACAACCGTGATCACCGTAAAATCATGGTTATCGATGGTCAAATTGCCTATACAGGTGGTATCAATCTGGCCGATGAGTATATCAACCATATCGAACGCTTTGGTTATTGGAAGGATAGCGGTATTCGGCTGGATGGACCGGCTGTTAAAGCTTTTACCAGGCTCTTTTTATCTGCCTGGTATATCAACCGTGGAGAGATTAGTGACTTTGACCAATACCATCTAGAAAATCACCCCAGAGACGGGATGGGGCTCTGTATTCCCTATAGTAGTGGACCAAAACCCATCTACCGAGCCCAGGTTGGAAAAACGGTCTATCAAAATCTTATCAATCAAGCTACAGATTACGTCTACATCACGACTCCCTATCTGATTGCGGACTATGATCTCACCGAAAGTATCAAAAATGCAGCTCTGAGAGGGGTAGATGTGCGAATTGTGACGCCGTGTATCCCAGATAAGAAGGTTATTCAGTTAGTTACTCGGGGAGCCTATCCAGATTTGCTATCAGCTGGGGTTCGTATTTATGAGTACAGTCCGGGATTCCTTCATAGCAAGCAAATGCTTGTCGATGGAGAGGCAGCTACTGTGGGGACCATCAATTTTGACTATCGTAGCTTGCTCCACCACTATGAAAATGCCGTCTTACTTTATAGAACGCAGTCCATCATCGATATTGAAAGGGATTTCGAAGAGATTTTTAAAGTTTCTCAAGAAATCTATCCCCACACTATCAAAACCAGCTGGTATCAAAGCCTCATCAAGGAAATTGTCCAGTTGTTTGCCCCTATGCTCTAACTATCCATTAAGATCTAGCCCAAGGCCGGGTCTTTTTTTGTCTTCTCACGAATAGATAAGTAAAGGAGAAAACCATGCTTAATCTAGAAGATGATGATTTTATCAGAGAGTACAGTAATAGTCGCTTCCACCGTTTTCGTGAAATCGAACGCTTTGTGCTATTGGATAAGAAATTCAGCAAATATCAATCCCAAGCTGACATTCCTGTAAGATTTTGATATACTAAAACAGATAAACTTAGAGGAGAAATTGAATGAACGTATACGGGAAAATAGATGAGAAACAAGAAGAATCTCATTACCAAGACTGGTCAGTGCCAGAGAAACGAGAAGGAGCTCCTATTCCCTTTTTTAGTATCATGCTTTGGAGTTTAGTGGCCACAGCCATTTCGGTTGCCCTGCCTTTTATTTTTGGTTTAATCAGTCCGCAACAAAGTCAGGATCTTTATACCGGTTGGGCCTTACATCAAAATGGTCAAATGTATACAGATTACTATGGGACGGAGGGATTGCTCTATTATGTGCTAACCTACCTTTTTCAAGGCAGTGTTTTGATTGCTTTGGTTGAGTGGTTAGCCTTGTTTGGAGCAGGTGTTTTTCTTTTTAAGGCTGCGGATACTCTTGTCGGCCAAGAAAAGGAAGCGAAGCGAGTTGTCTTTATTCTATACTTGCTTGTAGCAGGTCTCGCTTTTGGTGGCGGTTATGCTCTCTTGCTAGCCCTGCCTTTCCTATTTTATTCATTGAGTATCGTTACAAATTATCTCGCTTTTCCAAAGGATGACAAAGGATTTGTACGAGTGGGTATGAGCCTTGCTCTCGCTTTCTTCCTTGCGCCAATTCCAACCGCCTTGTTTGCGGCTGTACTGGCCTTGGGGATTATCGGCTTTAATCTAGCTAAAGGTCACTTTGTTCATGGCCTATATCAGTTCTTTGCGTCAGCCCTAGGATTTTCACTCTTATTCTATCCTTTAGGGTACTATACAGTGTGGACAGGTAGTTTTGGGGATGCCATTAGTCAGACCTTGTATTCGGTAAATACTCTTAGCCTCTTTTCAAATTCGCATTTGCTTGAAAATGTAGCCTTCTATGGCTTGCTTGCTATTGGGTTAGGTTCCCTTGGTTTGCTCTTTGCAGGCTTGTTCCAGTCAAAACCAGCCAAGCAATATGCCCTCTCAATTGCTGCTAGCTTGGGATTGTTGGTTTCTTTGGGAATATTGATTCTCTCCCAAGAACCTATCAACGGTACTCGTCTTGTGGTGCTAATTCCTTTCTTGGTCTTGCTCCTTCTGACAGGAATCAAGGAAGATGTTTCTGAGGGAGGGAGTCGTCGTAGAAGAAGACGTGAGAAACAAACTTCTTTCCTTAAAGGAAATTTCTATCTACCACTGATTGCCCTTGCCTATCTCATTGTTCTTCCTATCGTGAGTCGCTACCTTTCGCACCCAGCGACTTATCAGGAGAGAGACCGTCTTGCTAGCGTGGTCAAACAACAAACGAGTTCTGAGGATCGTGTCTATGCTTGGGATGATCGTCCTGATTTCTATCGTGCAAGTGAACGCTTGGCGCCGACTTCTCTATCAACTCCAACACTCTATACTGCAAGCGATGAAAATAAAACCAAACTGATGAATGACTTGAAAGAGAATCAACCGAAGATGATTGTGGTCAATCAAAAAGTTGCCTTGTGGTCAGATGTAGAGAGCTGGCTCAGTGAAAACTATGAGCTTGTTCAGACAGATACTAGCGAGTTCAAACTTTATAAATCAAAATAACAAAAAATCAATATCTTGTGGAATTTTAAAAAATTTAGGATTTTTAACACAAGATATTGATTTTTATTTTTAGAGTGGTATAATACTTCATAGAACAACATTTTAGAAAAGAGCATGGATATGATTGTATTAGAAGAAAAGCTTGCAACCGTTCCCACCTTGTTCGTTGAAAAACGAGATGGTAGACGTGTGGTGTTTGATGTAGACAAGATTGACAAGGCTCTCCACAAGGCGGCGGAAAAGGTTATGGACGTTACGCCTCTAGTAGAAAAACGCCTAAATGGTCTAGTTGAAAGAATCGTGACTGAAATTCACAGTCGCTTCCCTCAAGGTGTCAAGATTTACGAAATTCAAAATGTCGTAGAACATGAACTCCTTGAAGCCAAAGAGTATGCGCTGGCTGAGGAGTATATCACTTATCGGACACAAAGGGATTTTGAGCGCTCAAAAGCGACAGATATCAACTTTAGTATCCATAAACTTCTCAATAAAGATCAAGCAGTTGTCAATGAAAATGCCAATAAAGACAGTGATGTCTTTAATACCCAGCGTGATTTGACAGCAGGGATTGTTGGGAAATCAATCGGGCTGCAAATGCTTCCTAAGCACGTAGCTAATGCTCACCAAAAAGGGGATATCCACTATCATGACTTGGACTACAGCCCCTACACTCCGATGACCAACTGCTGTTTGATTGATTTTAAAGGCATGCTGGAAAATGGTTTTAAGATTGGAAATGCAGAGGTAGAGAGTCCCAAGTCTATCCAGACTGCGACAGCTCAGATTTCACAAATCATTGCTAACGTTGCTTCTAGCCAGTACGGGGGCTGTTCAGCTGACCGTATCGATGAAGTCTTGGCTCCGTATGCAGAGAAGAATTACCAGAAACACCTCAAAGATGCAGAAGAGTGGGTCTTGCCTGAAAAACGGGAAGATTACGCTTGGAAGAAAACCCAAAAGGACATCTACGATGCCATGCAATCTCTTGAGTATGAAATCAACACCCTCTTCACTTCAAATGGACAAACACCTTTTACTTCGCTCGGTTTTGGTTTAGGAACTAGTCGTTTTGAGCGGGAAATTCAAAAAGCTATCTTAAACATCCGAATCAAGGGACTTGGTTCAGAACACCGCACAGCCATCTTTCCTAAACTCATCTTTACGCTAAAAAGAGGACTCAACTTAGAGGAAGGTTCACCTAACTACGACATCAAACAGTTGGCCCTCGAGTGTGCAACCAAGCGGATGTACCCAGATGTCTTATCCTATGATAAGATTATCGAACTGACTGGTTCTTTCAAGGTTCCTATGGGTTGTCGCTCCTTCCTCCAAGGCTGGAAAGATGAAAATGGTGTTGAGGTCAATTCAGGTCGGATGAATCTAGGTGTTGTGACGGTCAATCTGCCTCGTATCGCCCTCGAGTCTGAAGGGGATCTGAATAAGTTTTGGGAAATCTTCAATGAGCGGATGAATATCGCAGAAGATGCTCTGGTTTACCGTGTTGAACGGACCAAGGAAGCAACACCAGCGAATGCCCCTATCCTTTATCAGTACGGAGCCTTTGGCCGCCGTCTCGGAAAAGAAGAAAGTGTTGACCAACTCTTTAAGAATCGCCGTGCGACAGTTTCTCTGGGCTACATCGGTTTGTACGAAGTAGCTACAGTCTTCTTTGGAAACAGCTGGGAAAGTAATCCTGAAGCCAAGGAATTCACACTGGATATCATTCGCGATATGAAACGTCGTGTGGAAGAGTGGTCTGACCAATATGGTTACCATTTCTCTATCTACTCCACACCGTCTGAAAGTCTGACAGATCGCTTCTGTCGCTTAGATACAGAGAAGTTCGGCTCTATTCCTGATATTACAGACAAGGAATACTACACCAACTCGTTCCACTACGATGTCCGGAAAAATCCAACACCGTTTGAAAAATTAGACTTTGAGAAAGTTTATCCAGAAGCAGGTGCGTCAGGTGGTTTTATCCATTATTGTGAGTATCCAGTTCTTCAACAAAATCCTAAAGCCCTGGAAGCTGTCTGGGACTATGCCTATGACCGTGTCGGTTATCTAGGGACCAATACTCCGATTGATCGTTGCTACAAGTGTGACTTTGAAGGGGATTTTGAACCAACTGAGCGAGGATTTGCTTGTCCCAACTGTGGGAATAGCGACCCTAAAACAGTAGATGTTGTCAAACGTACGTGTGGTTATCTGGGAAATCCTCAAGCGCGTCCGATGGTTAATGGACGCCACAAGGAAATCGCTGCGCGTGTCAAACACATGAACGGCTCAACCATTAAAACAGCCGGACATGAGGTGAGAAATTAGAAGGAAATAGAATGGGGAAATACCAATTAGACGATAAGGGACGCGCACAAGTGACCCGTTATCACGAGAAACACTCGAAAGGTGGAACAGGTAAAAAAGAACGCTTGCTCAACCTCAGAGAACAGTTTTTAAACAAGAACAAGAAAAAATAAAAGTGAGAGTTGCCTCTCACTTTTCTCTTAGGTGGGAGGGGAATATGGAACTACGCAGACCGATATTGGCAGATAAAGAAACAGTTTTAGAGATGATGGCAGAGTTTGAACAGACTCAATCAGCCCACGATGGCGGATTTTGGAACGCCAACAATTTTGTTTATGAAGAGTGGCTAGAAGAAAATCTTCAAGCGGAAGCGGGACTCAATATTCCTGAAAACTGGGTTCCTGCTATCCAGCTGGTTAGTTTTGATGTAGCAGGCCAGGCTCTTGGCTTTCTCAACCTTCGTCTCCGATTAAATGACTACTTACTAGAAAACGGGGGCCATATTGGCTACTCCATTCGTCCATCTGAAAGAGGTAAGGGTTATGCCAAAGAATCCCTCCGACAAGGTCTACAAGTTGCTAAGGAAAAGAACATCAAAAAAGCACTTGTGACCTGTAGTACGGAAAATCCTGCTAGTAGGGCGGTGATTGTGGCAAATAGTGGGGTGTTTGAGGATGTTCGCAATGGCGTAGAACGTTACTGGATAGATTTGGAGTAGAAGGATGACATGGAATACACCAAAACCAGGTGAATGGAAAAGTGAGGAGCTTAGTAAAGGGCGGATCATTGATTATAAGGCCTTTAACTTTGTCGATGGAGAAGGTGTGCGCAACTCTCTCTATGTATCAGGTTGCATGTTCCACTGTGAGGGATGCTATAATGTTGCGACCTGGTCATTTAATGCTGGGATTCCTTATACGCCAGAGTTAGAAGAACAAATCATGGCAGACCTTGCCCAACCCTATGTTCAAGGATTGACCTTGCTAGGAGGAGAACCATTTCTCAATACAGGTATCCTCTTACCTCTCGTTAAACGCATTCGTAAGGAATTGCCAGATAAAGACATCTGGTCCTGGACAGGTTATACTTGGGAAGAAATGATGCTGGAGACTCCAGACAAGCTGGAACTCTTGTCGTTGATTGACATCCTTGTCGATGGTCGTTATGACAAAAGCAAGCGCAATCTCATGCTCCAGTTCCGAGGTTCCTCTAATCAACGGATTATTGATGTGCAAAAATCTCTCAAAAGTGGGCAAATAGTGATTTGGGACAAGCTCAATGACGGAAAAGAAAGCTATGAACAGGTGAAGAGAGAATGAAGAAAAAAGACTTAATAGATCAACTGGTCTCAGAAATCGAAACTGGAAAAATCAAAACACTGGGGATCTACGGTCACGGGGCATCAGGGAAATCAACCTTTGCTCAAGAATTGTTTCAAGCCCTAGATGCTGAAAAAGTAAACCTACTAGAAACAGATCCCTATATCACCTCAGAACGCTATCTGGTAGTGCCAAAGCAAGCACCAAATCAAAAAGTGACAGCTTGTCTCCCAGTGGCGCATGAGCTAGCAAGTTTAGAGAGAGATATTCTCGCCTTAAAGGCTGGCATGGACATCTTGACGATTGCTGAACCTTGGAAGGCTAGCGAGATCTTATCTGGAGCCAAACCAATACTGATAGTCGAAGGGATGTCTGTAGGCTTTCTACCCAAGGAACTCTTTGATAAAACCGTGTGTTTCTACACGGACGAAGAAACGGAATTAAAGAGGCGCCTAGCTCGAGATACGACTATGAGAAATCGCGATGCATCTTTTGTATTGTCTAGCCATCAGATGAGAAGGGAGCAGTATCAGCAATACTATAAAGAAACCGAGTCAAAAGCAGATATCTTAGTGGATCAATCAGAAGATAAATTCAAGGTCAAAATGACTCGTATTGTATAGAAGAAAAGATTAAATTTTAAGACTGTAAATTAGTAGTTATAGAAAGATAAAATAGGAAAACAGTTTCATCTCAAAAAAAACGAAAAAAACCTAACAAATCCCTTGTAATCGCAGGGGCTTTGTGTTATTCTATTATGGTGCTGTAAATTACAGCCTTAGCTTTGATGCAAGAGGTTGCGACACGCTCGGTTGCATTGCCACGCAACGCGCGTCGGTTTTCTTGTGGAGCTAGCCTATTATCTTAAATAGACGAAAAGGAGAAAAAGATGGCAAACAAAAAAATCCGTATCCGTTTGAAAGCTTACGAACACCGTACGCTTGACACAGCGGCTGCAAAAATCGTAGAATCAGCTACTCGTACAGGTGCACAAGTTGCGGGTCCAATCCCACTTCCAACTGAACGTAGCCTCTACACAATCATTCGTGCGACTCACAAATACAAAGACTCTCGCGAACAATTCGAAATGCGTACACACAAACGTTTGATCGATATCGTTAACCCAACTCAAAAAACAGTTGATGCGTTGATGAAATTGGATCTTCCAAGTGGTGTAAACGTAGAAATCAAGCTTTAATCCAAAGTTTGAAACCTTGAGCATGAAAAACGCTCGTTAAAAACTTTTTGAATAAAAAATATAGAAAAGGAACTATTTTCTCATGACAAAAGGAATCTTAGGGAAAAAAGTGGGAATGACTCAAATCTTCACTGAAGCTGGCGAATTGATCCCTGTAACAGTTATTGAAGCAACTCCAAACGTTGTTCTTCAAGTTAAAACTGTTGAAACAGACGGATACAACGCTATCCAAGTTGGTTTCGATGACAAACGCGAAGTATTGAGCAACAAACCTGCTAAAGGACATGTAGCGAAAGCTAACACGGCTCCTAAGCGCTTCATTCGTGAATTCAAAAACGTTGAAGGCTTGGAAGTTGGTGCTGAAATCACAGTTGAAACATTCGCGGCTGGAGACGTTGTTGACGTAACTGGTACTTCTAAAGGTAAAGGTTTCCAAGGTGTTATCAAACGCCACGGACAATCACGTGGACCAATGGCTCACGGTTCTCGTTACCACCGTCGTCCAGGTTCTATGGGACCTGTTGCACCTAACCGCGTATTCAAAGGTAAAAACCTTGCAGGACGTATGGGTGGCGACCGCGTAACAATTCAAAACCTTGAAGTTGTACAAGTTGTTCCAGAAAAGAACGTTATCCTTATCAAAGGTAACGTACCAGGTGCTAAGAAATCTCTTATCACTATCAAATCAGCAGTTAAAGCTGGTAAATAATAAAGAAAGGGGAAATCAGTCACAATGGCAAACGTAACATTATTTGACCAAACTGGTAAAGAAGCTGGCCAAGTTGTTCTTAACGATGCAGTATTTGGTATCGAACCAAATGAATCAGTTGTGTTTGATGTGATCATCAGCCAACGCGCAAGCCTTCGTCAAGGAACACACGCTGTTAAAAACCGCTCTGCAGTATCAGGTGGTGGACGCAAACCATGGCGTCAAAAAGGAACTGGACGTGCTCGTCAAGGTTCTATCCGCTCACCACAATGGCGTGGTGGTGGCGTTGTCTTCGGACCAACTCCACGTTCATACGGCTACAAACTTCCACAAAAAGTTCGTCGCCTAGCTCTTAAATCGGTTTATTCTGAAAAAGTTGCTGAAAACAAATTTGTAGCCGTTGATTCTCTTGAATTTACAGCTCCAAAAACTGCTGAATTTGCAAAAGTTCTTGCAGCATTGAGCATCGATTCTAAAGTTCTTGTTATCCTTGAAGAAGGAAATGAATTCGCAGCTCTTTCAGCTCGTAACCTTCCAAATGTGAAAGTTGCGACCGCTACAACTGCAAGTGTTCTTGACATCGCAAATAGCGACAAACTTCTTGTCACACAAGCAGCTATCTCTAAAATCGAGGAGGTTCTTGCATAATGAATTTGTATGATGTTATCAAAAAACCTGTCATCACTGAAAGCTCAATGGCTCAACTTGAAGCAGGTAAATATGTATTTGAAGTTGACACTCGTGCACACAAACTTTTGATCAAGCAAGCTGTTGAAGCTGCTTTCGAAGGTGTTAAAGTTGCCAACGTTAACACAATCAACGTAAAACCTAAAGCTAAACGTGTTGGACGTTACACTGGTTTTACTAACAAAACTAAAAAAGCTATCATCACACTTACAGCTGATTCAAAAGCAATCGAGTTGTTTGCTGCTGAAGCTGAATAATCTAAGGAGGAAATATCGTGGGAATTCGTGTTTATAAACCAACAACAAACGGTCGCCGTAATATGACTTCTTTGGATTTCGCTGAAATCACAACAAGCACTCCTGAAAAATCATTGCTTGTTGCTTTGAAGAGCAAGGCTGGTCGTAACAACAACGGTCGTATCACTGTTCGTCACCAAGGTGGTGGACACAAACGTTTCTACCGTTTGGTTGACTTCAAACGTAACAAAGACAACGTTGAAGCAGTTGTTAAAACAATTGAGTACGATCCAAACCGTTCTGCAAACATCGCTCTTGTACACTACACTGACGGTGTGAAAGCATACATCATCGCTCCAAAAGGTCTTGAAGTTGGTCAACGTATCGTTTCAGGTCCAGAAGCAGATATCAAAGTCGGAAACGCTCTTCCACTTGCTAACATCCCAGTTGGTACTTTGATCCACAACATCGAGTTGAAACCAGGTCGTGGTGGAGAATTGGTACGTGCAGCTGGAGCTTCTGCTCAAGTATTGGGTCAAGAAGGTAAATACGTTCTTGTTCGCCTTCAATCTGGCGAAGTACGTATGATCCTTGGAACTTGTCGTGCAACAGTTGGTGTTGTCGGAAACGAACAACATGGACTTGTAAACCTTGGTAAAGCAGGACGTAGCCGTTGGAAAGGTATCCGCCCAACAGTTCGTGGTTCTGTAATGAACCCTAACGATCACCCACACGGTGGTGGTGAAGGTAAAGCACCAGTTGGTCGTAAAGCGCCATCTACTCCATGGGGCAAACCTGCTCTTGGTCTTAAAACTCGTAACAAGAAAGCGAAATCTGACAAACTTATCGTTCGTCGTCGCAACGAGAAATAATAGTAAACTAGTCGCTTAAGCAACTAGGAAATCCGCCAGCTCGGTAGCGATCCATGTGAGCGCAAGCCGCTGTGGTACAACATTTAAAGGAGAAAAAACAAAATGGGACGCAGTCTTAAAAAAGGACCTTTCGTCGATGAGCATTTGATGAAAAAAGTTGAAGCTCAAGCTAACGACGAAAAGAAAAAAGTTATCAAAACTTGGTCACGTCGTTCAACGATCTTCCCGAGTTTCATTGGTTACACTATTGCAGTTTATGACGGACGTAAACACGTACCTGTTTACATCCAAGAGGACATGGTAGGTCACAAACTTGGTGAATTTGCACCAACTCGTACTTACAAAGGTCACGCTGCAGACGACAAGAAAACACGTAGAAAATAAGGAGAACATAAATGGCAGAAATTACTTCAGCTAAAGCAATGGCTCGTACAGTACGTGTTTCACCTCGTAAATCACGTCTTGTTCTTGACAACATCCGTGGTAAAAGCGTAGCCGATGCTATTGCAATCTTGACATTCACACCAAACAAAGCTGCTGAAATCATCTTGAAAGTTTTGAATTCAGCTGTAGCTAACGCTGAAAACAACTTTGGTTTGGACAAAGCTAACTTGGTAGTATCTGAAGCATTCGCAAACGAAGGACCAACTATGAAACGTTTCCGTCCACGTGCGAAAGGTTCAGCTTCACCAATCAACAAACGTACAGCTCACATCACTGTGGCTGTTGCAGAAAAATAAGGAGGTAACATCGTGGGTCAAAAAGTACATCCAATTGGTATGCGTGTCGGCATCATCCGTGATTGGGATGCCAAATGGTATGCTGAAAAAGAATACGCGGATTACCTTCATGAAGATCTTGCAATCCGTAAATTCGTTCAAAAAGAACTTGCTGACGCAGCAGTTTCAACTATCGAAATTGAACGCGCAGTAAACAAAGTTAACGTTTCACTTCACACTGCTAAACCAGGTATGGTTATCGGTAAAGGTGGTGCTAACGTTGATGCACTCCGTGCAAAACTTAACAAATTGACTGGAAAACAAGTACACATCAACATCATCGAAATCAAACAACCTGATTTGGATGCTCACCTTGTAGGTGAAGGAATTGCTCGTCAATTGGAGCAACGTGTCGCTTTCCGTCGTGCACAAAAACAAGCAATCCAACGTGCAATGCGTGCTGGAGCTAAAGGAATCAAAACTCAAGTATCAGGTCGTTTGAACGGTGCAGATATCGCCCGTGCTGAAGGATACTCTGAAGGAACTGTTCCACTTCACACACTTCGTGCAGATATCGATTACGCTTGGGAAGAAGCAGATACTACATACGGTAAACTTGGTGTTAAAGTATGGATCTACCGTGGTGAAGTTCTTCCAGCTCGTAAAAACACTAAAGGAGGTAAATAACCAATGTTAGTACCTAAACGTGTTAAACACCGTCGTGAATTCCGTGGAAAAATGCGCGGTGAAGCAAAAGGTGGAAAAGAAGTAGCATTCGGTGAATACGGTCTTCAAGCTACAACTAGCCACTGGATCACTAACCGCCAAATCGAAGCTGCTCGTATCGCCATGACTCGTTACATGAAACGTGGTGGTAAAGTTTGGATTAAAATCTTCCCACACAAATCATACACTGCTAAAGCTATCGGTGTGCGTATGGGATCTGGTAAAGGGGCACCTGAAGGTTGGGTAGCACCAGTTAAACGTGGTAAAGTGATGTTTGAAATCGCTGGTGTATCTGAAGAGATTGCTCGCGAAGCGCTTCGTCTTGCAAGCCACAAATTGCCAGTTAAATGTAAATTCGTAAAACGTGAAGCAGAATAAGGAGAAGGCATGAAACTTAATGAAGTAAAAGAATTTGTTAAAGAACTTCGTGGTCTTTCTCAAGAAGAACTCGCGAAGCGCGAAAACGAATTGAAAAAAGAATTGTTTGAACTTCGTTTCCAAGCTGCTACTGGTCAATTGGAACAAACAGCTCGCTTGAAAGAAGTTAAAAAACAAATCGCTCGTATCAAAACAGTTCAATCTGAAGCGAAATAATAGACTAGGGAAGGAGAAATTTCAATGGAACGCAATAATCGTAAAGTTCTTGTTGGACGTGTTGTATCTGACAAAATGGACAAGACAATCACAGTTGTAGTTGAAACAAAACGTAACCACCCAGTCTATGGTAAACGTATTAACTACTCTAAAAAATACAAAGCACATGATGAAAACAATGTTGCCAAAGAAGGCGATATCGTACGTATCATGGAAACTCGTCCGCTTTCAGCTACAAAACGTTTCCGTCTTGTAGAAGTTGTTGAAGAAGCGGTCATCATCTAATCAAACCTGAAAGGAGAAAACTGAAATGATTCAAACAGAAACTCGTTTGAAAGTCGCAGACAACAGCGGTGCTCGCGAAATCTTGACTATCAAAGTTCTTGGTGGTTCAGGACGTAAATTTGCAAACATCGGTGATGTTATCGTGGCATCTGTAAAACAAGCTACTCCTGGTGGTGCGGTTAAAAAAGGTGACGTTGTAAAAGCTGTTATCGTTCGTACTAAATCAGGTGCTCGTCGTGCTGATGGTTCATACATCAAATTTGACGAAAACGCAGCAGTTATCATCCGTGAAGACAAAACTCCTCGCGGAACACGTATCTTTGGCCCAGTTGCACGTGAATTGCGTGAAGGTGGCTTCATGAAGATCGTGTCACTTGCTCCAGAAGTACTTTAATATTAAAAAAACAAACTAGTCCCCTAGCTTCAAGCTAGGGTGCCCTTATGGGCGTAAGAAAAATCAAGGAGAAACCTAATGTTTGTAAAAAAAGGCGACAAAGTTCGCGTAATCGCTGGTAAAGATAAGGGAACAGAAGCTGTTGTCCTTACTGCCCTTCCAAAAGTAAACAAAGTTATCGTTGAAGGTGTTAACATCGTTAAGAAACACCAACGTCCAACTAACGAGCTTCCTCAAGGTGGTATCATCGAGAAAGAAGCAGCTATCCACGTATCAAACGTTCAAGTATTGGACAAAAATGGTGTAGCTGGTCGTGTTGGTTACAAATTTGTAGACGGTAAAAAAGTTCGCTACAACAAAAAATCAGGCGAAGTGCTTGATTAATCACGAAGGAAAGGAGAAGTATAATGGCAAATCGTTTAAAAGAAAAATATCTTAATGAAGTAGTTCCTGCTTTGACAGAACAATTCAACTACTCATCAGTGATGGCTGTGCCTAAAGTAGATAAGATCGTTTTGAACATGGGTGTTGGTGAAGCTGTATCAAACGCTAAAAGTCTTGAAAAAGCTGCTGAAGAATTGGCACTTATCTCAGGTCAAAAACCACTTATCACTAAAGCTAAAAAATCAATCGCCGGCTTCCGTCTTCGTGAAGGTGTAGCGATCGGTGCAAAAGTTACCCTTCGTGGTGAACGTATGTACGAATTCTTGGACAAATTGGTTTCAGTTTCACTTCCACGTGTGCGTGACTTCCACGGTGTTCCAACAAAATCATTTGATGGACGCGGAAACTACACTCTTGGTGTGAAAGAACAATTGATCTTCCCAGAAATCAACTTTGATGACGTTGACAAAACTCGTGGTCTTGACATCGTTATCGTAACAACTGCTAACACTGACGAAGAGTCACGTGCATTGCTTACAGGCCTTGGAATGCCTTTTGCAAAATAATATAGGAGGTAAATCTAATGGCTAAAAAATCAATGATTGCTAAGAACAAACGTCCAGCGAAGTTCTCTACTCAAGCTTATACTCGTTGTGAAAAATGTGGTCGTCCACATTCAGTTTACCGCAAATTTAAACTTTGCCGTGTTTGCTTCCGTGAATTAGCTTACAAAGGACAAATTCCTGGTGTAACAAAAGCATCTTGGTAATATCATGATACAAAGAGCCTAACAACCACAGCAAAAAAAGGAAATTTGGTGAAGGAGCGATGCTCCAAATCAAATTTATCTTTTTTGCACAGGTTGTAGCTCGTGTTCAAATAAGAGTTCTCTCATTTGAATGTGTCAATACTATCTGAGCCCAGCTCAATCATTAACTAGCAAGTGCAACTTGCAAACTACTAGTAAGAGGAGAAAAACAAAATGGTTATGACTGACCCAATCGCAGACTTCCTAACTCGTATTCGTAACGCTAACCAAGCGAAACACGAAGTACTTGAAGTACCTGCATCAAACATCAAAAAAGGGATTGCTGAAATCCTTAAACGCGAAGGTTTTGTTAAGAACGTAGAAATCATCGAAGATGACAAACAAGGCATCATCCGTGTTTTCCTTAAATACGGACCAAACGGTGAAAAAGTTATCACTAACTTGAAACGTGTTTCTAAACCAGGACTTCGTGTCTACAAAAAACGTGAAGATCTTCCAAAAGTTCTTAACGGACTTGGAATTGCTATCCTTTCAACTTCTGAAGGTTTGCTTACTGATAAAGAAGCTCGCCAAAAGAATGTTGGTGGAGAGGTTATCGCTTACGTTTGGTAACATTTAGCTCCCAATTTCTTTGTGACTCTTCGTTATCGTCTCTTGTCTAACCCAAAGTTATGCCTGCGAGACGATGCCTAGATTCACTTTGAAATTGAAACCTAAATGTTCCTTTAAATCGAGAAATCGATTTAACCCCGTGAAAACTGGCCGTTATGGTCTGACAATTTAACAGGAGAAAATAAACATGTCACGTATTGGTAATAAAGTTATCGTGTTGCCTGCTGGTGTTGAAATCACTAACAATGACAACGTTGTAACTGTAAAAGGACCTAAAGGAGAACTTACTCGTAAGTTCTCAAAAGATATTGAAATTCGCGTGGAAGGTACTGAAGTAACTCTTCACCGTCCAAACGATTCAAAAGAAATGAAAACTATCCACGGAACTACTCGTGCCCTTTTGAACAACATGGTAATTGGTGTATCAGAAGGATTCAAGAAAGAACTTGAAATGCGTGGGGTTGGTTACCGTGCACAACTTCAAGGATCAAAACTTGTTTTGGCTGTTGGTAAATCTCATCCAGATGAAGTTGAAGCTCCAGAAGGGATTACTTTTGAACTTCCAAATCCAACAACAATTGTTGTTAGCGGAATTTCAAAAGAAGTAGTTGGTCAAACAGCTGCTTACGTACGTAGCCTTCGTTCGCCAGAACCTTACAAAGGTAAAGGTATCCGTTACGTTGGAGAGTACGTTCGTCTTAAAGAAGGTAAAACAGGTAAATAATGTTGAGTGGTTGATTTTCAACCATCAACCTATTTTCCAACTTTGTGCATAGCACGCGATTTAAAACTAAAGAGGTGAAAACTGTGATTTCTAAACCAGATAAAAATAAACTCCGCCAAAAACGCCACCGTCGCGTTCGCGGAAAACTCTCTGGAACTGCTGATCGCCCACGTTTGAACGTATTCCGTTCTAATACAGGCATCTACGCTCAAGTGATTGATGACGTAGCGGGTGTAACGCTCGCAAGTGCTTCAACTCTTGACAAAGAAGTTTCAAAAGGAACTAAAACTGAACAAGCCGTTGCTGTCGGTAAACTCGTTGCAGAACGTGCAAACGCTAAAGGTATTTCAGAAGTGGTGTTCGACCGCGGTGGATATCTATATCACGGACGTGTGAAAGCTTTGGCTGATGCAGCTCGTGAAAACGGATTGAAATTCTAATAGGAGGACACTAGAAAATGGCATTTAAAGACAATGCAGTTGAATTAGAAGAACGCGTAGTTGCTGTCAACCGTGTTACAAAAGTTGTTAAAGGTGGACGTCGTCTTCGTTTCGCAGCTCTTGTTGTTGTTGGTGACCACAACGGTCGCGTAGGATTTGGTACTGGTAAAGCTCAAGAAGTTCCAGAAGCAATCCGCAAAGCAGTAGAAGATGCTAAGAAAAACTTGATTGAAGTTCCTATGGTTGGAACAACAATCCCACACGAAGTTCTTTCAGAATTCGGTGGAGCTAAAGTATTGTTGAAACCTGCTGTAGAAGGTTCTGGAGTTGCCGCTGGTGGTGCAGTTCGTGCCGTTGTGGAATTGGCAGGTGTGGCAGATATTACATCTAAATCACTTGGCTCTAACACTCCAATCAACATTGTTCGCGCAACTGTTGAAGGTTTGAAACAATTGAAACGCGCTGAAGAAGCTGCTGCCCTTCGTGGTATCTCAGTTTCTGATTTGGCATAAGAAAGGGGATAAAATGGCTCAAATTAAAATTACTTTGACTAAGTCTCCAATCGGACGCATTCCATCACAACGTAAAACTGTTGTAGCACTTGGACTTGGCAAATTGAACAGCTCTGTTATCAAAGAAGACAACGCTGCTATCCGTGGTATGATCACTGCAGTATCTCACTTGGTAACAGTTGAAGAAGTAAACTAATGAATTTTTAGGGGATGTGGCAATACTCATCCCCTAAAACTAGGTATAGTCATCTAAGATGACAATGTATAGGCGAGTTGATAAGGGAGACAACCTTTTCTCTCTTATCGGCGCTAGCATTTTACAAAAGAGGAGAAAATAATAATGAAACTTCATGAATTGAAACCTGCAGAAGGTTCTCGTAAAGTACGTAACCGTGTTGGTCGTGGTACTTCATCAGGTAACGGTAAAACATCTGGTCGCGGTCAAAAAGGTCAAAAAGCTCGTAGCGGTGGCGGAGTTCGCCTTGGTTTTGAAGGTGGACAAACTCCATTGTTCCGTCGTCTTCCAAAACGCGGATTCACTAACATCAACGCTAAAGAATACGCAATTGTAAACCTTGACCAATTGAACGTCTTTGAAGACGGTGCAGAAGTAACTCCAGTTGTACTTATCGAAGCAGGAATTGTGAAAGCTGAAAAATCAGGAGTTAAAATTCTTGGTAACGGTGAGTTGACTAAGAAATTGACTGTGAAAGCAGCTAAATTCTCTAAATCAGCTGAGGAAGCTATCACTGCTAAAGGTGGTTCTGTAGAAGTCATCTAAGAGAGGTGACCCATGTTTTTTAAATTACTAAAAGAAGCGCTCAAGGTTAAACAAGTTCGATCAAAAATTCTCTTTACAATTTTTATCATTCTTGTTTTCCGTATTGGGACAAGTATCACTGTTCCAGGTGTGAATGCAAA
Source organism: Streptococcus oralis subsp. oralis (assembly GCF_002096445.1). Taxonomy (GTDB): domain Bacteria; phylum Bacillota; class Bacilli; order Lactobacillales; family Streptococcaceae; genus Streptococcus; species Streptococcus oralis_N. The sequence continues at coordinate 212,287 of NZ_NCUK01000012.1, forward strand.
AAGTTTAGAAGCTCTCAGCGGTTTATCTTTCTTGAACATGCTTAGTCTTGTTTCAGGGAATGCCATGAAGAACTTCTCCGTTTTTGCACTCGGAGTAAGTCCGTATATCACTGCTTCCATCGTTGTTCAATTGCTACAAATGGATATTTTACCGAAGTTTGTAGAATGGGGCAAACAAGGGGAAGTAGGACGGAGAAAACTAAACCAAGCTACTCGTTATATTGCACTTGTGCTTGCATTTGTTCAATCTATCGGGATTACAGCAGGATTTAATACTCTATCTGGAGCGAAATTATTAACGACAGCTTTAACTCCACAAGTTTTTGTTACTATTGGTATTATCCTCACAGCAGGTAGTATGATTGTAACTTGGCTCGGGGAACAAATTACAGATAAGGGATACGGAAATGGTGTTTCTATGATCATCTTTGCAGGTATTGTTGCTTCAATTCCTGAGATGATTAAAGGCATCTATGTTGACTACTTCGTCAATATTCCAAGTAGCCGTTTGACTTCATCTATTATCTTTGTCGTTATTTTGATTATCGCTGTCTTGTTGATTGTTTACTTTACAACCTTTGTTCAACAGGCAGAATATAAAATTCCAATCCAATATACAAAAGTTGCTCAAGGAGCCCCATCAAGCTCATACCTTCCGTTGAAGGTGAACCCAGCGGGGGTTATCCCAGTTATCTTTGCAAGTTCCATTACAGCAGCACCTGCAGCCATTCTTCAATTTTTGAGTGCTACAGGTCATGATTGGGCTTGGGTACGTACAGCACAGGAAATGTTATCTACAACATCTCCGACAGGTGTTGCTATGTATGCCTTGTTAATCATTCTCTTTACATTCTTCTATACATTTGTACAGATCAATCCAGAGAAGGCAGCAGAAAACTTGCAAAAGAGTGGAGCCTACATTCATGGTGTCCGTCCTGGTAAGGGGACTGAAGAGTTCATGTCGAAACTTCTTCGTCGCCTTGCGACTGTCGGATCAATCTTCCTTGGTGTGATTTCAATCTTGCCGATTGTGGCAAAAGATGTCTTTGGTCTTTCAGAAGCTGTTGCTTTTGGGGGAACTAGTCTTTTGATCATTATCTCAACCGGTATCGAAGGAATCAAACAACTTGAAGGTTACCTATTGAAACGTAAGTATGTTGGTTTCATGGACAAAACAGAATAAAAGCAAAATTACTTTTGCTTAGAGAGTGGAGTATGAAGGTCTATCTATCAGAGAGATTTTCGTCTCCCCTCTTCTATTTTGTTTTTAAATAGGGGTTGAAACAAAATTCTACTTCTATTTAAATACAAAATAAGGAGATCCTATCATGAATCTTTTGATTATGGGCTTACCTGGAGCAGGTAAGGGAACGCAAGCAGCTAAAATTGTGGAGCAATTCCACGTGGCACACATTTCAACTGGAGATATGTTCCGTGCTGCTATGGCAAATCAAACTGAAATGGGTGTACTTGCGAAGTCATATATTGACAAAGGTGAGTTGGTTCCAGATGAAGTTACAAATGGAATCGTTAAAGAACGCCTTTCACAGGACGACATCAAGGAAACAGGTTTCTTGTTGGATGGTTACCCACGTACGATTGAACAAGCCCATGCCTTGGACAAAACATTGGCGGAACTTGGTATCGAACTAGAAGGCGTGATCAATATCGAAGTGAATCCAGATTGTCTCTTGGAACGTTTGAGTGGTCGTATCATCCACCGCGAAACAGGTGAAACCTTCCACAAAGTTTTCAACCCACCAGTTGACTATAAAGAGGAAGATTACTACCAACGTGAAGATGATAAACCTGAGACAGTGAAGCGTCGTTTGGATGTGAATATCGCCCAAGGTGAACCAATCATTGCTCACTACCGTGCCAAAGGTTTAGTCCACGATATCGAAGGAAATCAAGATATCAATGATGTGTTCAAAGATATCGAAAAAGTATTGACAAATTTGAAATAAAGCGTTTTTCACACTTGCAAAAAATCGCTACAAATGTTATACTGAGATAGTCTGACTTATAATTGTTGTCTCTGTTTTCAGAGGCATCGAATCGAAATTTATGGAGGTGCTTTTGCGTGGCAAAAGACGATGTGATTGAAGTTGAAGGCAAAGTAGTCGATACAATGCCTAACGCAATGTTTACGGTTGAACTTGAAAATGGACATCAGATTTTAGCAACAGTTTCTGGTAAAATTCGTAAAAACTATATTCGTATTTTAGCGGGAGATCGTGTTACTGTCGAGATGAGTCCATATGACTTGACACGTGGACGTATCACTTACCGCTTTAAATAATCGAAAAACTTGGAGGGATAAGAAATGAAAGTAAGACCATCGGTCAAACCAATTTGCGAATACTGTAAAGTAATTCGTCGTAATGGTCGTGTTATGGTAATTTGCCCAGCAAATCCAAAACACAAACAACGTCAAGGATAAGATAGAAAGGAGAAAACATGGCTCGTATTGCTGGAGTTGACATTCCAAATGACAAACGCGTAGTAATCTCATTGACTTATGTTTATGGTATCGGACTTGCAACATCTAAGAAAATTTTGGCTGCTGCTGGAATCTCAGAAGATGTTCGTGTACGTGACCTTACATCAGATCAAGAAGATGCTATCCGTCGTGAAGTGGATGCAATCAAAGTTGAAGGTGACCTTCGTCGTGAAGTAAACTTGAACATCAAACGTTTGATGGAAATCGGTTCTTACCGTGGTATTCGTCACCGTCGTGGACTTCCTGTCCGTGGACAAAACACTAAAAACAACGCTCGCACTCGTAAAGGTAAAGCTGTTGCGATTGCTGGTAAGAAAAAATAATATAGGAGGTAAAAGTCTTGGCTAAACCAACACGTAAACGTCGTGTGAAAAAGAATATCGAATCTGGTATTGCTCATATTCACGCTACATTTAATAACACTATTGTTATGATTACTGATGTGCATGGTAATGCAATTGCTTGGTCATCAGCTGGTGCTCTTGGTTTCAAAGGTTCTCGTAAATCTACACCATTCGCTGCTCAAATGGCTTCTGAAGCTGCTGCTAAATCTGCACAAGAACACGGTCTTAAATCAGTTGAAGTTACTGTAAAAGGTCCAGGTTCTGGTCGTGAGTCAGCTATTCGTGCGCTTGCTGCCGCTGGTCTTGAAGTAACAGCAATTCGTGATGTGACTCCAGTGCCACACAATGGTGCTCGTCCTCCAAAACGTCGCCGTGTATAATCATCGCATTACACTGCTTTTCGTTTAAGAGGGAGTAACTAAATGATTGAGTTTGAAAAACCAAATATAACAAAAATTGATGAAAATAAAGATTATGGCAAGTTTGTAATCGAACCACTTGAACGTGGTTACGGTACAACTCTTGGTAACTCTCTTCGTCGTGTACTACTGGCTTCTCTGCCAGGAGCAGCAGTGACATCTATCAACATTGAAGGTGTCTTGCATGAGTTCGACACAGTTCCAGGTGTTCGTGAAGACGTGATGCAAATCATTCTGAACATTAAAGGGATTGCAGTGAAATCATACGTTGAAGACGAAAAAATCATTGAACTTGACGTTGAAGGTCCCGCTGAAATTACAGCTGGAGACATTTTGACTGACAGTGATATTGAGATTGTAAATCCAGATCATTATCTTTTTACAATCGGTGAAGGTTCTTCTCTAAAAGCGACAATGACTGTTAACAGTGGTCGTGGATATGTACCTGCTGATGAAAACAAAAAAGATAATGCACCAGTTGGAACACTTGCTGTAGATTCTATTTATACACCAGTTACAAAAGTCAACTATCAAGTAGAGCCTGCTCGTGTAGGTAGCAATGATGGATTTGACAAATTAACCCTTGAAATCTTGACTAATGGAACAATTATTCCAGAAGATGCTTTAGGGCTTTCAGCGCGTATCTTGACAGAACATCTTGATTTGTTTACAAATCTTACTGAGATTGCTAAGTCAACTGAAGTGATGAAAGAAGCTGATACTGAATCTGACGATCGTATTTTGGATCGTACGATTGAGGAACTGGACTTATCTGTGCGTTCATACAACTGTTTGAAACGTGCCGGTATCAACACTGTGCATGATTTGACAGAAAAATCTGAAGCAGAGATGATGAAAGTACGAAATCTTGGACGCAAGAGTTTGGAAGAAGTGAAACTCAAACTCATTGACTTGGGTCTTGGATTAAAAGATAAATAAAGGAGGAATACATGGCTTACCGTAAACTAGGACGCACTAGCTCACAACGTAAAGCAATGCTTCGCGATTTGACAACTGACCTTTTGATCAACGAATCAATCGTGACAACTGAAGCTCGTGCTAAAGAAATCCGTAAAACTGTTGAAAAAATGATTACTCTAGGTAAACGTGGTGATTTGCATGCACGTCGTCAAGCAGCTGCTTTCGTACGTAATGAAATCGCATCTGAAAACTATGATGAAGCAACTGATAAGTACACTTCTACTACAGCACTTCAAAAATTGTTCTCAGAAATCGCACCTCGTTATGCTGAACGTAACGGTGGATACACTCGTATCCTTAAAACTGAACCACGTCGTGGTGATGCTGCGCCAATGGCGATCATCGAATTAGTATAAAATCATCAATTTTGTTGAGTGTTATGATGATGGAGTCTTGTGCTCTTAGTCTAGCTCTGGTCTACCGCTGGGACTTCGGTCCTAGCGGGAACACTCATCATCATTTGATAGGGTAGACGCTTGTTTACGAAATTGTTTTTTTCTTAAGAACAACTTCGTAAGCAGGCGTTTTTTAGTATTTTCTATGGAAATATGCTATACTAGGAAAAAAGAAAATCAAAAACGTTCAGGTTTTCTAAAAATCGTAGAAATGGGGTATAAGGATGAAGGCTATTATTACAGTGGTTGGTAAGGACAAGGCTGGGATCGTTGCAGGCGTGTCTACTAAGATTGCAGAGTTGGGTTTGAATATTGACGATATTTCTCAGACGGTGTTGGATGAATACTTTACTATGATGGCAGTCGTTTCTAGTGACGAAAAACAGGATTTCACTTATCTGCGAAATGAGTTTGAAACTTTCGGCCAGACCTTGAATGTCAAAATCAATATTCAAAGTGCGGCGATTTTTGACGCTATGTACAATATCTAGGAGGTTATCATGGATATTAGACAAGTTACGGAAACCATTGCCATGATCGAAGAGCAGAACTTCGATATCAGAACCATCACCATGGGGATTTCTCTATTGGACTGTATTGATCCAGATATCAATCGTGCTGCTGAAAAGATTTACCAAAAAATCACCACTAAAGCTGCAAATCTAGTAGCTGTAGGAGATGAAATTGCTGCGGAACTAGGGATTCCTATTGTTAATAAACGGGTATCGGTGACTCCGATTTCTTTAATTGGTGCTGCGACTGATGCGATAGACTATGTTGTTTTGGCAAAAGCACTTGACAAGGCTGCCAAGGAGATTGGTGTTGACTTTATTGGTGGATTCTCAGCTTTGGTACAAAAAGGCTACCAAAAAGGAGATGAAATTCTCATCAATTCTATCCCCCGCGCTCTAGCTGAGACAGATAAGGTCTGTTCGTCCGTTAATATTGGCTCAACTAAATCAGGTATCAACATGACTGCGGTCGCTGATATGGGACGTATCATCAAGGAAACAGCTATGTTGTCAGATATGGGTGCGGCCAAGTTGGTCATATTTGCTAATGCTGTTGAGGACAATCCTTTTATGGCAGGGGCCTTTCATGGTGTTGGCGAAGCAGATGTTATCATCAATGTCGGGGTTTCGGGTCCTGGTGTGGTCAAGCGTGCCTTGGAAAAAGTTCGTGGACAGAGCTTTGATGTAGTAGCGGAAACAGTCAAGAAAACGGCCTTCAAGATTACTCGTATCGGTCAATTAGTTGGTCAGATGGCCAGCGAGAGACTGGGTGTTGACTTTGGAATTGTCGATCTAAGCTTGGCACCAACTCCTGCAGTTGGCGATTCTGTGGCTCGTGTCCTTGAGGAAATGGGCCTAGAAACAGTTGGTACGCATGGGACGACGGCTGCCCTCGCTCTTTTGAATGACCAAGTTAAGAAGGGCGGAGTGATGGCTTGTAACCAAGTCGGTGGCTTGTCAGGTGCTTTTATCCCCGTTTCTGAAGATGAGGGGATGATTGCTGCGGTACAAGATGGCTCTCTGAATTTAGAGAAACTAGAAGCCATGACGGCTATCTGTTCTGTTGGGCTGGATATGATTGCCATTCCGGAAGATACGCCTGCTGAAACCATTGCAGCTATGATTGCGGATGAGGCGGCAATTGGTGTTATTAACATGAAAACAACGGCTGTTCGTATTATTCCAAAGGGCAAAGAAGGCGATATGATTGAGTTTGGTGGCTTGCTAGGGACAGCTCCAGTTATGAAGGTCAACGGGGCTTCGTCTATTGATTTCATCTCTCGCGGTGGGCAAATCCCAGCTCCAATCCATAGTTTTAAAAATTAATAAAAAAGAGAGAGGATTTAAGTTGAGTTTAAGGATGACTGTGTATACTATAATCATTAAATAAAGACCTCCTAACTTTATTTAATAGAAATCCTAAACTTTTTCATAATAATCTCCTAGGGAAGCTACCATGAGGGTAGCTTTTCTTTTGGATAATTTACAAATGTTGGCTTTGCTTTTGAAAGCCGAATATTTCTTTGATCCATGGTATAATAGAAGAAAATGGAGGATAGAAAATGTCTAAAGTAAGATTGTACTTGGTCCGTCATGGGAAAACGATGTTTAACACCATTGGACGTGCTCAAGGATGGAGTGATACACCTCTGACTGCAGAAGGTGAGTTGGGAATCCATGAACTGGGAATTGGCTTGAGAGAGTCTGGTTTACAATTTGACCGCGCTTATTCCAGTGATTCAGGGCGCACCATTCAAACCATGGGAATTATCCTAGAAGAACTTGGCCTGCAGGGGAAAATCCCTTACCGCATGGACAAGCGCATCAGAGAGTGGTGCTTTGGTAGTTTTGATGGAGCCTATGATGGGGACCTCTTTATGGGATTGATTCCGAGAATTTTCAATGTAGACCATGTTCATCAGTTGTCCTATGCAGAACTAGCAGAAGGTTTGGTAGAGGTTGATACAGCAGGCTGGGCTGAAGGTTGGGAAAAACTCAGTGGTCGAATCAAGGAAGGCTTTGAAGCGATTGCCAAAGAAATGGAAGAACAAGGTGGGGGCAATGCTCTCGTCGTAAGCCATGGAATGACCATTGGTACCATTGTTTATCTAATCAATGGCATGCATCCGCATGGTCTAGATAATGGTAGCGTGACGATCCTTGAATATGAGGATGGCCAGTTTAGTGTAGAAGTTGTTGGCGACCGTAGCTATCGAGAACTGGGACGTGAGAAGATGGAAGAGACAAATAATCAATAGAAGTTAGCTCCGATTAGGAGCTAACTTTTTTTCCTGTTAAATAAGTTGGATTTGCGACTCAGTATTTCTTGTTATCCAAGTCTAAAAGAACATTTCTCGTCTTTCAAATTCCCTCAAAAATGGTATAATAGTAACATCACAAAATTGGAGAGAGACCATGAGTTTTTACAATCATAAAGAAATTGAGCCTAAGTGGCAGGGCTACTGGGCGAAACATCATACATTTAAGACAGGAACAGATGCATCAAAACCGAAGTTTTATGCTCTCGACATGTTCCCATATCCTTCAGGAGCTGGATTGCACGTAGGACACCCAGAAGGTTATACAGCGACTGATATCCTTAGCCGTTACAAACGTGCCCAAGGTTACAATGTCCTTCACCCAATGGGTTGGGATGCCTTTGGTTTGCCAGCTGAGCAATACGCTATGGATACGGGGAATGACCCGGCAGAATTTACAGCAGAAAACATTGCCAACTTCAAACGTCAAATCAATGCGCTTGGATTCTCTTACGACTGGGACCGTGAAGTCAACACAACAGATCCAAACTACTACAAATGGACTCAGTGGATCTTCACCAAGTTTTACGAAAAAGGCTTGGCCTATGAAGCCGAAGTACCAGTAAACTGGGTAGAAGAATTGGGAACAGCTATCGCCAACGAAGAAGTCCTGCCTGACGGAACTTCTGAACGTGGGGGCTATCCAGTTGTCCGCAAACCAATGCGCCAATGGATGCTTAAAATCACGGCCTATGCAGAGCGCTTGCTTAACGACTTGGATGAGTTGGATTGGCCAGAGTCTATCAAGGATATGCAACGCAACTGGATTGGTAAATCAACTGGTGCCAATGTAACCTTTAAAGTTAAGGGAACAGACAAGGAATTCACAGTCTTTACGACTCGTCCTGACACTCTTTTCGGTGCGACCTTCACAGTCTTGGCTCCTGAGCATGAACTAGTAGATGCCATCACAAGCTCAGAGCAAGCTGATGCAGTTGCGGACTACAAACACCAAGCTAGTCTCAAGTCTGACTTGGCTCGTACCGATCTAGCCAAGGAAAAAACAGGGGTTTGGACGGGCGCTTATGCCATCAACCCTGTCAATGGCAAGGAAATCCCAATCTGGATTGCCGACTATGTTCTTGCTAGCTATGGTACAGGTGCGGTAATGGCTGTTCCTGCCCACGACCAACGTGACTGGGAATTTGCCAAACAATTTGACCTTCCAATCGTAGAAGTGCTTGAAGGTGGAAATGTAGCAGAAGCTGCCTACACAGAAGATGGTCTTCATGTCAATTCAGACTTCCTTGATGGACTGAACAAAGAAGACGCTATTGCTAAGATTGTGGCTTGGTTGGAAGAGAAAGGTTGTGGACAAGAGAAGGTTACCTACCGTCTCCGCGACTGGCTCTTTAGCCGTCAACGTTACTGGGGGGAGCCAATCCCAATCATTCATTGGGAAGATGGAACTTCAACGGCTGTTCCTGAAAATGAATTGCCACTTGTCTTGCCAGTAACCAAGGACATCCGCCCTTCAGGTACAGGGGAAAGCCCATTGGCTAACTTGACCGACTGGCTTGAAGTGACGCGTGAAGATGGTGTCAAAGGTCGTCGTGAAACCAACACCATGCCACAATGGGCTGGTTCAAGCTGGTACTACCTCCGCTATATTGACCCGCACAATACTGAGAAATTGGCTGATGAGGACCTCCTCAAACAATGGTTGCCAGTAGATATCTACGTGGGTGGTGCAGAGCACGCCGTGCTTCACTTACTTTACGCTCGTTTCTGGCATAAATTCCTCTATGACCTCGGTGTTGTTCCAACTAAAGAACCATTCCAAAAACTCTTTAACCAAGGAATGATTTTGGGAACAAGCTACCGTGACCACCGTGGAGCTCTTGTAGCGACTGATAAGGTTGAAAAACGTGACGGTTCTTTCTTCCATGTGGAAACAGGAGAAGAGTTGGAGCAAGCACCAGCCAAGATGTCTAAATCACTCAAGAACGTTGTCAATCCAGACGATGTGGTGGAACAATACGGCGCTGACACCCTTCGTGTCTATGAAATGTTCATGGGACCACTCGATGCCTCTATCGCTTGGTCAGAAGAAGGTCTGGAAGGAAGCCGTAAATTCCTCGACCGTGTTTACCGTTTGATTACAAGTAAAGAAATCGTTGCGGACAACAATGGTGCTCTTGACAAGGTCTATAACGAAACTGTTAAGGCTGTAACTGAGCAAATCGAATCCATGAAATTCAACACAGCAATTGCCCAACTTATGGTCTTTGTCAACGCTGCTAACAAGGAAGACAAACTCTATGTGGACTACGCCAAAGGCTTTATCCAATTGATTGCCCCATTTGCACCTCACTTGGCAGAAGAACTTTGGCAAACAGTTACAGCAACAGGTGAATCCATCTCTTACGTGGCTTGGCCAACTTGGGACGAAAGCAAATTGGTTGAAGACGAAATCGAAATCGTCGTCCAAATCAAAGGAAAAGTCCGTGCCAAACTCATGGTCGCTAAAGACCTGTCACGCGAAGAATTGCAAGAAATTGCTCTAGCGGATGAAAAAGTCAAAGCAGAGATTGACGGTAAGGAAATCGTGAAAGTGATTGCGGTACCTAACAAGCTCGTTAATATCGTTGTGAAATAAGATAGGAATCCTTCAGAGTAGAATCTGGAGGATTTTTTGAATTTTTTCATGAAAGTATGATATACTATGTGCAATTATAAAGTTTGAAAAGTGAATCAAGGAGAAAACAATGTCAGTAAACGAATATGGTCAGATAATTGGTGAGTCAATGGAAGGTTATACTCCAGGAGAATTGCCTTCCATTGATTTCTTAGAAGGGTGCTACGCTCGGATAGAGTCTCTTTCGGTAGAAAAGCATGCGGAGGATTTATTAGCTGTTTATGGTCCTGATACGCCTCGGGAGATGTGGACCTACCTCTTTCAGGAACCAGTGGCAGATATGGAGGAACTGGTTACCGTTTTAAATCAGATGTTGGCTCGTAAGGATCGTTTTTATTATGCGATTATAGACAAGGCAACTGGTAAGGCCTTGGGAACTTTTTCTCTCATGCGCATTGACCAGAATAACCGAGTAATAGAAGTGGGTGCCGTCACTTTTTCTCCTGCTCTTAAGGGGACGAGGATAGGAACAGAAGCTCAATATCTCCTAGCTCGCTATGTTTTTGAGGAGCTTAACTATCGTCGCTATGAGTGGAAATGCGATGCTCTAAATCTCCCATCCAGACGAGCCGCGGAGCGTTTGGGCTTTGTTTATGAAGGAACCTTCCGTCAGGCAGTCGTTTATAAGGGGCGCACGAGGGATACGGATTGGCTCGCTATGATTGATAAGGACTGGCCTCAAGTTAAAGTTCGTTTGGAAACATGGTTGGCTCCTGAAAATTTTGATAAAAATGGACGGCAGTACAAGAGCTTGAGAGAATTCTAAGAGGTGTTGGGATGATAACTATTAGAAAGCAAGAAATCGTCAAGCTAGAGGATGTTTTGCATCTCTATCAGGCAGTTGGATGGACAAATTATACACATCAACCTCAGATGTTGGAGAAGGCCTTGTCTCACTCATTAGCGATTTATCTAGCACTTGATGGTGATGCTGTGGTGGGCTTGGTCCGTTTAGTCGGAGATGGTTTTTCATCGATTTTTGTCCAGGATTTGATCGTTTTGCCTAGCTATCAACGCCAAGGGATTGGTAGCGACTTGATGAAAGAGACTTTAGGTGATTACAAAGATGCCTATCAAGTCCAACTAGTGACCGATCAGACAGAAAAAACCTTGGGATTCTATCGATCTCTGGGATTTGAAACCTTATCTACTTATGATTGTACAGGCATGATTTGGGTGGATCGAAAAAGATAAAAAAATATTTTTTCTTAAGTAAAATTTAAGTCTCCTTGTGTATTATATAGTTATTAAATAAAGACCTCCTAATACTCTTCGAAAATCTCATCAACCTTTGTTAGAGTCGACTTAACTAACTATAGTTATGCTTGCGCCTATCTGCCTAGTCTGATTCCGATTTTCATTGAGTACCCTTTATTTAATGAAATCCCAAACTTTTCTTTTTCATCATAATCTCCTAAAGAAGTCACCCAATCAGGTGGCTTTTTTATGACTTGGAGAGGAAAAATCCATTTGAAAAAAATTTTTTAAAAAATGATAAATCAGAGAAAAAGTTAAGTTAGCTTTAAGATTCATCTTGTATTATATAACCATTAAATAAAGACCTCCTAATACTCTTCGAAAATCTCACCAACCTTCGTTAGAGTCGACTTAGCTAACTATAGTTATGCTTGCGTCTATCTGCCTAGTCTGATTTCGATTTTCATTGAGTACCCTTTATTTAATGAAATCCTAAACTTTTCTTTTTCATAATAATCTCCCTAAAGAGGCCACCCAATCAGGTGGCTTTTTTGTTTGTGGCTTGGATTTTTGATATAATAGAGCCATGAGTAGAATTTTAGACAATGAGATCATGGGGGATGAGGAGTTAGTAGAACGTACCCTCCGTCCCCAATATTTACGTGAATATATCGGTCAGGATAAGGTCAAGGATCAGCTGCAAATCTTTATTGAGGCAGCAAAAATGCGGGATGAGGCACTGGACCATGTTCTTTTATTTGGTCCTCCAGGTCTCGGGAAAACAACCATGGCCTTTGTTATTGCCAATGAACTGGGAGTCAATCTCAAGCAAACGTCTGGTCCTGTTATCGAAAAAGCGGGTGATCTGGTAGCGATTTTGAATGATTTGGAGCCTGGAGACGTTCTCTTTATTGACGAGATTCATCGCTTACCCATGTCGGTGGAAGAGGTGCTCTATAGTGCCATGGAGGACTTCTACATTGATATCATGATTGGGGCTGGAGAGGGCAGTCGCAGTGTTCATTTGGACTTGCCACCTTTTACCTTGATTGGTGCGACGACACGTGCGGGGATGCTCTCAAATCCTCTGCGGGCACGTTTTGGGATTACAGGTCATATGGAATACTATGCCCACGCTGACTTGACAGAGATTGTTGAGCGGACAGCAGATATTTTTGAGATGGAAATCACCCATGAGGCAGCTGCTGAGCTGGCCTTACGCAGTCGAGGAACTCCTCGTATTGCCAATCGTCTCCTCAAGCGCGTGCGCGACTTTGCCCAGATTATGGGGAATGGGGTTATCGATGATGTTATTACCGATAAGGCTTTGACCATGTTAGATGTAGACCATGAAGGTTTGGACTATGTGGACCAAAAAATCCTTCGGACCATGATTGAGATGTATGGTGGTGGTCCTGTCGGTCTAGGTACCCTTTCGGTTAATATCGCTGAAGAGCGTGAGACAGTCGAAGATATGTACGAACCTTACCTGATTCAGAAAGGTTTCATCATGCGAACTCGTTCTGGACGGGTGGCGACTGCTAAGGCATATGAGCATTTAGGCTATGAATACAGTGAAAAATGAGCAAGAAATTCTAGATGCTTTCAGAGAAAATCCGGATATGATGACCATTCTGACCATCATTCGTGACCTTGATCTGAAAGACTCGTGGTTGGCAGCAGGTTCTGTCAGGAATTTCATCTGGAATCTCTTGTCAGACAAATCGCCTTTTGATAGTGAGACGGATGTGGATGTGATTTTCTTTGATCCAGATGTTTCTTATGAGGAAACAGTATCCCTAGAGAAAAAGCTAAGAGAAGATTATCCTCAGTATCAGTGGGAGTTGAAAAATCAGGTCTATATGCATCTGCACAGTCCTCATACTGTGCCTTACACGAGTTCTCGTGATGCCATGAGTAAGTATCCCGAACGCTGTACGGCGATAGGACTCCGCTTGCATGTCGACGCAACTTTGGAGCTCTTTGCGCCTTATGGTATAGAGGATATTTTAAAGTTTCAAGTTTCTCCGACTCCTTATTTTTTAGAGAATGAGGACCGAATGAAGCTCTATCAAGAACGCTTATCTAAGAAAAATTGGCAAGAAAAATGGAAAAATCTGACTTTCTCAAAAAACTTAAGAAAAATTTAAGTTAGGGACGGTATACTAGGTTCATAAGTTAAGAGGAACTTAACTTAAACTCCTAAAACTTTTTCATAATAATCTCCCTATAAAACTAAGTCGCCCAATCAGGCGGCTTATTTTTTGTCTTTACGGAGAGCTAATAACTTAGCAATAGAAGAAAATAGGGAAATATGGTATAATGAAACGATAGATTTTTGAATAGGAATAAGAACATGTTTGGATTTTTTAAGAAAGATAAAGCTGTAGAAGTCGAGGTTCCAACACAGGTTCCTGCTCATATTGGCATCATCATGGATGGGAATGGCCGCTGGGCTAAAAAACGGATGCAACCACGGGTTTTTGGTCATAAGGCGGGGATGGAAGCCCTCCAAAAGGTGACCAAGGCAGCTAACAAGATGGGAGTTAAGGTCATCACGGTTTATGCCTTTTCAACGGAAAATTGGACACGCCCAGATCAAGAAGTCAAGTTTATCATGAACTTGCCAGTCGAATTTTATGATAACTATGTCCCTGAATTGCACGCAAATAATGTTAAGATTCAGATGATTGGGGAGACGGACCGTTTGCCTAAGCCGACTTTTGAAGCTTTGAAAAAAGCAGAGGAGTTGACCAAGAACAATACGGGCTTGATTCTCAATTTTGCACTCAATTATGGTGGTCGTGCTGAAATTACGCAGGCTCTTAAGGGCTTGGCTCAGGATGTTCTAGATGCTAAAATCAACCCTGGTGACATTACAGAAGATATGATTGGGGACTATCTTTTTACGCAACACCTGCCAAAGGATTTGCGGGATCCTGATTTGATTATCCGTACGAGTGGTGAGTTGCGTTTAAGTAATTTCTTGCCATGGCAAGCAGCCTATAGTGAGCTTTACTTTACGGATACCTTGTGGCCTGATTTTGATGAAGCCGCCTTGCAGGAAGCTATTGCTGCTTTTAACCATCGCAATCGCCGTTTTGGAGGAGTTTAGGAGAAGATATGACCAAGGATTTACAAAAGAGAACATTGTTTGCGGTATTGGCCCTGGCGATTTTCCTTCCAGTCTTGTTTGCAGGAGGCCTCTTGTTGCAGATAGGGATTGGCTTGTTAGCGATGCTAGGCGTCCATGAACTTTTGCATATGAAGGGGTTAAAGACTATGACCATTGAGGGCGCTTTGACTCTCTTTGCGACCTTTGCTCTCACAGTTCCTTTAGAAAATTACCTAACTTTTTTGCCTGTTGATGGGAATGTAGTTGCCTACAGTGTTTTGATTACCATAATGCTAGGGACGACCGTTTTCAGTAAAAACTATACGATTGAAGATGCCGCTTTCCCAATTGCTGTGAGCTTTTATGTTGGTTTTGGCTTTAATGCCTTACTAGATGCTCGGGTGGCAGGTTTTGACAAGGTACTTTTGGCCCTTTTTATCGTTTGGGCGACAGATAGCGCAGCCTACCTGACAGGGATGAATTTTGGTAAACATAAGTTGGCTCCGAGAGTTTCTCCTAATAAGAGTATTGAGGGATTTGTCGGGGGTATTCTAGGTGCGGTACTAATAACGGTAATCTTCATGCTAGTGGACAGTACAGTTGCTCTTCCTTATGGGATTTATAGAATGAGTCTCTTTGCTGCCTTCTTCAGTGTGGCAGGTCAGTTTGGTGACTTGATTGAGAGTGCCATGAAACGCCATTTCGGTGTCAAGGATTCTGGGAAATTTATCCCTGGACATGGCGGTGTGTTGGATCGCTTTGACAGCATGCTGATTGTGTTTCCAATGATGCACTTATTTGGCCTGTTTTAAAGAAAGGAATATTGAATGATTGGATTGCTAACCTTTATCCTCGTTTTTGGGATTATTGTGGTGGTGCATGAGTTTGGACATTTTTATTTTGCCAAGAAATCAGGCATTTTAGTTCGTGAATTTGCCATTGGTATGGGGCCCAAGATTTTTTCCCATATCGGTAAGGATGGCACGGCTTATACCATTCGAATCCTTCCTCTAGGAGGCTATGTTCGTATGGCAGGCTGGGGTGATGATGCGACAGAAATCAAGACAGGAACTCCAGTCAGTTTAACACTTGCTGACGATGGTAAGGTCAAACGGATCAACCTCTCAGGGAAGAAACTGGATCAAACGGCTCTTCCTATGCAGGTAACCCAGTTTGACTTTGAAGACAAGCTCTTTATTAAGGGTTTGGTCCTGGAAGAAGAAAAGACTTTTGCAGTGGATCATGATGCAACGGTTGTTGAAGAAGACGGAACCGAAGTGCGCATCGCTCCTTTGGATGTACAGTATCAAAATGCTTCTATCTGGGGCAAGCTCATCACCAACTTTGCAGGTCCTATGAATAACTTTATCTTAGGTGTTGTTGTTTTTTGGATCTTGATCTTTTTGCAGGGCGGTGTTAGAGATACTCAGACCAATCTCTTTCATGTCATGCCAGAGGGAGCTTTGGCTAAGGTAGGTGTAGCTGAGACCGCCCAAATTACTAAGGTCGGCTCGCATGAGGTTAAGAATTGGCAAGACTTGATCCAGGCTGTGGAAGCAGATACCAAGGACAAGACAGCCCCGACCTTAGATGTGACCATTTCCGAAAATGGTAGTGAAAAACAAGTCACGGTGACTCCAGAAGAGAATCAAGGACGTTATATTCTTGGGGTTCAACCGGGAGTCAAGTCAGACTTTCTATCCATGTTTGTTGGTGGATTTACAACTGCAGCTGACTCAGGACTTCGTATCCTTTCGGCTCTGAAAAACTTGATTTTCCATCCAGATTTGAACAAACTCGGTGGTCCCGTTGCTATTTTTAAGGCAAGTAGCGATGCTGCTAAAAATGGAATTGAGAATGTCCTCTATTTCCTAGCCGTGATTTCCATCAATATCGGGATTTTTAACTTGATTCCGATTCCGGCTTTGGATGGTGGAAAGATTGTGCTCAATATCCTAGAGGCTATCCGCCGGAAACCCCTTAAACAAGAAATTGAAACCTATGTCACCATGGCTGGTGTAGTTATCATGGTTGTCTTGATGCTAGCTGTAACCTGGAATGACATTATGCGACTCTTCTTTTAGATAATCGAGGAATATTATGAAACAAAGTAAAATGCTAATCCCAACGCTTCGCGAAATGCCAAGCGATGCTCAAGTTATCAGCCATGCCCTTATGTTGCGTGCTGGTTATGTTCGTCAAGTTTCTGCCGGTGTTTATTCTTACCTGCCACTCGCTAACCGTGTGATTGAAAAGGCTAAAAACATTATGCGCCAAGAGTTTGATAAGATTGGTGCGGTGGAAATGTTGGCTCCTGCCCTTCTCAGTGCCGATCTCTGGCGCGAATCAGGTCGTTACGAAACCTATGGTGAAGACCTTTATAAACTGAAAAATCGTGAAAAGTCAGACTTTATCCTAGGTCCGACCCACGAAGAAACTTTTACGGCTATTGTTCGTGACTCTGTGAAATCTTACAAGCAATTGCCGCTTAATCTCTACCAAATCCAGCCTAAGTACCGTGATGAAAAGCGTCCACGTAACGGTCTTCTCCGTACGCGTGAATTTATCATGAAAGACGGATATAGCTTCCATGCCAACTATGACAGCTTGGATGTGATCTATGATGAATACAAGGCTGCCTATGAACGCATTTTCACTCGTAGTGGTTTGGATTTCAAGGCTATTATCGGTGACGGTGGTGCCATGGGTGGTAAGGATAGCCAAGAATTTATGGCCATCACTCCTGCTCGTACAGACCTTGACCGCTGGGTTGTCTTAGACAAGTCAGTTGCCTCATTTGATGAGATTCCTGCAGAAGTGCAAGAAGAAATCAAGGCAGAATTGCTCAAATGGATGGTTTCTGGTGAAGACACTATTGCCTACTCAAGTGAGTCTAGCTATGCAGCTAACTTAGAAATGGCAACAAACGAGTACAAACCAAGCAACCGTGTCGTTGCGGAAGAAGAAGTGACTCGTGTCGCAACACCAGATGTTAAATCAATTGATGAAGTGGCAGCCTTCCTAAACGTGCCAGAAGAGCAAACGATTAAAACTCGCTTCTACATGGCAGATGGTGAGCTTGTTGCAGCCCTTCTAGTTGGAAATGACCAACTCAATGAAGTCAAGTTGAAAAACCACTTGGGTGCAGATTTCTTTGATGTTGCGAGCGAGGAAGAAGTAGCAAATGTTATCTCAGCTGGCTTTGGTTCGCTTGGTCCAGTTGGTTTGCCAGAAAATGTGAAAATCATTGCTGACCGTAAGGTGCAAGATGTTCGCAATGCTGTTGCTGGTGCCAACCAAGATGGTTACCACTTAACTGGTGTCAATCCAGGTCGCGACTTCACTGCAGAATATGTGGATATCCGTGAAGTTCGTGAGGGTGAAATTTCACCAGACGGACAAGGTGTTCTTAACTTTGCGCGTGGTATCGAGATTGGTCACATCTTTAAACTCGGAACTCGCTACTCAGCAAGTATGGGTGCAGATGTTTTAGATGAAAATGGACGTGCAATCCCAATCATCATGGGCTGTTACGGTATCGGTGTCAGCCGTCTCCTCTCAGCAGTTATGGAGCAACACGCTCGCCTCTTTGTAAACAAGACTCCAAAAGGTGAATACCGTTACGCTTGGGGAGTTAACTTCCCTAAAGAATTGGCGCCATTTGATGTGCATTTGATTACTGTCAATGTTAAAGACGAAGAAGCGCAAGCCTTGACAGAAAAATTAGAAGCCAACTTGATGGACGCTGGTTACGAGGTCTTGACAGATGACCGTAACGAACGTGTCGGGGTTAAATTCAGCGATAGCGACTTGATTGGTCTGCCAATCCGTATCACTGTTGGGAAGAAAGCAGCCGATGGCATCGTAGAAGTTAAGATTAAGGCGACTGGTGACACCATCGAAGTTCATGCAGACAACTTGCTCGAAACCCTTGAAATCCTCAGCAAGAAATAAAAACTATAATCAGAAGAAAAACAAGGCAAAAATGTAACTAGTTTTTACCTTGTTTTTTCTATATAATGGGCAAAATGAATAAACGAAGAGGTATAACAATGCTAAAATTTCCAAAGGATTTTGTTTGGGGTTCCTCCACTTCTGGACCACAGACAGAAGGACGAGTGCTTGGTGATGGTAAAGGAGATAATCTCTGGGATTATTGGTATCAAGTAGAGCCAAACCGCTACTACAATGGGATTGGACCTGATAAAACATCGACCTTCTATGAGAACTGGGAAAAGGATATTGAGCTTTTGGTAGAGACTGGGCATACAGCCTTCCGAACTTCTATCCAGTGGTCTCGTATTTTCCCACAGGGCCGTGGAGAGGTCAATCCGCAAGGGGTGACTTTCTACCGTCAGGTCTTTGAAGCCATTAAGGCCAAGGGGATTCGTCTCTTAGTCAATCTTTATCACTTCGACCTGCCTTTTGCCCTCCAAGAAGACGGCGATGGTTGGGAAAATAAGGCAACTGTCAAGGCTTATGAAGACTATGCTCGTTTTTGTTTTGAGACTTACGGTGACTTGGTAGACCAATGGATTACCTTTAACGAGCCCATCGTACCTGTAGAGTTTGGCTATTTCTATGATGCCCACTATCCCCATAAGGTAGATGCCAAAGCGGCGGTTAAGGTTGCTTATCATACGCAACTGGCTAGTAGTCTTGCGGTTAAGGCCTGTCATGAGATTTTGCCTGATTCTAAGATTGGGATTGTCCTTAACTTGACGCCAGCTTATCCACGTAGCCAGCATCCTGCGGATGTGAAGGCCGCTCGCATTGCCGATCTCTTCCAAGCTCAATCTTTCTTAGACCCGTCTGTACTGGGAGCTTATCCAGAAGAGTTAGTAGAGATTTTAGCAGAGCATGATTTACTGCCGGATTCTACAGCAGAAGAGTTGGAGCTCATTCGTGATCATACTGTGGACTTTCTTGGAGTCAACTACTACCAGCCTTTGCGCGTTATGGCGCCACGTTTTGCCAAGCATCCAGACAGTCCACTCTTGCCAGAGCATTTCTATGAGCCTTATATCATGTCGGGCCGTAAAATCAATCCTCACCGCGGTTGGGAAATCTACGAGCAGGGGATTTATGATATCGCCCAAAATATCAAGGAAAACTATGATAATATTGAGTGGATGCTAACTGAAAACGGCATGGGTGTTGAAGGGGAAGAAAAATTCCGTGAGAATGGCATGATTCAGGACGACTATCGTATTGACTTTGTCAAAGGTCATCTTCGTGAGCTGCACCGTGCTATTGAAGACGGAGCCAACTGTAAGGGCTACTTGATTTGGACCTTTATCGACTGCTGGTCATGGCTCAACAGTTATAAAAATCGCTACGGTCTGGTTGAGCTTGACTTGGAAACACAGGAACGCCGCCTGAAGAAATCAGGTCACTGGTTCAAAGAAATCAGCGACCATAATGGATTTTAAGAATAAAAAGAGTGAGATGGTGTTCATCTCACTTTTTATTACAATATCATCACCAAGGTCCCAATCGTAATCAGGATACAGCCAATAATTGTTTTAAACGTCAGGACATCCTGTAGGAAGAAAAAGGCTAGAACGAGGGTAATGACGAGACTGAATTTATCGACAGCAGATACCTCAGTCGCATTGCCCATCTGTAGTGCCTTGTAGTAGCAGAGCCAGGAGGCGCCAGTGGCCAAGCCTGATAAGATGAGAAAGAGCCAACTTTTTTTACTGATGTTGACAATTTCGGTCTGACTATTGGTCAAGAAAACCATGGCCCAGGCCATAAGAATGACGACGACCGTACGAATAGCAGTTGCTAGATTGGATGGAACTCCCTCAATTCCAATCTTGGCTAAAATTGACGTTAAGGCTGCAAAGATAGCTGATAAAAGTGCGAAGAAAAACCACATGGCAAATACCTCCTCTTTTTATTATAAGTAATTGATGCTGACTTGTCAGGTATCAAGTGAAATCTTGATAAAATACCAGATAGAAAAACTATACCAATTTTTATTCTTGACAAGTGAGAAAAACAAGTATATACTGTTTTTGCTGATTCCGTAAAGCGAGAATTAGACTATACCAATTTAAGGAGAAAGCACAGCTGGTCTGTGTCGTATATACTATGTGTGGAATTGTTGGTGTTGTTGGAAACACAAATGCAACTGATATTTTGATTCAAGGGCTTGAAAAGCTCGAATACCGTGGCTATGATTCTGCGGGGATTTTTGTCCTAGGTGGTGCTGAAAATCATCTAGTTAAGGCTGTTGGTCGTATCGCAGAATTGTCTGCTAAGACGGCTGGTGTTGAGGGAACGACTGGTATCGGACATACTCGTTGGGCGACTCATGGGAAACCAACGGAGGACAATGCTCACCCACACCGTTCTGAGACAGGACGTTTTGTCTTGGTGCACAATGGGGTGATTGAAAACTACCTTGAAATCAAGGAAGAATACCTCGCAGGTCACCACTTCAAGGGGCAAACAGATACGGAAATCGCTGTTCACTTGATTGGGAAATTTGCAGAAGAAGAAGGTCTCTCAGTTCTTGAAGCCTTCAAAAAAGCCCTTCACATCATTCGTGGTTCTTATGCCTTTGCCTTGATTGATTCACAAGATCCTGAAGTCATCTATGTCGCTAAGAACAAATCACCACTCTTGATTGGTCTTGGAGAAGGCTACAACATGGTCTGCTCAGATGCTATGGCTATGATTCGTGAAACCAACCAATACATGGAAATCCATGACCAAGAGTTGGTTATCGTGAAAGCTGATAGCGTTGAAGTTCAAGACTATGATGGCAATCGCCGTGAACGTGCTAGCTATACTGCGGAGCTTGACTTATCAGATATCGGTAAGGGGACTTATCCTTACTATATGCTTAAGGAAATCGATGAGCAACCAACGGTTATGCGTAAACTCATCCAAGCCTACACAGATGATGCTGGTCAAGTAGTGGTTGAACCTGCTATCATCAAGGCTGTTCAAGACGCAGACCGCATCTACATCCTTGCAGCTGGAACATCTTACCACGCAGGATTTGCTTCTAAAAAAATGCTGGAAGAATTGACAGATACACCTGTTGAACTTGGAATTTCATCTGAGTGGGGCTATGGTATGCCACTTCTCAGCAAAAAACCACTCTTCATCTTTATCAGCCAGTCTGGTGAAACAGCGGATAGCCGTCAGGTTTTGGTTAAGGCCAATGAAATGGGCATTCCAAGCTTGACAGTGACAAACGTGCCAGGTTCAACCCTATCACGTGAAGCCAACCATACTATGCTTCTTCACGCGGGTCCTGAAATTGCCGTGGCATCAACCAAGGCTTATACTGCACAAATCGCAGCTCTAGCTTTTCTTGCAAAAGCAGTCGGAGAAGCAAACGGCAATGCCAAAGCCCAAGCCTTTGATCTGGTTCATGAGTTGTCAATCGTAGCTCAGTCTATCGAATCAACTCTTTCTGAAAAAGAAACCATTGATGCAAAGGTTCGTGACCTTCTTGAAACAACTCGCAATGCCTTTTACATTGGACGTGGTCAAGACTACTATGTAGCCATGGAAGCCAGTCTCAAACTCAAAGAGATTTCTTACATCCAATGTGAAGGCTTTGCGGCAGGAGAACTCAAGCACGGAACCATTGCCTTGATTGAAGAAGGAACGCCTGTCTTGGCCCTCTTGTCAGATCCAGTCCTTGCCAACCATACTCGTGGAAATATCCAAGAGGTCGCAGCCCGTGGTGCCAAGGTTCTCACTATTGCAGAAGAGAATGTTGCTAAAGAGACAGACGATATCGTCCTTACGACCGTCCACCCTTACCTCTCGCCAATCTCAATGGTCGTACCAACACAATTGGTCGCTTACTTTGCAACACTCCACCGTGGCCTTGATGTGGACAAACCACGTAACCTTGCTAAGTCAGTAACAGTAGAATAAGCTAAGAAAGTCTAGTTCATCTAGACTTTTTCTAATGAGCAAATTTATTGAAAATAAAACTAATTAGTGATAAAATACCCTAAAACTAAAAGAGATAGCGAGGGAACAGGATGGTAGAATTAGGAATTTCAACATTTGGTGAAACAACTGCTCTGGAAGTGACTGGGCAGATTTACAGTCATGATGAACGTATTCGTCAGTTGGTGGCAGAAATTGAGTTGGCTGATAAGGTTGGTTTGGATGTGTACGGGATTGGGGAGCATCATCGGGAGGACTTTGCGGTATCGGCGCCAGAGATTGTTCTTGCAGCTAGTGCTGTTAATACCAAGAAGATTCGTTTGACTAGTGCAGTCAGCATTCTCTCGAGTATGGATCCGATTCGCTTGTTCCAACAATATGCTACCATCGATGCCTTGTCAAATGGCCGTGCGGAGATTATGGCTGGACGTGGTTCATTTACCGAATCCTTCCCTCTGTTTGGCTATGACTTGAAAGACTATGAAGCTCTCTTTGATGAAAAGTTAGACCTGCTTCAGCTGGCAAATGAAAGCACCAAAGTGAACTGGCAGGGACAATTGACTCAAAGCATTGCTGGAAAAGAAGTCTATCCTCGTCCTGTTCAGGACAAATTGCCATTGTGGGTAGCGACAGGTGGTCATGTCGAATCAACAGTGAAGATTGCTCAGGCGGGGTTGCCGATTGTCTATGCCATTATCGGTGGCAATCCGCGTTACTTCAAGAAATTGATTCAAGCTTATCGTGAGATTGGTAGGGAGGCCGGTCATGCGGATAAAGACCTGAAAGTGGGCGCTCATTCTTGGGGCTGGATTGCTGAAGATGGCGAGCAGGCGGTAAAAGATTATTTCCATCCGACCAAGCAAGTAGTGGATGCGATTTCCAAGGACCGTCCACACTGGCAGGAGTTGACCTATGAGCAATATTTGGAGCAAGTTGGTCCAAATGGTGCCATGTTTGTGGGAAATCCAGACCAGGTGGCAGAAAAATTGATTCGCATGATTGAGGATTTAGGTTTGGACCGCTTTATGCTCCATCTACCGCTTGGTTCTATGCCTCATGATCAAGTTCTGAGAGCTATTGAACTCTTCGGCACACAAGTGGCGCCGAAAATACGTGCTTACTTTGCTATGAAAGAGGAGTTATAAAAAATTCAATCAGTTGAGTCGATTGGTGAGGAACACCCATGGATTCAGCAACAGGTGGAAGTGGTACAAGCGATAGAGCATACTATCTAGTAGAATATATACTGGTTTATACCAAGTACAAGATAAAATAGTAAAAAAGACGATTTCCGCTTGGAAATCGTCTTTTTGATACTTAGAATAAATCCAGTCTAATATTTCCACCAAAATGTGGTTTTTCAAGAGCTACCTGTGCTAATTGATTGAGTGTTTGTTTACTATTTTCTTGATTATAGAATTTAAGTCCTTTGATGATAACTCCATCAACTTCATCCTCGAAAACCAAATCTTCTTGATGGTCATTGATGTATGAAAGAAGTTCCTCCTTCCATCTATCTTTTTCTGCCAATTGTTCACCTTTGGGTTCAATGAAGATTTGAAGATAGTAATCCTTATTTTGAAGAAGTAGGATAAAGTCTGGTTGAAATCCTGAAAAATTGATTTCCCGTGGGTTCTCCTCAAATTGGTGCAATTTCAATTGTTCAACTTTATCTGTCCCCTTTAGCATGTTTTCGTCCATCCGAATGAGGAAAACATCACCGTATTGTTCTCTTAGTTCATCAATGTGATTGGCGATAGCATTAACTAGATTTTCTTCATTTCTATTGATTATAGCAGATTGATAAGCAAAAAAGTCAAATTTTTCAAAACTAATATTAGCTACTTTTTGTTCGATTAAGGAGCCACTCTGTTTAGCTGTATCATAATTAGGTATTCGTTTACGATAATCAACGAGATATTCTTCAATAGGATATCCAACAAAACGATTCGTACCTATTGCTTTGCGATAACCTGCCTTTATTTGGGCAGCCAGTAGGTTAAAAAAGTTATCAATAATTTTCAGCTTTTCCATAGCGGAAAATTCTTCCACGACAGTTTCTTTTTCTGTTGTAACATATAATATAAGATTCCGCAAATTTAACCAATTTTCACCCCAAAACTCATCCATAGACTTGAGATTTGGAAGATATTTTTTCAGATTTTCAAAACGGAAAAAATTAGAGCGACTAATTGATTTTTTAAAGTAACGAATATCAATTCCCCTCAATTGGGACGTTTTTAACTCTATTGCTTCAGCTGAAAGGTAAGCTGTTTCATAGGTGGATTTAAAATAGGTTACATTGGCTAGCTTAGAAATTTCAATGCCATATGCACGGAAATTCACATAGTGACTATCAGGGATCTCTTCAGTTTCATTATAGTAAAGTTTACCTGTTTTAAAGATTTGGGTTTTCTTAAAAGAAGGTTTCAGTCTGATTTCAATCGGAGGATTTTTTTCATCCGTCCCAGTCGCAAGATTCATCTTGTCAAGTGATGCCATCAAATTCTTGATGTATTGCGGTTCATTAAGGGTATGGTAGTGTAGTGTTTCCAATAAAAGACTTGCTGTTTCATCTGATTCATCAAATCGTCTTTGGTAAGAAATCTTTTGATTTAAGGAGAAAGGATTGTATCGCGCCCCACGTCCGATCAACTGAGCCTCGGAATTGGTTGATTTAGCATCTCTTTTATCATTCATTTTTCCCAAGTTGCTAATACGAACGATATCGTAAAGATTGAGGACATCCCAACCTTCTGTTAATTTTGCTACTGCAAAGACTACACGATACAGATTATTGGGCGATTCAAGCGAATTGAGGGCTTGATACTGTCCTGTTTCTAGCAACCCTTTTGAACTACTGTCTGAATCATTTGCATTTAGAATTCTAGCTGGTGAAAAACCACGCTTAAGTTCTCGTACAACAGTTGAAAGATCATCCTTTTCGAGATAATACTGATAAGCTAGCTGTAGGGTATGGCTTTGCTCTTCTGATACACTTTTCAATTGTGAAATAAGGAACGCCTTTAAGCTTTCCACGGTCAGATTGTCAATCATCTCATTGAATAGATTATTTGCTTCATAGGAAGCATCAATTTTATGTGATTTGAAAAGAATGACTGGTTTTATCTCAATCCCAAATTTTTCTAGAGCAAATTTACGACGATATTCACTCAGAAGAACGGTACTAAGCATATTACCTTCATTGGAATTCCCCGTCTGAATGCGTCTTACATTTTTTGAATATCGCTCTTTGATGTATGAATCCAAGGTATAACGGTAAATAATCTTATCTCGATATTTTTGATAAATGGTCTCATCGTCAAAATCAAGTGTTGCGGTAAATTCCAGCAAGAGATTATCAGCGTGTGCGTGAAGAAGAGAAAGTAGGCTTTTTTCCCATGAGACTTTTTCCAATTCTGCTTTATTTTTCTTTTTCGTAGAAGCAGAATAGTGATGGGCTTCATCCGCCAGAATAACCATTTTTGTCTTCTGGTAATCTGTTAATGACATGATATTTTCTGCCTGTGTGAAGAGGTCATTTGTCAATGTTTGAATTGAAACAAACTTAATATTAATTACATTTTTATTAGGAAAATCTGGAAATCTTCCTGAAATCTGGTTGATAAAGATATGTTCCCCATCAATTTCTAAGTTGGAATTGAAAAGAAACTTAGTAGATTGAGCATTCGTTAGATTATCAATGGTCTTACTCAGAACACCATTTGTATTCACTGTAAACAGAAAATTTTGATACCCTTTTTCTTTATAGAGGTAGAGGATTAAACCAGCCATCAAATCAGTCTTTCCTGAACCAGTTGCCATATTGAACATGAGTTGTCTTGGCTTTCGAAACTTGAAAGTATCTGATGCTTGAGTGTAGTGAAAATAGCGAATAGCTTCACTTTGATAAGAACGTGGTTCATGCTTGAGATTTTCTACAATATACTGTGGTAATTCCCAACCATGCTGTTCGTTCAAAATATCCATATCCAGCTGTTTCAATTCATCGAAGAGTTCAAAGATCAGTTCTTTTTTCTTTGCTTTTCTAACCATCATTTCTCCCCATAAAAACTCTTATTAAAATCATAATCTGATTGGGATAATTGCGATTTGATGGTTTCATCATCAATTTCAGAGTAGTTGTGATAGAGCTGGTTTTTGTCAATAATTTTCACAAGAATTTTTTTCTGCATTTCAAAATCTTCATCCCAGATAGATTGGTCAACTTCTTGTAAATCCACTCTAAAATCAAAATCAAGTGTGGCTTTCATGTCATCAAAGATAGTCTTTAATTCATCAGAATGTTTAGAGTTAAGAACAGCATTAATAAAGGTTGCATTTTTGTCCATTAACTCAGCATAAATGAATGAACCGCCGCCAGACCAAGCAACATCTTGAGAAATGCCACCTTGTTCTCCATCAATAACTTTCTTTAATCTTTCTATAGAAACTGTTTCAATATAATCCATTTGTTCAATACCGATGTACTGACGATTCATCTTGTGAGCAACTGCCG
This sequence comes from Streptococcus oralis subsp. oralis, assembly GCF_002096445.1. Classification (GTDB taxonomy): domain Bacteria; phylum Bacillota; class Bacilli; order Lactobacillales; family Streptococcaceae; genus Streptococcus; species Streptococcus oralis_N. The sequence continues at coordinate 239,154 of NZ_NCUK01000012.1, forward strand.
CAGTAGTTCCCGAACCCATAAAGAAGTCAAGGACAAGATCACCTTCATTTGTAGATAGTTCTAAGACGCGTTTAATTAACTCTTCTGGTTTTGGATTAGTAAATACTTCTTCTCCAAATAACTCCTGTTGGTGCTTTGTTGCAGAAGTATTTGTATTGGTTTCTCTCCAAGTAATACTATTAGGCTGAATTGTCCAAATTGAACTACTTGCCTTACCTTTACCTGCCATTTTTACTTCTGAATAATAGGCTTTAAGTTGTGGTTTTGATGTTCCGTTGACACCAAATCGAATACGATTATCAGCCAACCATCTTTCATAATTCTCTTTTGTAGTTCTCCAGCATCGTCCTTTTGGAGGTATGTAGATATCTCTGGTATTGGGATTGGTTATTTCATATTGAAGATTTTTTCGGATATTTGGAGCATCGAATGGTTCAAGCCTATATGGACCTCGTCCATCATTATCATCATACTTAAATGTTTCAATATCAAGAGCTAACCTAAAATCATTTTTATCAATGGCGTCTTTATTTTTAGCATAGACCAAAATATGATTACTGTTCATTGAAAACAAACCATCACTTGAAACTGAACTTCTAGCTTCCCAAGTAACATCGGCAATAAAGTTTTCAATTCCAAAAATCTCATCCATCATGACTTTAAGATAGTGAGTTCCTTCATCACTCATGCTTAAAAAAAGTAAACCATCATACGATAAAAGCTGATAAGCGATTGATAGCCTGTTCTTTAAGAAGGTTAACCAGCTGGATAAACTAAAATTAGAATTATAGGTAAACGTATCTGTCGGTTTAGTTTTCAGGAAGTAGTAAGGTGGGTCAATAAAAACTGTTTTAATTTTTCCACTAAATCGTTTTTTCAAACTGTGGAGTGCTAACAGGTTGTTTCCCTTGATAATCAGGTTATCCGTATCCTTGATTTCTGATACAGGAGAAGAGCCATTTTTGTCATATTTCTTAGCATTTTTAAAAATCTTTTCATCAAGGAGGACATCAATCTCCTCACGAGCAACTATCTCATTTAAAAACGATTCTTCAGCATCTTCCCTCGAAACATCATCTTTAGTCATACCAGCTTTTAAGATACCATCTTTGTAGGGGAAATTTAGGACAACGTCTATTGTTTCATCTAAATAGTGATTATTTGTCGCTAACCCGATTTTGTTGGTGTAACGCGTGTAAGAGTTTGACCAATATTCATCAACTTCAAGCATTTGAATGATATCATTGATTTTCAAAATTGTCGCACCAGCAATATCCTCGGTAAATGCTTCATTTAGAATTGCATTTGTCAAAATCTTTTCAACCAACTCAGGTTTATAATTATCTAAATCTACTATAATAGCATCTTTTTTTAGCAGTCCCTCAGCTACATACTGTTCATCAAAGCTTTCAACTACCTCTCGCAGGGCTTGTTGAATCGCTGTTTCGAATATCTGGCTCATACAAGTCCCTCACTTTCATACACAACAGAAAAGACCTTCTCACAAAAATGTGAAAAAGTCTGTTTTAGGGCTTGACAAAAAATACGCTTGATTACATAATCAGCGTGAGCTGTGAGCTGTGAGCTGTGAGCTGTGAGCTGTGAGCTGTGAGCTGTGAGCTGTGAGCTGTGAGCTGTGAGCTGTGAGCTGTGAGCTGTGAGCTGTGATTGCTTTCATACCAATCATTCCTTTACTTTTTGATAGTTCTATTATATCAAAATTTCTAAATTTTGCATATTTGCTTTCCCTGACGGACAGTCATGTATAAACCACTTAGAAAATATGATTTATGGCTACACCTATACTAAATGAAGTACATTTTGAATTGGAGAAGTCTGTCCTTATTAAAAGACGATTTCCGCTTGGAAGTCGTCTTTTTTTCGATATTCTCGCAAATACGATATCTTGTGGTTGGTGTAAACTGGTAGATAGCTCCCTTATTTTATTTATCAAAACCTTGTAAGTTTTTTTGGCGCTCTTCAGTTTGACCCTTGGCATCCAATTTATTACCATTGTAAACAGTGCTTTCCCATGATCCGTACATTGGGTTAGGGAAAATGATGAATTTCTCACCAAACTCTTTTTGTAATTCCTCTAATTTTTGGTTGCGCTCAGTTTCAGAGGTCTTCGAAAACTCTGCAAAGTCCACAAGATTGTCTCCTAGTAGCATGACTAAGTTGGTTTTTTCTTGGACTGCTTGTCTACGACCTTCTTTAGATTTGACGCCTTTTTCTAAGAACATGAGATGATCGCGGCTTTGTACAGGAATTCCTTCGTTTTCTAGGTTTTTGATCGTATCATCTACCTGATCTATCGTGCGGTCAGATACATAGTAAATTTGGACACCGTTTTGGTCTGCAAATTGGAGAAAGTCTTTAGCACCTGGTACAGCCTTGGCTGCGGCTTTTTTTACCCAGACATCCCAGTTTTCTGGGGTAAATGCTGTTCCGTCTTTGACATTTTGCGCTTGATAAGGGCTATTGTCTAATACAGTTTCGTCCAAGTCCAAAACGATAGAGTAGGGTTTATCTGTCTGTGTTTTTAGTAGTTCTTTCAAACGATCAGTAGCGACATTGTAACCTTGTAGATAGAGTGCCTTGGTTTCAGCTGCTTTTTGATACCAAAGAGTTGACATAGTATTTTCTCTTGAACGCAACTGATCATAGGTCATTGTAACCTGATTATCAGATGTACTACTTTGTGTTGTCTGTGAATTTGCCGAATTTGTACCACAGCCAGTCAGTAAAATGACGGAAGTAAGTGTAGAAGCAATTGTAATGGTAACTTTGGATATTTTCATAATCCCATCCTCCTAATAATAGTCTATTAATATTGTAGCGTTTTCATGGGATTTGTGCAAGGAAATACCGAGAGAAAAGAAATTTTTCAGTAGTAATTTGGTATTAGGATAAAATTATGTACTTAATTTGGGAATGAAGATGGATATAAAAAAATTCAATCGGCTTGATAGAAAATCTATATCAGCTTCTTTTTGGAAAATAGATGAAAATAAAGTGAATCTTTGAAAGGCTAGTAACATCAAGCTTTTTAGGGATTTTTTTCTTTATAGATATAAAAATTTCCAATCGAGTTGATAGTCAATATATATTGGGAAAAGGGGAAAAGGAGTGGTAAGATGGTTTCAATCCAAATGGAAGGAGAAAGGTATGGCGAGTAAAAGAGAGCTAGTCTTTAGAGCGATTCGAGGCGATGAAGTGGAAAGAGTTCCTGTGGGATTTTGGTTTCATTTTGTAACACTCGAAGAAAAGGAGCAGGGATTAAATAATCCACGTATCTTTCAAAAAAGTGTTGATGGGCATCACAATTATGTGGAAAGGATTCGTCCTGATTTTGTCAAAATTATGAGCGACGGTTTTTTCCTTTATCCAAGTAATGTCTATCGTCCTAAGATTGCAAGCATTCAGGAGCTGACTTCTATTGAGTCGATTGGTGAGGAACACCCATGGATTCAGCAACAGGTGGAAGTGGTACAAGCGATTCGAGAGACCTTTACCGAAGAGATTGCTTCTTTCTACAATATCTTTTCGCCTATCTCCTACCTCAAGCGTTGGTTCCGTACAGAAACTTCTCGAGGAGATAGGGAAGTGGCTGACCTATTGCTTGAAAATCCTGAGCAACTCAGATCTATTCTAGATGTGATTGCAAGAGATATTGCTATCCTAACTCAGAAAATCATCCAGCAAGGTGGAGTTGATGGGATTTATCTCAGCACCCAGGAAATTCAAGATGAGCGCATCACACCAGAACTCTACCAAACCTATATCGAACCGAGCAATATAGCGATTTTGGAGGCAGCCAATCAGGTTGGTGGGACCAATATCCTCCATATCTGTGGTTTTGAAGGTGCGAGCAATGATGTGACGATATTTAAGGACTATCCAGCTCAAGTGGTCAACTGGGCGACCCACCATGAGGATGTTAGTTTGACACAGGGGCAAGAGTTGTTTCCAGGCAAGGCCGTTTTAGGTGGATTTGAAAACGGCAAGAAAAGCTTGCTGTATCAAGGTTCCAAGGCGGAATTGCAAGATGAAACAAGACGGTTGCTGGCTGAAGCTGGTAGTAAAGGAGTTCTTCTGGGAGCTGACTGTACTGTTCCAGATGACTTTGACTTAGAGAGGTTGGACTGGATTCGGCAGGCAGCTGTTCTCTAAAAGGAGGAGCTATGAAAAGTAAAAGATGGGGAATCTTCATTGTAGTTGTCGGTTTGCTGGCCTTGGTTGCCATAAGCGTCGTAAAAAATGGGCACTGCAAAAATGGAGAGAGATGTCGTGGAGTTCAGAATTTTTCCAAGTCCAGTCTCCCCTTTCTACGCTCGAATGATATCGCAAGCAGTTTATTAGTTGAAAAAGTAAGAAATGGAGAATAAGAATGTCAGAAAAAAGAGAATGGGTTTTAAAAGCGTTTAGAGGTGAGAAAGTTGATCGTGTGCCAGTAGGCTTTTGGCACCATTTCACATCCGAAGACGAATGGCTACACGGTTTCTCAAATCCAGCCATTATCGAGAAGAATATTGAGGGCCATAAGCGCTTTATCCGAGAAGTTCACCCAGACTTTATCAAACTCATGAGTGATGGCTACTTTGCTTATCCAAATCCAGCGATTGCCAAAGGAAAGTCACTTCAAGAATTGGCGGCCATTCAACCACTCGGGCCAGATCATGCTTGGATAAAAGAGCAGGTGGACTTGGTTAAGAAAATCAAGCAAGAGTTTACAGAAGATATCGTTGCGATTTACAATATTTTTGCTCCTGTGACCTATCTCAAGTGGCTGCTTGGGGAAGTATCTGGCGGCGATGACCTTATCGCGGACTTTCTGGTGGAAGATCCTAAAGCCCTTAAGAAGGTGTTGGATGTGATTGCTGAAGATATTGCGAGTCTCAGCCGAGCTGTCATCGAAGAGGCTGGTGCTGACGGAATCTACCTCAGCGTGCAGAGTATCCAAGATCAACGAGTGTCGGCAGCAGATTATCAAGCCGTCATTGCACCTAGCGAGATAACGGTTCTGGAAGCAGCTAGTGCTGTTGGTGGTGTTACTGTTCTTCATATCTGTGGCTACGAGGGGGCGCGAAATGATATTCACCTTTTTGCAGACTATCCAGCCCAAGTCTTTAACTGGGCTGTAGGACCAGAGGGAATCACTCTCAAGGAAGGTCGTGAGATTTTCAAGGGACGTACGGTTCTTGGAGGATTCGAAAATGGCAAGACAGGCTTACTGTATACTGGTGGCAAGGATGCCATTCAGGCTGAGGCAAAGAAACTAGTTGCAGAAGCTGGGAAACAGGGCTTGGTACTTGGGGCAGATTGTACCATTCCAAGTGATATCGCAGTTGAACGTATCCAGTGGGTGAGAGAAGCGCTTGAAAACTAAAGGAGAAAAAGATGAGTAAAAAAGCATGGATTATCGGTGGTGTAGCAGTTGTTGCAGTAATTGGGGCAACGATTATCGGGAGAAGTTTAGCTGGCGCTCCAGCCAAGGAGGGAGAAACGGCTTCGTCTGCTGAAGTCATAACCTTGAAGGTTGCCCATACACAAAACTATGTACCTTATGATTTTGTCAATGAAAAAGGGGAATCAGATGGTTATGAAGTAGCTGTTTTGAAGGTTGTTGATGAGAAGTTGGCAAACTATCAATTTGAATATACGGGTACCAGTGATGACGACCTTTTGATTGGTCTGGAATCAGGCAAGTATGACATCGGAACCAAGGGAGCTTGGTACACAGAAGAACGAGTTAAAAAGTTTGTCATTCCATCTGAACCAGTCGGAGCGAGCATCATCGGATTTACTGTCAGAAAAGAAGATGAACAGAAATACAAAACCATTGATGACTTTGCTAAGAATAAAGGGAAATTGGTTCCTATCTCTCCACAGAATGCTCAATGGAATGTCATCACCAGCTACAATGAAAAACATCAGGATGCACCGATTGAGCTAACAGCAGCTGAATCCTTTAAAGTGGCAGATGCCTATGCCTGGGTCTTAGAAGGACGTTATGACGCCTTCTTTGATATCAAACTGTCCTTTGAAAAAGCAGTTACTGCAGAAGATGGTCCTTACCACCAATATGCGGATAAACTCAGCTGGTTCCCATACAAGGGCATTCCAACTTATCCTTTGATTCACCGTGATGAAAAGGGTGAGAAATTCGCTAAAGAATATGAAAAAGCAATCAAAGAGTTGAAAGAAGATGGCACGCTTGCTAAGCTATCTCAGCAATACTTTAAAGAAGATGTCTTTAGTTACGTAGACAAAGACTAGACCAGAAATTCCAAGACTAGAAAGGGTTTTGCATGGTTTCTTATGATTTTTCCAAGGTCTTTCAGTTTTTACCGACCTTATGGCAGGCACTTCCTATGACCTTGTCCATTCTCTTTTTTACCACTCTTCTTGGTTCCCTTTTTGGAGGTCTCTTGGCCTGGGCACAAGTAGGAGAAGACAAGAGTTTTGCAGCGATTTCCAAAGGCTATATCTTTACCCTTCGTTGTACACCGCCGATTGTCTTGCTTTTTCTAGTCTTTTATGGCTTGCCAGAATTTCTGAAATGGTGGCTTGGTTTGGATATCAACAACTGGTCTAAAACTATTTTTGTTCTCTTGACGATGATTCTCTTGTTTGCGGCTATTGTTGCCGAGGTTTTCAAGGCGGCCTATCAAGCTATTCCAAAGGGGCAGACAGAGGCCGGGCTTAGTATTGGTTTGACTCCAAGTCAGACTTTTTGGAGAATCATTTTTCCCCAAGCTTTTCAAGTTGCTCTTCCCAATATAACAACCGCTATTCTCAATCTCATGCGAGATGCTGCCTTGGCTTATACGATTGGTTTCGTTGATGTTATGGGGGCAGGCAATCTCTTGATTAGTCGCAATTTAGGGAACTACTCTCTGGAAACCTATACGGCAGTTGCGCTTCTTTACTGGGGAATTGCCTTAGTTATTTCCAGCTTGAGTCGTTTGCTTGAGAAGTCTTTGGAAACAAAAGGGAGGTAAGAAATGGATATAGACTATATTGTAAAGACCTTTCTGGAGACCTTGAAGGGTGTGCCAATCACCTTAATTATCATGATTGTGGCTATGGTCTTAAGCTTTTTGCCAGCTCTATTTTTAGCCTTGGGGCAGATTTACAAGGTTCGAGGTGTGAGGAGTTTTTCTCTGGTCTATCTGGCCTTTATCCGAGCGACTCCTCCGATTTTATTGATTCTCTTCTTTTATAGTTTGTTTCCAAGTTTGCTGAATCAATTTCTCAAAAGCATAGGAAGTGACTTTGATATTTTCAAACTTGATCCTCTCTATTATGCCTTTATCATTTATAGTTTGATGACAGTCGGGAGTTTGTCGGAGATTTTGCGTTCAGCTATCTTGACAGTGGACAAGGGACAACTAGAGGCGGCGCATGCGATTGGGCTGACTACGACCCAGGCCTATCTAAGGATTGTTTTTCCTCAAGCCTTGCGCTCAGCCTTGCCTAACTTGGCCAATTTGGTGATCAATATCGTCAAAGGTACCTCCCTGGTCTTTGTCATGACCATCAAGGACATCACCGCTATTGCCCGTGTGGAAGCATCCTACGGCTACCAGTATTTCGAGTCTTATTTTGTGATCTTTTTGCAGTATATTTTGATCTGTGGTTTGATTCAGTGGGGCTTCTCCCTACTGGAAAAAGGTTATGTGAAAAAAGAAAAGAGTGCAAAAGCATCTAGCGCGCGTTTTGTATAGGAGGACAGGATGTTACAAGTAGAACATATCGCAAAAACATTTGGTGAGAGGCAGGTGCTGGAGGATGTCAATCTCCAGGTCAACCAAGGGGATGTCGTCGTTATTTTAGGACCATCAGGTTCGGGGAAAACGACCTTTCTCCGTTGTCTCAACCACTTAGAAAAAGCTGATAGTGGCCGTTTGACCTTGGCAGGAAAAACCTATGACTTATCCAAATTGAGCAAGAAAGACATTCTAGAAATTCGCCAAAAAACAGCCTTTGTTTTCCAACACTACAATCTCTTTGCAAACAAAACTGCTCTGGAAAATATTCTAGAAGGTCTAATCGTAGCTCGTAAAGTTCCCAAGGAAGAAGCACTTAAACGTGCAGAATCTGCCTTGGAAAAAGTTGGTTTACTGGCCTATAAGGACTACTACCCTTCACAACTATCTGGAGGGCAACAACAACGAATAGGAATTGCGCGTGCTATTGCCGTCAAACCCGAGGTCATTTTGCTAGATGAACCAACATCAGCACTAGACCCTGAGTTGGTTGGAGATGTTTTGGATGTTCTGAAACAGTTGGCGGGAGAAGGTGTGACCATGGTGGTCGTCACGCATGAGATGGGATTTGCTAGAGATGTCGCCAACCACGTTATTTTCATGGATGGAGGCCGTATCGTAGAGGAGAACAATCCCCACGATTTCTTTAGTCGTCCACAAGAAGAACGAACCAAGCAGTTCCTGGCTCGTATCTTATCAGATGCTAGCTATAGTGTAGAATATATGATTTGATAGATAAGTGTATCATAAAAACAACACCCCATGACTAGAAGATTCTTCTGACCATGGGGTGTTTTCTCTATAGGAGGGCTAGGTTATATTCTTTGAAAATCTCTTCAAACCAGGTCAGCTTCGCCTTATCTACAACCTCAAAGCTGTGCTTTGAGCAGCCTGTGGCTAGCTTTCTAGTTTACTCTTTGATTTTCATTGAGTATCAGTTCTCTTTCTTGTTTTTTATCAACCATCCAAGTCCGAGAAGGGCAAGGATACTGAATCCAGCAAGGAAAAGAAGGGATTTGCTCTCAGTTCCTGTGTTTGGAAGGAGGTTCTGAGAGTGAGCCTCTGCAGCAGTTTCTTGAGTTTCAGGATTGGCTGCTAGGTTTTGAGCTTGACCTTGTTCTGGTTCAACTTCCAAGCTAGAAAGATCAAATTCTGGTTTTTCTTCCACAGCTGGAGCGACGATGGCGCCGCCTTGAGACAAGCGGAGAACGACAGCAGTGAGAGCATTCAATTTCAAGCCTTTTTCAGTCCATTCGAGACCTTGAGGTTTAGCGATTCCTACTGGTCCTGCTTGGTTTTCATCTGCGAGAACTTCGGCATTTCTCAAGTGAGCAAATGCAGTTCCTAGAGTAAATTCGCGAGCCTTATCATCCGCATTGACAAAGACAGCGTAGACATCACCATTTGGAGCAGTGATTTGGTAGCCGATGGTCACATCTTCTTTTTCAACGCCATTTTGTCCTGGAACAGTAATGAGGTGGACGCGCTCTTTGATGTCTTGCAGACTCTTGAGTCGGAAGGCATCTGTCGATTGACGAAGGGCGATCAATCCTTTCATGTAGTTACGGCTCTTGACATTTTCAGGATAAGCTTTGCCATCTGTAGCTTTGGTCCAGTCAAACTTGTTGACAGCATCACTAGAGTCATAAGAGTCATGGATAAAGTAAGGATAGACAAATGGCTTGCCGTCTTTGTCACGTAACAAGTGAGACTTGTTTGGAACCTTATCTTCAGGAACAGGAGTCTTATAGGCTGGATCAAGGAATTGTTTGGTACGTCCATATTCCTGACCAGAGTGGATAAAGGGAGTTCCTTGAGCGGTCAAGACCATGAGGTTTCCAAGTCGCAAACGACGATGGATTTCAGCATAGTTCTCAGCCTTGCTTGGATCTTTTTTGATAGACTGGGCAATGATGTCAAAGAGGGTCAAGTTATCATGGGCTGCGATATACTGGATAACATCTCCAGGATTGTCAGCCTCAAAGTTAGTTGGTTGGGCAATGAGATTTTTAAAGATGGTATTGATATCGCGTTTGCCACCTGTGATAAAGGCAGGTTGACCTTCGTTTGGATAGCCAGACTTGAGGTTGTTGCGGATGTCGTCTGAAAAGACAGCGACAGTATCTGTTTTCTTCATCCAATCTTGGTCAGCAGGTTGTACAGGCGTATTTTCATCACCAGTATAGGTTCTCCAGCCTTCACCTAGCATGATAAGATTTGGATTGAGGGCGCGTGCAGCCTTGTAAGCTTCTTCGATTGAAGCCGCATCGTGGTCACCCATCATATCAAAGCGGAAACCATCTACTTTGTAGGTTTCAACCAGATACTTGATGGAGTCTACCAAGACACGTTTAGACATGTAGTGGGTAGTTCCCAAACGGCCGCCTCCGAAGCTAGTACGTGGAGTTCCGTCTGCATCCATAAAGTGATAGTAGTTTGGCTCAATATCTTCAAAAATATCAACATTTGCAGTATGGTTGTAGACCACGTCCAGGATAGCCCCCATGCCACGTTTGTGGATTTCGTTGATGAGATTTTTGAATTCTGCGATACGTTTTTCTGGATCCTTAGGATCGCTTGAGTACATACCAGTCAAGGAGAAGTAGTTTTGAGGGTCATATCCCCAGTTGTAGTTGCTGTTGCTTGAAGCGTAGGCAGACAAACGTTCTTGGTTTTTCAATTCATTGACAAAGTAGTAAGACAAGACTGGAAGGAGCTGGATGTGGGTCACACCCAAGTCTTTGAGATAGTCCAGTTTTTCGATAAAGGCTTCAAAGGTACCAAATGGCTTGGTCAAGTCTTTTGCGATGGCAGGATCCGAAGTGAAGTCACGTACATGAGCTTCATAGATAACGGCATCTTCACGTGATTTGAAGTTACGAATCTTTCCATAGGTCAAGTCTTGCGGACCTAACTTCGCTGGATCGACAAAGGCAGCTTTAGCGACCTTATGAGCGGCATCTGTTTTTGCTAGGTCACTGTTCCAAGCCGCTAATGATTTGGCATAAGGGTCAAGAACGAGGACAGTTTTACCTTGGCGCTCGATTTGGTAGTGGTAGTAGTAGCCAGTGTAGTTGCTGATACCGAGACCAGAGTTTGCATCCAGAGTTTGTTTCCAGGTTCCTTTTTCTCCTTTTTCAAGGGCGACAGTTCCAACTACTTTTTCAGGGTCTTTCTTGTCATAGACAACAACGGAAACCTTATCAGCGCTTGGAGACCAGAGGGTGAGGTCAACACGCTTGCCATCTTCTTTTAGAGTTGCGCCGAGTGGACCATCGTAACTGTAGGATTCATCCTTGAGGCGCCAGCTTGAACGTGTGGTAAAGCGGTCTGAATTGTAGCTGACAGTGTACGGGTGTTGGGTGTCAGAGAAGTTGCCGATGTAGGTCACTTTTTTACCTGCCTCATCCACTTCCACGTCTGTGATAGCTACTTTATTCCCTTGGTAATCAGTGATGCTGGAGTGTTTGAGGATATCGTCTTTCTTAGCTCCAACGAGGGTAGAAAAACTGCTTTCGATACGAGATTTAGCCACGTGTTGGGCACCAGTCATACGGATATCGTGAACGTAGTAGGGGTTGGTGTAGATGGTTTCGTCATCATCTTTGAGGAAAATCTGACTGTGATTTTTTAGATCCGTGAATTTATAATCTTCTTTTCTGATTTTCACATCATCGCCTTTCTTGCTTTCGTCTAGTAATAAAAATCCAAATTCTCTTGCAGCTTCATTGAGTGGGATATCAATGTAACGTCCATATTTTCCAGTTGCGGTAAAGTCAGTACCGTCAGGCCATTCTCCACTGCTTGGTTTTTTGACATCGCCCCAATACCAAAGAGATTTTTTGTCATAGTTGCCATCTGTGCGGTAATAGTTGACACGGACAGTTCCTGCTGGCTGAGGACGGTAGTTGTGTACCTTGTAGTTTTCATCTAGCCAAGCCTCATTCATTTTTGGAGAGAGGCGCTCTACAGAACGGTCCCCTGTCAGGTTATCCCCCTTGGTATTGTTGATAAGGAAGCTGACTTTCTTGGCTTGCTCATTTTTGAGTTTGACATCTAGGTAATAGCCGTAGTCATCTTGCTTGGCATCCTTGAAGGACTTGGCACCATTGGGCCAGTTTTCAGACGGCTTTTCAACATCATCCCAAGTCCAAAGACCTTGAGAATCTTTGTTTTCTTCAGGGAGTTTTTTTACATGGATGCGGAAGTGGTTGTCTGCGATGGGTTCTTCAGAAGATGTGTCAGCTTGTGGTTTTTGATCTGATGTTGGCGTTGAAGTGCTGGCGTCTACTTTCTCTTCCTTGCTGTTAGCCTGGCTTGTAGTAGTATCTTCTGTTTTAGGTGTTTCTGGTGCTGTAGTAGTTTCCGCAGCTGTAGTTTCCTTCTTAGAATCAAGGGAAGCGTTTGCATTCTTTTGTTCAGAAATAGGCGTTTCCTTTTGAGTTTGACTCGTTTCAGTCTCAATAGGGGCCATGGTCACAGTGCTGGTATTTTCCTGAGTTTGAGGAAGGTTTTCATTGGCCGAAATAGTTGGCATTGTAGCAGAAAGCAGGACAATGCTGGCACCAATGAGGACAGAACCAGTTCCGTTCTTCAAGGAACGGATACCGTAAATCATTTTTTTCTCAGTTTGAGATGGGATTTTTTTCATCACAATTCTCCTTGTGTAGTTGTTCCCTAACAGTATAGCACGAGGTAAACATTAGTGCAAGCGTTTTCCTGACTTTTAAGAGAAAATATAATGCTTCATTTTCTTGAAATTTTAAAATAATATATAGGAAAAGATTGTTTAAAAAATAGTAAAAAAACCTTGAAAAATCTAGCTAAATAAGGTATAATATGAGTAATCATTTGTCGTAGGTTTTGTCTGAAATATTGTCCAGACAAGGCTCACAGCAGTTAAATCTTCTGAAAAAGTCAGATTTAGCTGCTCTTTTTGTGCTTTTTTTCAGGTTTTTGAGTGCTTGTAACAAAGATTTAAAGATTCTGAAAATTCGTCAAAGGGACACGGTGATAGGGGTTTTTAAAACCATATGACGATTAGAAAAGCCTGATTGACAAGGCTTGGAATTTATTTACAAAGGAGAATCATCTTGGCAGGACATGACGTTCAATACGGGAAACATCGTACCCGTCGTAGTTTTTCAAGAATCAAAGAAGTTCTTGACTTACCAAATTTGATTGAAATTCAAACGGATTCATTCAAAGATTTCCTAGATCACGGTCTTAAGGAAGTATTTGAAGATGTATTGCCAATTTCAAACTTCACAGAAACTATGGAGTTGGAATTTGTTGGATATGAAATCAAGGAACCAAAATACACGCTCGAAGAAGCACGTATCCACGATGCTAGCTACTCAGCACCAATTTTTGTAACCTTCCGCTTGATCAATAAAGAAACAGGCGAAATCAAGACCCAAGAAGTCTTCTTTGGAGATTTCCCAATCATGACCGAAATGGGTACTTTCATCATCAACGGTGGTGAACGTATTATCGTTTCTCAGTTGGTCCGCTCACCAGGTGTTTACTTTAATGATAAAGTAGACAAGAACGGTAAAGTAGGCTACGGCTCAACTGTTATCCCTAACCGTGGAGCTTGGTTGGAACTGGAAAGCGACTCAAAAGACATTGCCTACACTCGTATCGACCGTACTCGTAAGATTCCATTTACGACCTTGGTTCGTGCGCTTGGTTTCTCAGGTGATGATGAAATCTTTGATATCTTTGGTGATAGCGAATTGGTTCGCAACACCGTTGAAAAAGATATCCACAAGAATCCAATGGACTCTCGTACAGACGAAGCCTTGAAAGAAATCTACGAACGCCTTCGTCCAGGTGAGCCTAAGACTGCTGAAAGCTCACGTAGCTTGCTTGTGGCACGTTTCTTCGACCCACGTCGCTATGACTTAGCAGCCGTTGGTCGTTACAAGATTAATAAAAAACTCAACGTTAAAACACGCTTGCTCAACCAAACCATTGCGGAGCCATTGGTAGACCCTGAAACTGGTGAAATCTTGGTAGAAGCTGGTACCGTTATGACTCGTAGCGTGATTGAAAGTATCGAGAGTCACTTGGATGGCGACTTGAACAAGATTGTTTATATTCCAAACGATGCAGCTGTTCTGACAGAACCAGTTGTGCTTCAAAAATTCAAGGTTGTTGCCCCAACAGACCCAGACCGTGTTGTAACCATCATCGGAAATGCCAATCCAGACGACAAGGTTCGTGTTGTAACTCCTGCGGATATCCTTGCAGAGATGAGCTACTTCCTCAACTTGGCTGAAGGTATCGGACGTGTGGATGATATCGACCACCTTGGAAACCGTCGTATTCGTGCGGTTGGTGAATTGCTTGCTAACCAAGTACGTCTTGGACTTTCTCGTATGGAACGTAATGTCCGTGAACGTATGTCTGTTCAGGACAATGAAGTTTTAACACCACAACAAATCATCAATATCCGTCCTGTAACAGCTGCGGTTAAAGAATTCTTTGGTTCATCACAGTTGTCACAGTTCATGGACCAACACAACCCACTTTCTGAGTTGTCTCACAAACGCCGTTTGTCAGCCTTAGGACCTGGTGGTTTGACACGTGACCGTGCCGGATATGAAGTACGTGACGTGCACTACACTCACTATGGTCGTATGTGTCCAATCGAGACACCTGAAGGACCTAACATCGGTTTGATCAATAACTTGTCATCTTACGGACACTTGAATAAGTATGGATTTGTTCAAACACCATACCGTAAGGTTGACCGTGAAACAGGTGTAGTCACAAACGAAATCGTTTGGTTGACAGCCGATGAAGAAGATGAATTTACTGTAGCGCAGGCTAACTCTCGCCTCAACGAAGACGGTACTTTTGCTGAGAAAGTTGTCATGGGACGTCACCAAGGGGTCAACCAAGAATATCCAGCAGAAGTGGTTGACTACATGGACGTGTCACCAAAACAAGTAGTTGCCGTTGCGACTGCATGTATTCCTTTCTTGGAAAACGATGACTCCAACCGTGCCCTCATGGGTGCCAACATGCAACGTCAGGCTGTGCCTTTGATTGATCCAAAAGCACCTTACGTTGGTACTGGTATGGAATACCAAGCAGCTCATGATTCTGGAGCGGCTGTTATTGCTCAGTATGATGGTAAAGTTACATACGCAGATGCTGACAAGGTAGAAGTACGCCGTGAAGATGGTTCGTTAGATGTTTACCACATCCAAAAATTCCGTCGTTCAAACTCAGGTACTGCTTACAACCAACGCACGCTTGTTAAAGTTGGCGATGTCGTTGAAAAAGGCGACTTTATCGCTGACGGACCTTCTATGGAAAAAGGGGAAATGGCGCTTGGACAAAACCCAATCGTTGCCTACATGACATGGGAAGGTTACAACTTCGAGGATGCCGTTATCATGAGCGAACGCTTGGTCAAAGACGATGTCTACACATCTGTCCACCTCGAAGAGTATGAATCAGAAACGCGCGATACAAAGCTTGGGCCTGAAGAAATTACTCGTGAAATTCCAAACGTTGGTGAAGATGCCCTTAAAGACCTTGACGAAATGGGTATTATCCGTATCGGTGCTGAGGTTAAAGAAGGAGATATCCTTGTAGGTAAAGTCACACCTAAGGGTGAGAAAGACCTTTCAGCTGAAGAACGTCTCTTGCACGCTATCTTTGGCGATAAGTCTCGTGAAGTCCGTGACACTTCTCTTCGTGTACCTCACGGTGCCGATGGTGTCGTTCGTGATGTCAAGATCTTTACACGTGCAAATGGTGATGAGTTGCAATCTGGTGTGAATATGCTGGTTCGCGTCTACATCGCTCAAAAACGTAAGATCAAGGTCGGAGATAAGATGGCCGGACGTCACGGAAACAAAGGGGTTGTCTCTCGTATCGTTCCTGTAGAAGACATGCCTTACCTTCCAGATGGAACTCCAGTCGACATCATGTTGAACCCACTTGGGGTGCCATCACGTATGAATATCGGTCAGGTTATGGAACTCCACCTTGGTATGGCAGCCCGTACTCTTGGTATCCACATCGCAACACCAGTCTTTGACGGAGCAAGTTCTGAAGACCTTTGGGACACTGTTAAAGAAGCAGGTATGGACAGCGATGCTAAGACAATCCTATACGACGGACGTACAGGTGAGCCGTTTGACAACCGTGTATCAGTTGGTGTCATGTACATGATCAAACTCCACCACATGGTTGATGATAAATTGCACGCGCGTTCAGTCGGACCATACTCAACCGTTACCCAACAACCACTCGGAGGTAAAGCTCAGTTTGGTGGACAACGTTTCGGTGAGATGGAAGTTTGGGCTCTTGAAGCCTACGGTGCGTCAAATGTCCTTCAAGAAATCTTGACTTACAAGTCTGACGATATCAACGGACGTTTGAAAGCCTATGAAGCTATTACAAAAGGAAAACCAATTCCAAAACCAGGTGTTCCAGAATCCTTCCGAGTTCTTGTCAAAGAATTGCAATCTCTTGGTCTTGAAATGCGTGTTCTTGACGAAGATGACCAAGAAGTGGAACTTCGCGACTTGGATGAAGGAATGGACGAAGATGTCATCCACGTAGATGACCTTGAAAAAGCCCGCGAAAAAGCAGCCCAAGAGGCTAAAGCAGCCTTTGAAGCAGAAGAAGCTGAGAAAGCAACAAAAGCGGAAGCGACAGAAGAAGCTGCTGAACAAGAATAAGCAGTTCACTTAGAATAGAAAGGGAAGAAATAGTGGTTGATGTAAATCGTTTTAAAAGTATGCAAATCACCCTAGCTTCTCCAAGCAAAGTCCGTTCATGGTCTTATGGAGAAGTCAAAAAACCTGAAACAATCAATTACCGTACGTTGAAACCAGAACGTGAAGGACTCTTTGACGAAGTCATCTTTGGTCCTACAAAGGACTGGGAATGTGCTTGTGGGAAGTACAAACGCATTCGTTACAGAGGGATTGTTTGTGACCGCTGTGGGGTTGAAGTAACGCGTACGAAAGTTCGTCGTGAGCGTATGGGGCACATCGAGTTGAAAGCTCCTGTATCTCACATCTGGTATTTCAAGGGGATTCCAAGCCGTATGGGCTTGACCCTTGATATGAGCCCTCGTGCCCTCGAGGAAGTTATCTACTTTGCGGCTTATGTGGTGATTGATCCGAAGGATACACCACTTGAGCACAAGTCTATCATGACAGAGCGCGAATACCGTGAGCGCTTGCGTGAGTATGGTTATGGATCATTCGTTGCCAAGATGGGTGCCGAAGCCATCCAAGACCTTTTGAAACAAGTAGATCTCGAAAAAGAAATTGCTGAACTCAAAGAAGAGTTGAAAACAGCTACTGGACAAAAACGTGTCAAAGCCATCCGCCGTTTGGATGTTTTGGATGCCTTTTACAAGTCTGGAAACAAACCTGAATGGATGATTCTCAATATCCTTCCAGTTATTCCACCAGACCTTCGTCCAATGTTGCAGTTGGATGGTGGCCGTTTTGCCTCATCTGACTTGAACGACCTTTACCGCCGTGTTATCAACCGTAACAACCGTTTGGCTCGTTTGCTTGAGTTGAACGCACCAGGTATCATCGTTCAAAATGAGAAGCGTATGCTTCAAGAAGCGGTTGACGCTTTGATTGATAATGGCCGTCGTGGTCGTCCGATTACAGGACCAGGTAGCCGTCCACTGAAATCATTGAGCCACATGCTTAAAGGGAAACAAGGACGCTTCCGTCAAAACTTGCTCGGTAAACGTGTTGACTTCTCAGGACGTTCCGTTATCGCCGTTGGTCCAACTCTTAAGATGTACCAATGTGGTGTGCCACGTGAAATGGCAATTGAGCTCTTTAAACCATTCGTCATGCGTGAAATCGTTGCCCGTGACATCGTGCAAAACGTTAAGGCAGCTAAACGCTTGGTGGAACGTGGAGACGAACGCATCTGGGATATCCTTGAAGAAGTAATCAAAGAACACCCAGTGCTTCTCAACCGCGCACCGACCCTTCACCGTTTGGGTATCCAAGCCTTCGAGCCAGTCTTGATTGATGGTAAGGCCCTTCGCTTGCACCCGCTTGTCTGTGAAGCCTACAATGCCGACTTTGACGGGGACCAAATGGCCATCCACGTACCGCTTTCAGAAGAAGCTCAAGCAGAAGCTCGTATCTTGATGTTGGCTGCTGAGCATATCTTGAACCCGAAAGATGGTAAACCAGTTGTTACTCCATCTCAGGACATGGTTTTGGGTAACTACTACTTGACCATGGAAGAAGCTGGTCGTGAAGGGGAAGGAATGGTCTTCAAAGACCGTGACGAAGCGGTTATGGCTTACCGCAATGGTTATGTTCACCTCCATTCACGTGTTGGTATCGCGACAGATAGTCTCAACAAACCTTGGACTGAAGAACAAAAACACAAGGTCTTGCTGACAACAGTTGGTAAAATCCTCTTCAATGACATCATGCCAGAGGGTCTGCCTTACTTGCAAGAACCAACAAATGCTAACTTAACAGAAGGTGTTCCAGCTAAGTACTTCTTGCCACTAGGTGGAGATATCAAGGAAGCAATCAGCAATCTTGAACTCAACCCTCCATTCAAGAAGAAAAATCTTGGGAATATCATCGCTGAAATCTTCAAACGTTTCCGTACGACAGAAACTTCTGCCCTACTTGACCGCATGAAGAACCTCGGTTACCACCACTCAACTCTTGCAGGTTTGACAGTGGGTATTGCCGATATCCCAGTTGTTGAAGACAAGGCTGAAATCATCGAAGAATCACACAAACGTGTAGAACAAATCACCAAACAATTCCGTCGTGGTATGATCACAGACGACGAGCGCTACAACGCTGTTACAGCTGAATGGCGTGCAGCTCGTGAAAAATTGGAGAAACGTTTGGTTGCCAACCAAGATCCTAAGAACCCAATCGTTATGATGATGGACTCTGGAGCCCGTGGTAACATCTCAAACTTCTCACAGCTTGCCGGTATGCGTGGTCTGATGGCCGCTCCGAATGGACGTATCATGGAATTGCCAATCCTCTCAAACTTCCGCGAAGGTTTGTCAGTACTCGAAATGTTCTTCTCAACTCACGGTGCCCGTAAAGGTATGACCGATACGGCCCTTAAGACAGCCGACTCCGGTTATTTGACTCGTCGTTTGGTTGACGTTGCCCAAGACGTTATCATCCGTGAGGACGACTGTGGAACAGACCGTGGTCTCTTGATCCGTTCTATCGCAGAAGGAAAAGAGATGATCGAGTCTCTCGAAGAACGTCTCAATGGTCGTTATACTAAGAAAACTGTTAAACATCCAGAAACTGGTGCAGTGATCATCGGTCCAAATGAATTGATTACAGAAGACAAGGCGCGTGAAATTGTCAATGCTGGTGTGGAAGAAGTTACTATCCGTTCTGTATTTACATGTAACACTCGTCATGGTGTCTGCCGTCACTGTTACGGTATCAACTTGGCGACTGGTGATGCGGTTGAAGTTGGTGAAGCAGTTGGTACAATCGCTGCCCAATCTATCGGGGAACCTGGTACACAGCTTACAATGCGCACCTTCCACACGGGTGGGGTTGCCTCAAATACCGATATCACTCAGGGTCTTCCTCGTGTCCAAGAAATCTTTGAATCCCGCAATCCTAAAGGGGAAGCGGTCATCACAGAGGTCAAAGGACAAGTTACAGCTATCGAAGAAGACGCGTCAACTCGTACCAAGAAAGTCTTCGTTAAGGGTGAAACTGGAGAAGGCGAATACGTGGTACCATTTACAGCCCGTATGCGTGTCGAAGTTGGAGACCAAGTCTCTCGCGGTGCGGCATTGACAGAAGGTTCTATCCAACCAAAACGTCTCCTTGCTGTTCGTGATGTCTTGTCAGTTGAAACTTACCTTCTCGGTGAAGTACAAAAAGTTTACCGTAGCCAAGGGGTAGAAATCGGTGACAAACACATCGAGGTAATGGTTCGTCAAATGATCCGTAAAGTTCGTGTCATGGATCCAGGTGACACAGACCTTCTTATGGGTACTCTCATGGACATCAACGACTTTACAGATGCTAACAAGGATGTTCTTATCGCAGGTGGAGTTCCAGCGACTGGTCGCCCAGTTCTTATGGGAATCACCAAAGCCTCACTTGAAACAAATAGTTTCTTGTCAGCGGCTTCCTTCCAGGAAACAACTCGTGTCCTTACAGATGCGGCCATCCGTGGTAAGAAAGACCATCTCCTTGGACTCAAGGAAAATGTTATCATTGGTAAGATCATCCCAGCTGGTACTGGTATGGCTCGCTACCGTAACCTTGAACCACAAGCTATCAATGAAGCAGAATATCTGGCTCCAGAACAAGAAGAGGCAGAGCTTGCTCCTGTAGAGGAAGTTGTGGAAATCCAAGTTGAAGAAACAGTAGAATAAAAGCAAACAAGAGAACCTTTGGGTTCTCTTTGTTTTATTTCAGAAAAATTTTCCCACTTTTTCATAAAGTATGGTAGAATAGAAGAACTAAAATGCCAAGGAGGTGTCCGTATGGAACAAACATTCTTTATCATTAAGCCAGATGGTGTGAAAAGAGGGCTGGTTGGTCAGGTTCTGAAAAGAATTGAGGAGCGTGGTTTCAAAATCGAAAAATTAGAGTTGCGTTCAGCAGTTTCAGAAGATTTGATTGACCAGCACTATCAAGACTTGGTTGAAAAAAGTTTTTATCCTCCTATTCGTCAGTTTATGACCTCAGGACCAGTAGTGGTGGGCATTCTATCAGGTCCGAAAGTGATTGAAACTTGGCGGACCATGATGGGGGCTACTCGTCCAGAAGAAGCTCTGCCAGGAACTATCCGAGGAGATTTTGCCAAGGCTGCAGGAGACAATCAAGCCATTCAAAATGTAGTTCACGGCTCCGATTCGGAAGCTTCTGCCAAACGAGAAATTGCTCTCTGGTTTAAGGATTAGACTGGTAAAAGAACAGTTCTGTGCACAACAGAGCTGTTTTTTGGTCAGTTGAGCACAAAAAAAGAACACTTGAGGCGGAAACAATCATTTCAAACTCCTCACAAGGTATAATCCCATATAGGGAGGGAAAAGAAATGGTAAAATCAATTCGCCTATTGTTACTGATTGCAGTCATCCAGATTAGTTTTAGTAGTTGCCTATTATGGAAAGAATCCTTTTTATCTTTAAAACAGACCAATGCTTACTTTTTGATTTTGATAGTAGGAATTTCTGTTTTGTGCGCTGGGATAAATTATTTCCATACAGCAGACCAGTCTAGACATAGTATTTTACATGTTCAAAAGAAAGTGAGCCTTGTTTATTGCCTCCTTTTAGTAGTCAATCTTCTGGCAACCTGTCTGGTTCTCTCAGAAAGCATCCAAACCACTAGCAAATTGCAGCAGGAACTGGTTGACCTCTTTTTACCCTCCTTCTTTTTCTTGCTAGGAGTAGATCTATTGATTTTCTTACCTTTTGATAAAATTTTTCGCGATATAGAAAATCACCTAAATAAAAAGAAAACAGTCGTCATTTCCGTTCTAGCTACGATGGTTTTCTTGAGGAATCCCTTAGTGATTTCCTCGATTTTCTTTTATATCAGTGTTGGTTTTCTATGCGCACGTTTCCTTTTTCCCAAATGTATCCAAAGGGAAATCTCCTTTTATGGGCACCTGATTCGGGATATCCTGTTTGTTTTTTCAATAGTTGTATTCTTTTAAGTGGAGGAGAATCTTTCAAAATTGTTATAGTAAGTCCATAAAGAAAATTCACACAAAAGAAAACTTTTTGGTATAATAGTAGCATGCACACAAAAAATGAAGAAGAGCTTCTAGCTCTCGGAGAAAGATTAGGTCATTTGCTTCAAAAAGACGATGTTCTGATCTTGACTGGAGAGTTGGGAGCGGGTAAAACAACCTTTACAAAAGGCCTTGCTAAGGGCTTGGATATCCGTCAGATGATTAAAAGTCCAACCTATACCATTGTTAGAGAGTACGAAGGGCGTTTGCCACTTTACCACTTGGATGTCTACCGTATCGAAGGTGATGCTGATTCTATTGACTTGGATGAGTTTCTCTTTGGAGGTGGTGTGACTGTTATTGAGTGGGGGCATCTTTTGGGTGAAGATTTACCAGATTCTTACTTGGAGTTGGAAATTTTGAAAGAAGCTGAGGGTCGTTGTCTTCATTTTACGGCTCATGGCTCTCGGGCTGAACAACTCATCAGGGAGCTTCAAGATGGAGTATGAGTTGTGTATTCGTGAGGCAGATACGTCAGATGCTACAGCCTTGATTGAATTTTTAGATTGTGTCGGTCAAGAGACAGATTTTACCAGTTTGGATGAAAATGGTATCATGATGACAGCTTCTGAAATGGCTCTTTTTATCGAAAAACAAGCTGCATCAGAGAATCAAATTACTCTCCTCGCCTTACTGAATGATGAGATTGCAGGAGTCTTAAATATCACAGCGGACCAACATTTAAGAGTTCGACATATCGGTGATGTTTTTCTAGCAGTTCGCAGGAAATTCTGGAACCAAGGCTTGGCGACTATACTTCTAGAAGAAGGCATTGAGTGGGCGAAAGCCAGTGGCGTCCTGCGCCGTTTGCAACTCAGTGTACAAAAACGAAACGAGGCTGCGATCCACCTCTACTCAAAAATGGGATTTATCACAGAAGGCTTACAAGAACGAGGAGCCTATTTAGCAGAAGGGATATTTTTAGATGTTTGTCTTATGGGCAAGCTGATAAATGAATAACGAGATGATTAAAAAATTAATTGGAATGGTGCTAGGTTTCCTAGCAGTAACAGTTTTAGGTGTAGCGGTTTATGGCTATACCATCTACCAACAGGGAACAGAAACCCTTAGTAAAAAGACTTACAAAAAAATCGGGGAAGAAACCAACGTTATCGAAGCGACGGAGCCTCTGACCATCCTCTTGATGGGGGTAGATACGGGAAATGTGGAACGTACAGACCCGTGGGCGGGAAATAGTGATTCCATGATTCTCTTGACGGTTAATCCCAAAACAAAGAAAACCACTATGATGAGTTTGGAACGGGATATTTTGACCAAGATTGAGACTGGAAACGGTCAAGTTCAGGAAGCTAAACTCAATGCGGCCTATGCTAATGGTGGTGCGGAACTTGCAATTTCTACTATTCAAAAGATGATGAATATCCACATTGACCGCTATGTGATGGTTAACATGCAGGGGCTTCAACAATTGGTGGATGCGGTTGGTGGAATTACCGTCAACAATACACTCGGTTTCCCAATTTCGATTGCTGACCAAGAGGAGTTTAATAAGATTTCTATCGGTGTTGGAGAACAAACCTTGAATGGGGAGGAAGCTCTGGTGTATTCACGGATGCGTTACCAAGACCCAGAGGGAGACTATGGTCGTCAAAAACGTCAACGTGAAGTCATTCAAAAAATCGTTGAGAAGGTTTTGAGCCTAAACAGTGTGAGTCATTATCAAGGCATCCTCAAAGCTTTGAGTGATAACATGCAGACCAATGTAGACTTATCAGCTAAGAGCATTCCACAATTGCTTGGCTATCAAGATTCTTTCAAGAACATCGAAACGCATCAATTGCGTGGGGAAGATGCTGAGCTACAGGGAATTTCTTATCAGATTGTCACTTCAGAACATATGCTTGAAATGCAAAATCTCTTGCGTCGTTCACTAGGTAAAGAGCCAGTGACAGAATTGGAAACCAATGCGGTACTGTACGAAACAGCCTTTGGTCGGACAGCACCTTCAACCAGTACGAACGCTTCAAACGAAGAAGCAGAATAAGAAAAGAATCAAATCGTGGGAAATTTCCTGCGATTTTTTCAAAAAAATTCGAATAGATAAGTAGGAGGAAACATGAAAGCAGAAATTATTGCTGTTGGAACAGAAATTTTAACAGGGCAGATTGTCAATACCAATGCTCAGTTTTTATCAGAGAAACTAGCCGAAATCGGGGTAGATGTCTACTTCCAAACAGCTGTTGGAGATAATGAAGCTCGTCTTTTGTCCTTGCTTGAGATTGCGAGTCAACGTAGTAATCTTGTGATTTTGACAGGGGGCTTGGGACCAACCGAGGATGATTTGACCAAACAAACCCTGGCAAAATTTTTGGGAAAAGATCTAGTGTTTGACCCTCAAGCGCAAGAGAAACTGGATATTTTCTTTGCTCATAGACCTGACTATGCTCGGACACCGAATAATGAGCGCCAAGCCCAAATTGTAGAAGGGGCGACTCCACTGCCAAATGAGACAGGTTTAGCAGTAGGAGGGGTGTCAGAAGTGGATGGCGTGACCTACGTGGTCCTCCCAGGACCACCTAGTGAATTGAAACCCATGGTCTTAAATCAACTCTTACCCAAGTTAATGACTGGTACCAAGTTATACTCACGAGTGCTCCGTTTCTTTGGAATTGGGGAGAGTCAGTTGGTGACCATTTTGGCGGATTTGATTGACCATCAAACCGATCCGACCTTGGCGCCGTATGCCAAGACGGGAGAAGTGACCTTGCGTTTGTCTACAAAAGCAGTTAGTCAAGAAAGGGCTGATCAAGCACTGGATATCCTAGAAAATCAAATCTTGGATTGTCAAACTTTCGAGGGAATTTCTTTACGAGACATCTGTTATGGATATGGGGAAGAAACCAGCCTCGCAAGTGTCGTTGTAGAAGAACTTAAGAAAAGACAGAAAAGCATTACTGCAGCAGAGAGCTTAACGGCAGGCCTATTTCAGGCTACTTTAGCAGACTTTTCAGGTGTGTCAGCTATCTTTAATGGAGGATTTGTCACCTACAGCCTAGAGGAAAAGTCCAAGATGCTGGATATTTCCGAGCAAGAGCTGAAAGAACACGGGGTCGTTTCTGAGTTTACCGCTCGAAAAATGGCAGAGCAGGCACGTCTCAAGACTCAGTCTGACTACGGAGTTAGTTTGACGGGTGTGGCAGGACCAGATAGCCTAGAGGGGCATCCAGCTGGAACCGTCTTTATCGGCTTGGCGCATGCAAAAGGGACAGAGGTGATCAAGGCCAATATAGCAGGACGGAGTCGAGCAGATGTTCGACATATTGCGGTCATGCATGCCTTTAACCTAGTTCGCAAGGCTTTATTAAGTGACTAAATTTTGGTATAATGAAAGATAGGTCTAAGGACCAGTAGAATATAGGAGAACAAAATGGCGAAAAAACCAACAAAAAAATTAGATGAAATTGGGAAAAAATTTGGAGCTGACCGTGAAAAAGCATTGAACGATGCTCTTAAATTGATTGAGAAAGACTTTGGTAAAGGCTCAATCATGCGCTTGGGTGAGCGCGCGGAGCAAAAAGTTCAAGTGATGAGCTCAGGCTCATTGGCTCTGGACATTGCTCTTGGTTCAGGTGGTTATCCTAAAGGACGTATCATCGAAATCTATGGACCAGAATCATCTGGTAAGACAACGGTTGCCCTTCACGCTGTTGCGCAAGCACAAAAAGAAGGCGGTATCGCTGCCTTTATCGATGCGGAACATGCCCTTGATCCAGCCTATGCAGCAGCCCTTGGTGTGAACATTGACGAATTGCTCTTATCACAACCAGACTCAGGTGAGCAAGGTCTTGAAATTGCAGGGAAATTGATTGACTCAGGTGCAGTTGACCTTGTCGTTATTGACTCAGTTGCGGCCCTTGTGCCTCGTGCAGAAATCGATGGGGATATTGGAGACAGCCACGTTGGTTTGCAAGCTCGTATGATGAGCCAGGCCATGCGTAAACTTGGTGCTTCGATCAATAAGACCAAAACAATTGCTATCTTTATCAACCAATTGCGTGAAAAAGTTGGAGTCATGTTTGGAAACCCAGAAACAACTCCAGGTGGACGTGCTCTGAAATTTTATGCTTCAGTCCGTTTGGATGTTCGTGGAAGCACACAAATCAAAGGAACTGGTGACCAAAAAGATACCAATGTCGGTAAGGAAACCAAGATCAAGGTCGTGAAAAACAAGGTGGCTCCACCATTTAAGGAAGCCTTTGTTGAAATCATGTACGGAGAAGGGATTTCTAAGACTGGTGAGCTCTTGAAGATTGCAAGTGATCTCGATATCATCCAAAAAGCGGGAGCATGGTACTCTTACAAGGGTGAAAAAATCGGGCAAGGATCTGAAAATGCTAAGAAATACTTGGCGGATCACCCAGAAATCTTTGATGCCATTGACCACCAAGTTCGTGTTCAATATGGCTTGATTGAAGATGAAGAAGGGACAACTCCTACCACTGGCGCAGAAGATCTAGCACCTAACCAAGAAGTAACGCTTGACCTAGGCGACGGACTTGAAATCGAAATTGAAGATTAAAAATAAAAGCGGAGAAGTCTTTCTCTGCTTTTTATGTTTAATTATTAAGTCTCCATAGGCTTCAAAAGCGTAATAAAAGAGTATTTAATCAAAAAAATTAAAAAAACTGTTGCAATTTTTTTAATTTGATGATAAAATTAAAACATTCTATAAAAAGGAGACTACTATAATGGAAAAACGCCTTGTTCGTAACGTACAAGACAAAAAGATTGCTGGTGTTTGTGCAGGTATCGGTGACTACTTTAACATGGACCACACACTTGTTCGTGCACTTTGGATCATCTTCACCCTACTTGGTGGTTCTGGAATCTTAGCTTATGCTGTTCTCTACTTCCTTCTTCCAGAAGGCAATGCAGAAGCTTAAACCATAGAGAATAAAAGTTTATTCTGATCAGTTGAAAATAAAAAATGCATGTAATCGTGGTTACATGCATTTTTATATGTAGCTTCTATCGAAAAAGAGATGTTCTTCACCAGATGGACAAGTCCTGTTTAATGGTCACTAAAACGACGATACTCTATATGAAAGTCAAAATAATGTTCATTCTGTAACTTTTGGAAGATATCGCGATAGGCTTCTTCGTCAAAATGGTCGCCACGGTAGAGAATTTCAAAACTCAAACCCTCGTACTCTAGAAAAGCGTTGGCTGTTCTGAAACCATTTTGGCGATAGAAATCCATGCGGGACTTTCTTTGCTCCAAGTTATCGCATTCTTCATCTAATCGCTCGACTTCAAGCAACATGGTTCGCTGGTAAAACTCAGTCAGCTTCTCGATAATTTCCTTTCCGTACCCGTGGCTTCTCAGGTGGGGCATGATGGCAAAAAAGCTGATATAGAAGGCCTTTGGGTTGGAGATGGCAAAAGCAAAGCCGACGAATTCTTCTTGGTTATAAAAAGCAAAAAAGTGGGCGTCTTCTCGGTCCTGATAGCGTAAAAACTCTGACAGAGGAACTCGTTCTTCCTCGGGGAATGCTTCCTTGTTTAGCTTCTCAACCTTATCCAGATCGGGAAATACATCGGTAATTAATTGACTGGTCAAACTCATAAATGACCTCCTTTTCTTGATTATAGCAAATTGTCTCTCTGTAAGCAATTGATTGCAAACTTAGTGACAGAGCCTTGTCGCTCCTTTAGAAAGCTGATATAATAGCTTTATGAATAAGAAACGATCCGTGGACTTGATACATGGTCCTATTCTTCCTGCGCTGTTAAGCTTTGCCTTTCCAATCTTGCTGTCTAATATCTTTCAACAGCTTTATAATACAGCTGACGTCTTGATTGTTGGACGATTTCTTGGTCAAGATTCCTTGGCAGCAGTAGGGGCGACAACTGCCATTTTTGACTTGATTATAGGCTTTACGCTTGGTGTTGGAAATGGCATGGGGATTGTCATTGCCCGCTATTATGGGGCTCGTAATTTCACTAAAATTAAAGAAGCAGTAGCAGCAACTTGGATTTTAGGTGCTCTTTTGAGCATTGTGGTCATGCTGATGGGCTTTGTCGGTCTGTATCCACTCCTGCAATATTTAGATACCCCGGCAGAAATCCTTCCTCAATCCTATCAATATATTTCTATGATAGTGACTTGTGTAGGCGTCAGCTTCGCTTATAATCTCTTTGCAGGCTTGTTGCGCTCCATTGGTGATAGTCTAGCAGCTCTTGGCTTTCTGATTTTCTCTGCCTTAGTCAATGTGGTTCTGGATCTCTATTTCATTACGCAACTGCATCTGGGAGTTCAATCTGCGGGGCTTGCTACCATCATTTCGCAAGGCTTGTCAGCTGTTCTCTGCTTTTATTATATCCGTAAGAGTGTTCCAGAACTGCTCCCTCAACTCAAGCATTTTAAATGGAATAAGGCCTTGTATGCGGATCTCTTGGAGCAAGGTTTGGCTATGGGTTTGATGAGTTCCATTGTGTCTATCGGTAGTGTGATTTTACAATCCTCTGTTAATACCTTTGGTGCTGTGATTATTAGCGCCCAGACGGCGGCTCGACGCATTATGGCTTTTGCTCTGCTTCCGATGACGGCTATTTCTTCTGCCATGACGACCTTTGCTTCTCAGAATCTTGGGGCCAAGCGACCAGACCGCATTGTTCAAGGTCTTCGAATTGGCAGTCGCCTGAGCATGTCCTGGGCAGGTTTTGTCTGTATCTTTCTCTTTTTTGCTAGTCCGACCTTGGTTTCCTTCTTGGGCAGTTCGATGGATAACTACTTAGTAGAAAATGGCAGTCTCTACCTGCAAATCAGCTCAGTCTTTTATCCGATTTTGAGCCTCTTGTTGATTTATCGGAATTGCTTGCAGGGCTTGGGCCAAAAAGTCCTTCCTCTGGTATCTAGTTTTATCGAACTAATCGGGAAAATCGTTTTTGTGGTTTTGATTATCCCTTGGGCAGGGTATAGGGGAGTTATTCTCTGCGAACCCCTTATCTGGGTTGCCATGACTACCCAACTGTACTTTTCACTTTTCCGCCATCCCCTGATAAAAGAAGGAAAGGCAATCTTGGCAACAAAAGGACAATCCTAGCTGGATTTGCTGAATAAAATCCATTTCCTCTAGTGAAAATCGAAAAAACTTGTGTTATAATAAGAAAGATTAAAATGTGAAAAAAGGAGATTCCTAATGGGACGTAAATGGGCCAATATCGTAGCCAAGAAAACGGCTAAAGATGGAGCTAACTCTAAAGTATATGCAAAATTTGGTGTAGAAATCTATGTAGCAGCTAAAAAAGGTGATCCAGACCCAGAATCAAACACTGCTTTGAAATTCGTTATCGACCGTGCTAAACAAGCCCAAGTGCCGAAACACGTTATCGATAAAGCGATTGATAAAGCCAAAGGAAACACAGACGAAACCTTTACAGAAGGACGTTACGAAGGATTTGGACCAAATGGTTCTATGTTGATTGTGGATACCTTGACTTCAAACGTCAACCGTACCGCTGCTAATGTCCGTGCTGCTTTTGGTAAAAACGGCGGAAACATGGGTGCTTCAGGTTCGGTTTCATACCTCTTTGATAACAAGGGTGTGATCGTATTTGCAGGTGAGGACGCTGATGCAGTCTTTGAGCAATTGCTCGAAGCAGATGTGGATGTGGACGATGTAGAAGCAGAAGAAGGAACAATCACGGTTTACACAGCTCCAACAGACCTTCACAAGGCTATCGTTGCCCTTCGTGAGTCAGGTGTCGACGAATTCCAAGTGACTGAATTGGAAATGATTCCTCAGTCTGAAGTGGAATTGTCAGGCGAAGACCTTGAAACCTTTGAAAAACTTTACAGCGTTCTTGAGGACGACGAAGACGTACAAAAGATCTACACAAACGTAGATGGATTCTAATAGAAAAACGAACAGTTTTACTAGCTGTTCGTTTTTTTGATATTTGAACTTAGACTCTAGTTTCAGAATCGTTTTGTTTCTTGCTTTTTTCTAGACCTAGACCGACTGCATGTTTTTGAACGAGCAAGAGCTGTCCATTGTCCTGTTTTGCAAAAGTTAAGGTAACGGTCTTGATCTTGTCTCCAATGGAGATATAGGTGATTTTTCTCGTATCGTACCCTCCGATAGTGGAGTCAAACTCGGAGTCTGGTAGTCCGTGTTTTTTGATAATATCCTTGTAGTTGGTACCACCTTTTCCTTTGTTGTCAAGGTCACCTTCGATTAAGGCGTCAAACTCTTTTTGGGTCCAGGTGAAGGTATCGTTTTCTTCCTCCTCAGGGATGGAATAGGCGCTATCATCTGTCAAGTCGCTTTCTTCTTCGCGTTCCATTGAGGCACTCGCCTCGCTGTAGGAACGGTTAAACTCCCTGACAAACTCTTTGTAGACATTAGCGTACAGTACCTGGGTCGTAAAGAAAAGTACAATAGAAGCAATTGACAGAGCTGTTCCAATAATGGCCATTGTTTTTCGTTTTTTGAGGTTGACGATAAGGCCGATAATCCCCAAGATAAATGCGACAATGGCGATGAAAAACGATAGATAGTTAATAAATGGAATCCAAGATCCTAAAAGTGCGATGGCTCCAAAAATGGTTGCCAAGATTCCTAAAACTCGTTGTTCTTCTGGTTTCATTTGAACGTTTTCTCCCTTCATCGAGTGAATGGATTTCTATCCACAGTAGTTAGTGCTTATTATAGAAAAAATATTGCCTAATGTCAATTTAAACTAAAATAGTTCTCTAGGAAACTTTTTTCTTGACATCATTTCTGAAAATGATAAAATAGTTCTCATGGAAACTTATATAGTTCTTGTGAGAACTATATTTATCGTAAGAAAGGAGCAATCATGGACAAGCCGATGTTAATGTTCAAACGTTTTGGACACCAGGTTCATCTGATGGTACAGAAAGAAGCCAAGCGATGTGGCATTGAATTTATGGGTGGACCGCAAGGGCAGGTTCTGCGTTTTTTAGATCATTGTGAACAAAAAGAGGAACTGATCTTGATTAAGGATATCGAGCAGGAACTCAATATTACTAAATCTGTGGCGAGTAATCTAGTCAAGCGCATGGTGCAAAATGGTTTGGTTGAGCTAGAGGCGAGCCCGAGCGATAAGCGGGCAAAATTTGTTCGCCTGACGGAGAAATCGCGTTCGCAGATGCAAAAAGTTAAAGCTTTTTTTGATCGGATTGATCAGAGTTTGCTAGAGGGGGTTTCAAAGTCAGACTTAGCAATCTTTGAAAAGGTACTCGGGCAATTGCAAGAAAATGTTGAGAAGATAGGAGGAGAGAATGAAGAAACTCGCTAAACGTATTACAGGAAAAGAGTGGGGAATGATCGCCCTTACGATTCTTTTCACTTGTTTCTCGGTCTATCTCGAGTTAGAGGTGCCGACCTATATTTCGCAAATTACAGAATTGCTAGGAACATCTGGAACGCAGTTGGGTGAACTTTGGTCACCAGCTGCGAAGATGATTGGTTTGTCTTTATTGGCTTTCTTTTCATCTGTTATGGTTGGTTTCTTTGCCGCTCGCGTTGCAGCCTCCTATACAACCCATCTACGTAGAGACGTATTTCATCGTGTTTTAGATTTTTCGCAGACAGAGATCAAGCGCTTTTCAATCCCAAGTCTCTTGACTCGGACGACCAATGATATTACCCAGGTACAGATGCTCTTTACCATGGGATTACAGGTAGTGACTCGTGGGCCGATTATGGCTATCTGGGCCATTGGAAAAATCCTTGGGAAATCGGAATACTGGCTCTGGGCAGTCATTGTGGCTGTTATTGTCAACGTCTTGATGACCACCGTTCTCATGACTCTGGCCTTTCCAAAACAATCGGTCATCCAAAAATTGACAGATAAACTCAATAGTATCACTCGTGAAAGTTTGACGGGGATTCGAGTTGTTCGTGCATACAATGCGGAAGATTACCAAGATAAGAAATTTGAAGTTGCCAACGACGAGGTAACACGTCTCAATCTCTTTGTCAATCGATTGATGGCGATTATGAACCCGATCATGATGGCAATTTCGAGCGGATTGAGTTTAGCCATTTACTGGATTGGTGCCTATATCATCAACGATGCAAGTTTGGCAGAACGTCTACCACTCTTTAGTGATATGGTGGTCTTCATGTCCTATGCTATGCAGGTCGTGATGGGCTTCCTTCTCATGGGAGCACTCTTTATCGTTCTTCCTCGTACCTTGGTTTCGGCAGGACGTATCAATCAAGTATTGGATCTGCATTCTTCTATTGAAAATCCTTGTCATGCACAGACAGCGGATCCTTCAGTTCAAGGACAAGTGGAATTCCGTGATGTGACTTTCCGCTACTCTAAAAACTCAGAAGCAGTCGTGGAACATGTCACTTTCAAAGCAGAAGCGGGTCAAACCGTAGCCTTCATCGGATCGACTGGATCAGGTAAGTCCACCCTAGTCAACCTCTTGCCACGTTTTTACGACGTTTCAGATGGACAAATCCTAGTGGACGGAGTTAATGTGCAAGATTACGATTTGGAAGATTTGCGCAATAAGGTCGGCTATATCCCTCAAAAAGCAGTCCTCTTCTCTGGAGATGTCAAGGGGAACTTGGACTTTGGTAAGAGCAAAGAAACTCCTCTAAGCGAGGCTGCTATGTGGCAAGCTCTTGAATTGGCCCAGTCTAAAGCATTTATCGAGGACAAGGAAGCAGGTCTTGCATCAGAAGTAGCCCAAGGTGGAACCAACTTCTCAGGAGGTCAAAGACAGCGTTTGGCCATTGCGCGTGCCTTGGCTCGTAAACCAGAGATTCTCATCTTTGATGACTCTTTCTCAGCCTTGGACTACAAGACAGATCGTGTCCTTCGTCAAGAGCTAGCTGAGAAAACAAAATCCATGACCAAGTTCATCGTAGTGCAACGGATTTCTACCATTATGGACGCCGACCTGATCTTAGTTTTGGATCAAGGTAAAGTCGTGGGACAAGGCACCCACAAGGAACTTCTTGCAACCAACGAAGTCTACCAAGAAATTGCCTACTCACAACTATCGAAGGAGGAATTGGAACATGGAAAATAAAAAAGTTTCGGTCTGGAAACAGTGCAAACCTTATATGGCAGGCCTCCAACTCCCTCTCCTAATAGCAGTTGTGGCTGCGGTCATTTCAAGCATCATTACCGTTTATGGTCCAACTAAGATTAAAGAAATTACTAACTTGATTTCAGATGGCTTGGCTACAGAAATCGACTTGGTAGCTGTGTCAAACATTGCTAGCTTTTTAGTGATTCTCTATGTATTTGGAGCTATCCTTAATTATACACAGGCCTATATCTTTTCAACGAGCATTCAGCATTTTTCAAAACGCTTGCGGACAGCAATCGCTGAAAAAATCAATCGTTTGCCACTTGGCTATTTTGACCGTCATTCACAAGGAGATACCCTTTCGCGCGTGACCAATGATGTGGATACAGCAGCGCAATCTCTCAACCAAAGTCTAGGGACAGTTCTTTCAGCTAGTTTCTTGTTGATTGCTGTCTTGGTGACCATGTTTGGGATGAACTGGATTTTGGCATTGGTAACCGTTGTATCAACCCTTGTTGGTTTTGCGGCGGTTTCCGTAATCATGGCCAAGTCACAGGGTTATTTTAAAGCCCAACAAAATAATCTAGCAGCCGTCAATGGTTATGTGGAGGAGATGTACTCTGGCCATAATGTAGTGACCAGCTACAACGCAGTGGACACCTCCAAAGCGAGATTTGCTGGTTTAAACCAAGACTTGCATGACAGTATCTGGAAATCTCAATTTATCTCTGGTATCATGATGCCAGCCATGATTTTTATTGGGAACTTTAGTTATGTATTAGTCATCATCGTTGGAGCTGCGCTGGCGTTAGAAGGGCATATCACAATAGGGATTATTGTAGCCTTTATGGTTTACGTACGGACCTTCTCCCAACCTCTGTCACAGATTGCCCAAGGGATTACGAGCTTGCAACAAGCGAGTGCAGCCATGACACGTGTATTAGAATTTCTAGCTGAAGCAGAGATGCAGGATGAATCTCATAAGGAGAGACAATTGGCCCATATGAAAGGGGAAGTAGTCTTTGATCATGTGTCCTTTGGCTATACACCAGAGCGCACCATCATCCATGATTTTTCTGCGATAGCTCATGCAGGTCAAAAGGTCGCAATCGTTGGACCGACTGGGGCTGGTAAGACAACCATTGTCAATCTTTTGATGAAGTTCTATGAGCTAGATAAGGGAAGTATCTGTATCGATGGTGTGGATACCAAGGATATGAAGCGCTCAGAAGTACACGATGCCTTCTCAATGGTCTTGCAGGACACATGGCTTTTTGAAGGAACCATTCGAGATAATCTCATCTATAATCAAACAGACATCAGTGATGAACGAATGATGGAAGCCAGCAAGGCTGTGGGAATCCACCACTTTATCATGACCTTGCCAGATGGCTACGATACTGTTTTGGATGACACCGTGACCTTGTCTGTTGGACAAAAACAGCTCTTGACCATTGCTCGTGCCCTTCTCAAAGATGCACCACTCTTGATTTTGGATGAAGCGACATCTTCAGTCGACACACGTACAGAGGAGTTGATTCAAAAAGCCATGGACCGTTTGATGGAGGGTCGAACTTCCTTTGTCATTGCCCACCGCTTGTCAACGATTCGTAATGCCGACTTGATTCTTGTCATGAAAGATGGCAATATCATCGAACAAGGCAACCATGAGGAGTTGATGGCGCAAGGTGGCTTCTACGCTGACCTGTACAATAGTCAATTTACAGAAGACGAAGCAGAAGAATAAATCAAAAGAAGGCTTGACGGCCTTCTTTTTCTGCACTATACTAGAAGACAAACGTCTCACCTGTAGACGAAAACAAGGTAATGAATGAGAAGCATAAATGAAAAATTATCAAGAATGGTATCGAAATATCAGTTCCAGGCTCACCAGCCATCCCACCCTTCTATTTCTGTTACGCAGTTTTAATCGCTTGATGACAGTCGCCATGCCCTTGGTCTATCTGATCTTGCTAGTCACCACTTACCTGCAACTAGGATTGGGTCAGCAAGTTGGGGTTTATGTGCTTATCCCTGCATCAGGTTTTGTGATTTTGTCTCTTTTTCGTAAGAAAATCAACCACCCACGACCTTATGAAACTTGGGACATCAGTCCTCTGCTTGACAAGGATAGTTCGGGACAGTCGATGCCCAGTCGCCATGTCTTTTCGGCAACCATCATCTCCATGGCCAGTCTGCATGCTAGTCTACCTGTTGGCTTAGCATGCCTGCTCTTTTCAGCTTTGCTGGGCTTGGTGAGGGTTTTAGGTGGTGTGCATTATCCAAAGGACGTCTTGGTTGGCTATATTTGCGGTCTGTTGTGGGGGTTCCTTTTCTTCCTATTCTGATATGTAAGTTAGGCTGGTCCTACAACCACTTACTGCTTCATATAGACCACTTGCTTTTTTGCCCTTGTATTCCTATCTTAGCTTTGATATAGTAGAGTCAGAAAGGAGATGTGATGAAGTTACGAATTGAGATTGACGACAATTTAGAGGAGACTGAAATTGTCATCAAGACCCCCACTTTGACAGATGAAATTGCAGATTTGCAACGACTCTTGCAAGAGTCAAAGGCTCCGAGGTTGACTTTTTACAAGGGGACAGGTGAATATTATCTAGACCTGTCAGAAATTCTCTTCTTTGAAACAGAAGGGAGCAAGATTTACGCTCATAACCAGAAGGAAGCCTATGAAGTACGTCTCAAGCTCTATGAGTTGGAGTCCATCCTGCCTCGCTATTTTAGTCGAGTGTCCAAGTCAACGATCGCAAACATCCGTCAGATTTACTCAGTGGACAAGTCCTTTTCAGGAACGGGCACCATTTCCTTTTATCAGACGCACAAGGAGGTTCATGTCTCGCGGCATTACCAATCCCTCCTAAAAGAAAATCTAAGAAACATGAGGTAAAAAACATGAAAAAGAAAGCATTTGGTATTGTTTTATTGGTTTTAGCGGCTTGGATCTTGCTGCAAGGGAATTTTGGAATTCCTTCTTTGGATGGCAAGATATGGCCTTTGATTGGTATCGCCTTTTTTGCTTACCAATCAGTTGAAGCTTTGCTTCGTCGTCATCTAACATCAGCAGTTTTTACCGCTCTAGTAGCCTTAATGATTGCGAATCATTTTTATAACATTTTTCCTATTCCAAACCAGTCTTTGTTTTGGGCTAGCATCTTAGCAGTGCTAGGTGTTGGTTATCTGACGCATTCAAGTAAGTTCTGGAATGAAAAAAAATGGTGGTACAATGGGAAAAAAACAGTCGTCACGGATAAGGAAGTCGCTTTTGGTAGCGGGACCTTCTATAAGCAAGATCAAGATCTCGTAGATGACCAAGTGGAAGTCGCTTTTGGGGATGCTAAAATCTACTATGATAATGCAGAGATGCTAGGTGATTTTGCAACTTTAAATATTGAAGTGGCCTTCGGGAATGCAACTGTCTATGTTCCACAACACTGGCGTGTCGATCTGAAAGTAGAAACCTCCTTTGGTGCAGCTAAGGCAGATGCTCCTGTAGCGCCAACAAACAAAACCTTGATTATCCGTGGGGAAGTCGCTTTTGGTAAACTTGGAGTTGTTTATGTTAAATAAAAAAAGTCTCCGCTAAGTGTCTAGAGTTTTGGGAAAGTGAAAAATTAAATATCATATAACCTGAGAGAGCGAGAAAATCGCTCTCTTTTTTCGTTGCAAAAATTAAGGAAAGGAGAAAAAATGTCAGATAATATTGAAATTGTTATGGATATTGATTCGTTAGAAATTTTCGATGTAATAGATCTTGATAAGAATGAAAATATGGTTGATTGTATCCCTGAAGGAAATTCTGATGAAAAAGTATCTGTATACGATGATCTCAATAGAGTTTGGCTTGGGGACGGCTATTACTATAGACCTTCTAGTCTTCTCTGGAGAGTTATGAAAGATGATGTTATTCATGAATTATGTCCTAGAATTGAGCTTGGCACTTATCCTTACTCCAGAAGAGCTAGAGATGGAACTTGGGGACAAACTAGCCAATTGACTCAGGATGAAGCCTTGTGGTTGACTCTGGAGTTTAATCCAGAATTGATGGGGTATGTGTGAAAGGAAATAAGGAATGTTTGGCAAGAAAGTATTGGTGGCATGCTATATTTATAGCTTTGATTATTCAAAAGAATCACTAGAACTTAATGAACTGATGTTTAGGAGTGTCCCAGTAAAAAAACGATGGGGAAAGTATTTTTTACTTGGTCTTGGCGATCGTGAAGATTTCGGTTTATCTGTATCGAAAAATGATTTTGAAAAAGTCTTGAATAAAGGTTGTTATTATGTCGTATTTTTTGAAAATCATTCTAGACAAAACCCATTTAAAGCTTGGAGGTTATTCAATAAATACTACAGAATGAGGAATCCGGATGTCTAATAGACTTAAAAAACTAAGAAAAGAAAAAGGACTGACTCAAGCTGACTTGGCAAAAGTTTTGAATACTAACCAGTCTCAGTACGGAAAATACGAAAATGGGAAAACGAATCTCACTGTAGAAAATGCTAAGATTCTCGCAAACTATTTTGGAGTAACACTCCCATACTTACTAGGACTAGATGATAATTCTGGTACTGACGGAAGCAAAAAGATGACCCCATTCCAGTCACTTGTTAGAGATAGGGGGATGTCCCTGAAGGAGATAAGTGAGGCAACTGGAATAGGTTACTCTACTGTTGGAAATTATAATCAGGGAAGTCGAATTCCTAATGCCAGAAATGCGCAACTACTATCAGAATATTTCGGAGTATCTATCCCATATCTCCTCGGTTATGAAGAGAACTCTATGGCTAATAAACCAAACGCAACAATATTGATAGAGTTAGTTAAAGAACTTTCTTTTATCAGTGAAAAAAAGTCAAAACTCCTACAGGAATACATAGAACTTGATAAAAAGGAAAGAGATATTATCAAACAGATAAAGGAAATAGTTCGATAATTTATTGATTGTCCCTTTAAAATAGAATTTCTCATTATACATTATGATATAGCTGTGAATTAACACTAGTTTGTGACAAGAAAGGATTACCTATGAAACAACACCAAACAAAGGTCTCAAGATTGACTAGAGACGTAATGATTTTAGATTTGATGAATACAATGGGATGGACTAAAAGCCGTGCTATTGCAGCTATTGAAGAGTTAGAACAAACTCATCTTGTCTATTTTCCTGAAGCTGGTGGCTTGAGATTACAAGTTGTAGGAGGCTACTAATGGCAGATATCACGATTGACCAACTAGCCACTCTAACTTTTTATCAAATTCCAGAAATCTTTTTCACCCGTATTCAACACAATGAGAACGGCTATGTCAAATTGACTAGTTCTTACACGGGTCTTTCATCTGATGCTAAGTTAGCTTATGGCGCTCTTTATAATCGCTGTAAATTAAGTATCAGTTCATTCCAGAAGGGAAATAGAGATTACGTTGATGAAAATGGAGCGGTCTTTCTAATTTTTACAGTTTCTGACCTGATGCTGCTATTGGATAAGGGAAAGATGAAGGTTACTAAGATCAAGAAAGAACTACAAGAACATGGTCTCTTACGAGAAGTTAGGCAGGGACTCAATAAGCCGAATAGACTTTATCTTCAGCTAGTCGATGCTAAT
Source organism: Streptococcus oralis subsp. oralis (assembly GCF_002096445.1). Lineage (GTDB taxonomy): Bacteria > Bacillota > Bacilli > Lactobacillales > Streptococcaceae > Streptococcus > Streptococcus oralis_N. Next base: position 277,365 of record NZ_NCUK01000012.1, read on the forward strand.
TTAGAAATAGTGGAGCACTATTCAGCTGATGGTGAGTTACTGAAGAGGGTTAATGCCTTTGGTAAAGTTCTATATGAAAAAGTACCCCAAAGCATTGGTAATAGCGAAAGTATCAAAAACGGACGTCCGCAAAATGGACTTCAAAACGTCCACGAATCGGACGGAATAAATACAGAGAAGAGTAAGATTGATACTCTTTACGATACTAATCGATACAAGAGCGAATCATCTCTTTCTGATTTATCAATCTCTGAAGCATTTAAAATGGGGCAACATGGTTTTCTTTCTCCTCAACTAGTTCAGAAACTCAGTTTGTTTGGAAAAGATGCAAAAATTCTTGAAAATAAAATCTATCAATCAAAACGTCAAGTTGAGAAGAATTACAACAACCTCTTAGCTGATCAGGAAATTTATGGAGAGGTTTGGCTGCGAGATCTTGAACGTGAGCTTGATAAATTAATTTTCAAAATTAAAACAGGAGAGGCTGAAGGAAAACCAATCCAGAATGTTCCAGCGTACTTCTACAAAATGATGATTCGCTTCTGGAAAATGGCACTGCTTATCGAAAAAGAACATGGTTTCCTGGAGCTATCAGGACAAAGTGAGCACGCTAGAAAATTCCCTGATGAGTGCCCTAGTCTGATTGCATATTATTATCCAGATAAACTGTCGGAGACGAAACTCAATAGCTATTTATCAGAATTGTCTAAGGGAGTTGAAACATGTTAAAAGATGAATTTAGACCAATTGATGGTAAAGTGCTAACGATAGGTCGTAGCCCGAAGGAGAAAATCTACATGGTTCCTAAAGCTGTTTTTGATTTACCGAAAAAAGAAAGAGCTGAGAAACTCAGCCAAATTTTCTCATCATGGCAACAGAAAGAGGATTGATTTCATGGGATTGTTTAATAACCAAGAGAGAATGAACAGATTACAAGCTGTGAAGGCTACACCTTCTCAACCAGTTCAAGAGATTGAAATGATTGTAGAGTATTTTGATAAAACGGTAGACAGTATTTCCGTCACTTCCAACTTAGAGGAACTAGAAAAATTGGTATCAAGTTCATTTGGAACAGGAGCGAGTATGAATTTTCCATCAGCGACTCCGCCGTTTTCTATCAATCCTCGATGGGTGAAGAAGATAACTTATCGGACAAAATAAGGAACAATATCAGGAGAATAGTAATGTTTAAGCTAGGGTTAATGATTATATTTGTTATCGGTTTATTATTGCTCTTTTGTTGTACTATTGGCAAAGTTATAAAGGAAGTGGATAATGCTTCTTTGCTGGATGATGAAATACTATCAAGTCCAAATGAAGAAGGAGACAAGTAGATGTGAGGAAACAAACACAAAATCGTATTAAAGAATTACGAAAGCAGTCTAGACTGTCTCAGCAAGCCTTGGCTGATCAGATAGGAGTATTTCGTAACACCATATCGAACTGGGAAACAGGATATAGTCAGATAAGTCTTGAAAATGCTAAAAAAGTAGCAGAATACTTTGGTGTAACCATTGACTACCTGTTAGGATCAGAATCGGACTAAACCTAGTAAAGTTAAATCTATATTGACCGAGAAGTCATTAAACTACAGACCTTTGAAAACTGAATACAAGGCTTGCCCTGATGCAGCGTGGCTATGGATAAAAAAGAAACGGGGGCGAGTAGCAAACTAGAAAAGGATATCTAGTCCAGCCACTGAACGAAAAAGCATGATAATGATCATAAGCTGAAGGAGTAAGGGTTCCTAGACTATAAACCCAGCGCATGAAATACCGATGTAAAAATACGTTTTTACACAGCACGGCGTTATTTCGCCTTTCAACTTCAAGGAGAAATCTATGACAGATGAAATAACCGTCCGCCTAAAGGACTTAAAAAATTTAGGAAAACAAGGAGGTGCGACAGCTCGCTTAGAGGACGGCACAGACCTTATTCTGAAGCCAGACTATGCAGTCAAACAGGCTAGAGGATACGTAGACGGTCTTTTAAGGGATGTTGAATTTCATTTGCCTTATAAAAAGGTTTATGATCAAATTCGCACTATTAAGAGAGATGCTCAAGTTATAGCTCGAAAAGTTAAGACACCATCAGGAATGGAGCTTCGTTTAACTGGAAAAGGCTATAACCCGAAAAATAAATAAAGAAAAGGAAAAATTAAAATGAACAAGAAAAAAGTATTAGCTACACTAGCACTTTCAACTATCGCACTTGCACAAGCTGGTTATGTATCAGCAGACGAACTTTCACCAATTGATTCTTCAGCTCCAACAACAGAAGTAGTTACTCCAACAGCACCTAGCGCTTCAACAGCAACAGAGGCTCCAGCAGTTCAGCCAACAGAGCCTTCAGTTACTCCAGTTGACCCAACAACGCCAAGTGTACAAGACAAAGACAACGCAGGAAGTCTTGATGGAGTGACAACTGATAAACCAGCACCTTCTGATAAGCCACAGGATAAGGATAATGCAGGTAGCCTCGATGGTGTTCCAACACCATCAGATAAACCACAAGACAAAGACAACGCAGGAAGTCTTGACGGAGTGCCAGCTGATAAACCAGCGCCTTCAGATAAGGCGCAAGATAAAGATAACGCAGGTAGCTTAGATGGTGTTCCAGATGAAAAGCCAAAAACTACTGATCAAGCGAATCAGCAAGGAAAGTCACAAATTGGGACAACATCTACATCAACTGGACAGGTTGTCCATGATGTAACTAAAGAGCCCGTTGAAACAAATACAGGTGCGTCTATTGTTAGCACCCAAAACGGAAACGTAGTCCTTTCAGATGGTTCTGTAGTGGCTCCAGAAGAAGTTGGTGGAACAGTTAACGAAGATAAGACTATCTCTGTTACTGATTCAGAAGGCAAACTCAAAACACTTCCAAACACTGGGACTGCAGAAAGTATTCTGGGTGCTATTGGAGCCATGTTGTTGACAGCAGTCAGCTATGTCTACAAGAAGAAAATGTTTTAAGGTGAAATGGAAAGGGAAACAATTAAATGACAGAAAAAACAAAAGGACACGGATATTTCCGTAAGAAAAAATGGGCTAAAGGTTTAGCGTCAGCTATTGCAATCGCAGGTTTTGTATCCTTCTCTGCAGGTTCAGCATTTGCGGATGAAGCAGTACAACCTGAAAGCAAAAACGACAATAACATGTATGCTACACAAGCTGGTAAAGCAACAGGAAGCCAGCCTGTAGCAATTGATAATACAGTAGTCTCAAAGGCTGCTGAAAAAGCAAAAGCAGCAGGGGTAAATGTTTCTGAGACTCAGTCAGTTGATAAGGGGACAGATACCACTGCTCCAAAACTTGAACAGTCTAAGTCTGAGATTAAACAAGATCAGGATAAACAAGTTCAGGAACTTGAAGCTACAACTACAAAACAAGTTCAAAACAACGAAGCTTTCAAGGAAGCACAGGAAGCTATTCACGCTAACAATAAATTTGTAGCTGATGAAAAAGCCAAGCATGGAGGGGAAACAACTGTCTCAGTGACCAATGACAGTTCGACTGCCGCAGATGGGACAGCAGACCAAAACAAGAAAGCTACTCAAACAGCTAAACAGGTCTTGTCAGATAACCAACAAGCAGTAACAAAATACCTGGGTGAAAAATCTAAGTATGATGCTACTGTCAAACAAGCTACGATTTTGAATCAGGCTGTAGAAACCGCTGCTACAGAGTTGAAGAAACAGGACGTAACAGTTAATGTAGTGACACGTACAGTCTCTTCAGTCGCAGAAGTAGAAGCGCTACAAAAGCAAAATGAACAAGCTATTGCGACCGCAAAAGGAAAAGTTGAGCTCAACAAGGCTCTTCTTGATGCCTACTCAGAAAGCCAAACTGCTAGTCAAAAAGTCAATCAGGATGCTGATCGTAAGTTGGCTGAATTGAAAAACACTGGTGTACTTCTCAATTCTAAAACCCAAGAAATTTCTTCAGCTGATGAAGCTAAGCAAATTGGGAAACAAAACCAAGAAGCTTATGACAAAGCTAAGCAGGCTCAAGCTGAATGGCAGAAGAAGTACGATGAGCTTCGAGCTAAGACAAGCACGGAAGGCTACACTAAAGAAGTAGTCTTGCAAGCCCTTAGCGTTGCGACAGCAAATCCTGAAGCAACAGTAGAGTCCTCTGCTCCAGGAGCGCAGGTAACCACTAAAGATTACATCGCTTCCTCAAATGGAACGTCAGGCTATACTCGTGTTCTTGACTCGACTAAAGTCTTGAAATACAAGGATGTTGGCACTGGATGGAAAACAGAAGTTGACTACACTAATCTGAAAGGCTTGACTGTTTCAACTGCAGATGGTAAAAAGCATGATATTTCTCGTATCCATCGAAAATTCGAGATTCTTAATCAAGGGAAGACAGGATTGAATGATGTCTATGTCTTGAATGATCCAACAGAAGGATTCGTAGTAGCTCGTAATGATGGAGCTGGTGGAGCAGCAGACTACATGAATTTCTTGGTTACGGATACCTACTACTACAATGTGGATGGGAAAGAAGTAGCCTTCCAAGCAAGTGAAAAGACTCCTGCAACCCTAACCTATTCCTCACTCAATCACAATCGTATTGGTTGGGAAGGTGCGAAAGCCATTAACGGAACTCATGTTGAAATTAACGGATCCACTGTTACAGAAAACAAAGATTACGGTTATGTTTACGCTGAAGAGTACAACCGCCAAGAAGATGTAGGGCATCTTTGGGATACATCTGACTCACCTTACCAATACAAGGGTGCTGCTCTTGGTGTCTTTAAGGAAGGGACAGCCTTCACAACCGAATTTATTCAATGGGATGGACCAGAAAGTCCAAATGGCCAAACCTATTGGTTCGCTTTGAATACGAAGGTTGTAACTCCAGTTGTTGAAGTTCCAGCTACTGCAACTATCACAAAAACAACTGTGAAACCTGTCAAACCTGATTCAATCAGTGCTAACCTGGTCAATGCGAAAAATCCAGCCAAACCTGCTCTTGGTCTTAAAACTCTTTCTGAAACTAAAAATCAGAAATTGTCTGCAAGCTATCACGGCTACAAGTTACAGTATAAGCCAGTTGTCAGCAAATCTGTAGCAGATACAGACAAGACTAACACAGATGGCCAAACAGTGGTTAAAAATGCTACTCAGACCTACACCTTGAATCATGACAATATCTATGCGAACCTGAAAAAAGGGGACAAGATTACCATCATTGATCCACTCGAAGCTGGAGCAGTTCCTGATGTGGCTATCACAAAAGCAGCTGCAGAGAAAGCTGGATGGGGCGTTGCTTACGATACAGGAAAGAATACTTACACCTTTACTGCAACTTACGAAGGGAAACGCCTAGAAGCTCCAGTTATTACCTGGAAGCCAATCTATGATAAGGGCTTCTATGACAACACTTATAAAGTGTTAGTGAATAACTACGAAGTTTTCTCAAACACTGTTACGAACTACACACCGAAGCCACCTAAACCAGTCAAAGCTGTTCTGGATCGTTCTGGTAAGAATATAAACGCAGCGACAACATTTGATCGCAACGTGACTTTCCGATTGGTGACTGATTATAGTCCATACACTAAGACTCTTGCTTCAAGTCAAGCACTTGGCAAGAAGTTTGCAATCTTGGATGATGTTCAAGACAAAGCCTTCACAGTTGACCACAGCAAGATCAAGATGACTGCAGCAGGTCAAGACGTGAAAAATCTCTTTGATATGTATCACGTGCTTTCAGACAAAGGACGTACAGATGCAATCAATAAAATCCTGAAGGAATTGAACTTAAATCCGCTGGGTGAATTCTATCTCTGGGTAGCAAAAGATTCCAAGAGTTTCTACCAAAATTACGTGAAGCAAAATAAAAACGTGATGATTGATCTTCCAGCTAAGCTCCTGGTTCAAGCAGGGGAGAAAGTCGAGAATGACTTTAAACAAATTGACTTTGGCAATGCTTATCAATCAAACCTTGTCACTGTCTCAGTTCCTGATGTGAATCCAGAGAAACATGCCCTGGATCAAAAGGATAATAAAAAAGTCTTGGACGGCCAAGAAGTACAGATTGGCCAATATATTCGCTATCTACTAGATGGCGTAACCGTGCCTGCTAAGCACGATAGCCTCTTCCAATATGACGGTAGTGACCAGTTGGATGTAGTTCATGATCGATATACAGGTAAGTGGTCAGGGATTTTCAAGGGGACAGAGTACACAGCTACTAAAGACCTTATCTTGCCATATGATGTCATCCTGAAGAATGGTAAAGTAGTCAAAGCTGGTGACCTTCTTGCTAAAGGTACAGCTTATGCTTTCTTGTTTGAAGTGAACCAGGATACGGATCCTAACTTCCTTAAGAAAATCGTGACCGTCAAATGGGACGAAAAAGCAGGCAAATGGTCTTACGTTATCAACCAGGACTTCCTAAATTCTTTAGGAGTCAAGGGTAGCTTCGATGCAGACTTCTATCTAGAAGTCGAACGCATTACAGCTGGGAAGGTTGAAAATACCTTCATCAATACAGTTAATTTACAAGAGATGACGGCTAAAGTGACAACCACAACGCCAGAACCTCCAAAACCAGAGCCTAAAGAACCAGGCAAGCCACAACCACAAGCATCGCTGCCAAACACTGGAACTGCAGCAAGCATGCTTCCAACTTGGGGAATGTTTTTGGGATTGTTGAGTCTTGCAGGAGCAGGGCTTCGTAAACATAAAAAATAGAACATCTAGAAATTCCCCCTCATCTATGGTATAATGAAGCCAAAAAAAGAGGGGGAAGAGAGATGAGAAAGGACACGAAAATGGATGCACATGTGACTAGAAGTGGATATAGATACTACACTCCAACTCAAAAAAAATCAGAAGTCACTAAGCCTGAAGAAGAGAAGAAGTGGAAAAAAGGCCTCAGTTGGCTAGGAAAAGCCATCTGGTCAGGAATAAAGAATCTACCGAGTGTAATTGCGAGAGCTGCCGTTTTGATGGTTGCGACTCCACTCATGTTTCTCCTCTTTATCTTTAATCTGATTAAGAGCTTGATTGCGACAGCAATTGGTTGGGTAGTATTTAAGATTGTAGTTGTCCTAGGCTATGCTGCTTTTTGGGAAATATATTTTTGGATAACAAAATCAGGTCCCTCTGCAGATGTAGAGAAGCAGTTAGATTGGCTTATGACTAACTTTTTCTTTCCTCAAAAGGTCCCCATCTACTATTGGTGGGAAACGACTATTATCGTTGTCTTAGCGGTGATTACAGCCCTCTCTCTAACCTTTCGTCCAACGGATGAAACATAGTATTGAATAAACAATTTAGGTGCTAAGGATTTTTTTAGCACCTTTTTATAAAAAGAAAGTGAGAAAAAAATAATGGATGCAGTTGTAGATTTTATTAACAAAATTGGGAATATCGGTGGGATTATCGGTATTGGTTGGGCCGCTTGGGGTGCCTGGGACTTAGCAGTAGGAATCAAACGTGAATTGGATGACAAGAAGGATAAAGGGATCCAAAGTTTGATTTTAGGCGCTCTTCTTGGCGCCGTCCTAAAAGCACTCTTTACAGCTTTAGCAACAGGTCTTCAATCTCTTGGTTAGGATGAAGAAGAAAGAGGAGGTGGTTTTATGGACCAATCCACACTTGATCAACTAACCATGAGTCTGAAAGACTATAATGCGACAGCCTATGAATTGATGGAAACTGTTTCAGGATCGATGGGGAAGGTAGCAATTTTGCTCCTTCTCCTTTTTATGGGGATCAACCTCATGAATTGGCACCAACAACTTAAAAGCAATGGAGGAGAGCTGTCATTTCAGCTTTGGATTGAAGAAATCCTCAAGTATGCTATCGCACTCTTTTTTATCCTCTATGTGGATGCGATTTTTGATGCCTTGTCATGGTTGTTCAATGTTATCATTAAGTTAGTAGCCAAGAATGCTACAGATCCTTTCAGTTCTGAGCCACCAGATTTTAAAGGTTTGGGTATGATTGAGAAATCATTCTTTAAAATTGTTTATGCGGTTGTTGATTTTGTCGGTCAGATATCGACTAAGTTGTTGATCCTGTTACGTTCCTTTACGCTTTACACGTATAAGGGAATCGCTAAAATTATTGTCGCTTGTTACATGGTGGATAGCTTACGCCCGATCTGCCTCGGTTTCTTTAAGCTCTATGCTGCTGCTGTCCTTCAGGGATTGATTTTAGTGGTTGTGACCATGCTTTATCCAGCTATTGTCACGAATGATTTATTGACACTTAGCAATACTGGAGCTTTTATAACTGCACTCGTAGCCATTGCAAAAGGAATCATTTACATCATTATGCTATTTGGTAGCCAACGCATGGCTAAGAATATCATGCAGGTGAACTAGGAAGGAATTTGCTAAAAAGGTACTGAAGAAAGGAACAGAATGACACGTTTAGGCAGTGAATTTTTAAAGGCTTTAGATAGCTACGAAAGGCCAGTTATAGGGTATATGACACTGAGACAGTTAGTGCTACTATTTGGGATAGCATTGACAGTAGTTGTCACTACTATTCTCTATTGGCTGAAGGCACCTGATATAATCCTTTATGGCGTTGATATTTTGTTATTAGCGCCTTTTGTTATTTTCGGGTGTTATATTGATGAAAAAATTAAAGATGAGGTTCGTTTCCTTTTGACTAAGCAGGAACGATCTTATCAGACAGATTATGACAGAAAGGAATATACAAGAAATGAATTTATTCGGCCGAAAGAAAACCCTGAAACTCTCTAAGGAAGAACGGGAACGGGCCAAACGTCTAAGACGTACCATGACGGCATCTACACAGAATAGTCTTAATTATCAATGGTTGATGCCTGATGGGCTCATGAAAATTACAAATGATCAATTTTCAAAGACCTATCGCCTAGGTGATACAAGCTATATTACTGCAACAGATGATGAGCGAATTGATATCATTGAAACAAACGCTGATATTTTTAATTCGCTGGATATTGATAATGATATGCAGCTATTGATCCTAAATCGTAGGGTAGAAAGCAATAGCTTATCTTCTATTCGCTATGATTTGGTTGGAGACGGATATGATGATTATCGTAAAGAATACAATGCGATGATCAATGATCGTTTTTCTCAGGAACAAAATACCTTCAAGGTAGAAAAGTATCTGACGATTACAACCCAAACAGACCAGGATCATCAAGCTAGAAGAATCCTCGATGATACAGCCAGCGTTATTGAAAGTCAGTACAGTGGCTTAGGAATCTCCTTTAAGGAGTTAGAGGGATTAGATCGTCTTCTTATCTTCCGAAAACTCTTGAGGCGAGAAGGTTTTATTGATTTCAACTATGAAGACATTGCTATTTCTGGATTATCAACCAGGGACTTTGTAGCTCCAAACTATCTGAAGTTTGAAAAAGATCATATGAAAATTGATGATTGTTTCGCAAGGGTGATGTATGTTAGACAATATCCTACCTTCTTGAATGACAAACTGATTAAGAATATCCTGGATACAGGAATTGAACTGGCTATCAGTCTGCATGCGAAGCCCTATGATACTGCAGATGCCCTAAAGAAAATCAAGACAGTTAAGTCAAGTGTACGTAGGGAAATGATCAAAAGTCAGAAGGCTGCAGCAAAAGAAGGTTACGGAAGTGATCTTGCTGTTGGTGGGAAGGCTGTGGAGACATCTCGTGAAACAGAGAAATGGACTGAAGAACTCCAGGACAATGACCAAAAAATGTTTTCAGGTGTGATGACGATTTTCTTCATGGCTGACACTCTGGAAGAGTTGAATATCTACACTGAGCAGGTTCAACGATCTGTCCGTAAGAATACGGTAGAACTGGATAAGTGTTACTTGTACCAGGAAGAATCCTTGAATACGATTCTACCGATTGGGATTCCATTTATCAACGTAAAACGCCGTTTTATGAGAGATATGACTACCAGTAACTTGGCCACACAAGTCCCATTTACCAACGTAGATCTTCGATCTAGCAGTCAACGTGCAATTTATTATGGCCAGAATCAGCTATCTAAGAACGCTATCACAGTTGACCGTAAGAAAGACTTGAATACAGGTTCAGGTTGTATCTTTGGAACGTCAGGATCAGGGAAGTCTGTTCTTGCTAAAGGTGGAGAGATAATTCCTACAACTCTACGTTACCCTGAAGATAATATTATTATCGTCGATCCTGAAGATGAGTACACTGGTATTGGCCGAGAATTGGATGCAGAAATTATCACAATCGCTCCTGGATCGCAACATCACTTTAACTTGTTGGATCTTCCTGATAAGGATAAACTGCAGGCAGAAGATAGTGACCCGATTGGCCAAAAATCAAACCTCTTATCAACCTTGTTTGAAAATATATTCTCTGAGGTATCAGACGATGAATTTGCGATGATTGACCGTGTAACGAGAAAGACCTATGAGGAATTTGAAAAACCAACATTTAAGGATTGGCAATCAGTTTTAGAACGACAACCTGAAGATGTGGCCAAGGAGTTGGCGCTGAAGGCTGAACCTTATACGGTTGGATCAAATGATATTTTCGCACATCCTACAAACGTCAATATGAATAGTCGCTTTATTATCTTCAATCTGAAGCAGTTGAGTGGTAAATTGAAGCCATTTGCCCTCCTGGTGATTCAGGACTTCATCTGGAACCAGGTAGTCAATAATCAAGGAAAAGCTATTACATGGTTGTACTTCGATGAGTTGCAGCTATACTTCAAAAATAAACTGCAAGCAACCTTCTTTACAGAGCTATACTCACGTATTCGTAAGTACGGGGCTATTCCAACAGGGATTACCCAGAACCCAGAGACTGTTTTATCTACAGAGGAAGGTAGAAAGCTAGTCGCAAACTGTGAGTTTCTAGCCCTCCTGAAGCTGAAGCGGACAGACCTAGAAGCCCTGGAGCAGGTAATTCCTCTTACACCTTCACTGGAGCGATTTGTTTTGCGACCAAAAGCAAAAGGTACTGGTTTGATCGTAGCTGGAGATACGATTGTTCCATTTGAAAATCCTATCCCTAAAGATACCAAACTGTATCAATTGGTTGCGACAGATAGTTAAAAAAATAGAAAGAGAGGTAATTTCTTTTGTCTAAAAGTAATCGCAAACAATTAAAACAGGAACGCAAGCGAAGAATCAAAGAAGGATTAGCCCTCAATGCTGAAAAAAAGCCTAAAGAAGCACGTTTAGACTCAAAAGTTGCATTTAAAGAAGCTAAGAAGAATTATCGCTTAGCGAACAAAGATTATAAACTACATAAAGGACCTCAAGCAACAGCTAGAGGTCTTTTCTTTAAGCAACAACGTGATCGAGCAAAGTTAGAAAAACAAATTGCAACAACGCTCTATAAACGAGCTAAAAAGGCTGATGACAGTTATATCCCTAACCGCCTAAAGAAACGTGCAAAACAAAGTGCTCGAATGAAAGCGAGACACGACGTTGAGAAGACAGTCAGGGATAATGAAATTCTTGGAGACTGGGTTCAGGCGAGGCAAAACATTCGTCAATTTAAGTACCAGATAAACGCCTCTAAAAGAGCGTTAAATGCTGTAGGAAAATTATCCAAGTATTCAATCAAGCACAGCTATGGACAGCTCAATAGAAGTTATAATTTCATCAGAGGGCGAGGATATACTCGAACACCTAGAGAGTTCTCCTGGGAAGGAAAACTCAGCAAAAAGATGAAACAGGCCAGAAAGCGACTTGCAGGTTCAAAGTTTGGGAAGGTGTCAAGAGGGACAGGAAAGGTTTTGAAGGTTGCGACAAAGCCCCTGCGTTCCATCTTATCCAATCCTTTAGCTGTCAAGTCCTATTTCTTAATGTTCCTCATCTTTGCAGTATTTGGGGCATTTATGGCCATGTTTGGAGGCAGTGGTCCTGTCCAACAAAATGAATTTGACCTGAACAAGTCATGGCTTCAAATTAGTAAACGAGATCGAGAGAAGTCAAATGATAAGGTAGACTATTGGACCAACATCGATGACATGATCTTTTTCATGAACTTTCGCTACGGTAGTGAGTGGAAACCAGAAAGTAACTGGAATGAGGGGACTGGTGGTGAATGGGCTGGAATATTAGGTTTCAATCACTATTCAGATGCCTTGAATGATCTTTGGAATCATTTGAATGATGACCCTCACAACTTGAAAAAGATGGCTGACTTATATGGCCCCTCGTCAGATCTCAAGTGGACTAAGTTGAGTGATAGCGAGTTAGAAGAGTATAAAGAGCTAGAGGATTTGACTAAAGAAGTTGGTCGATACCCATCTTATCAAGAACTAGCTAATCCCTTTTACCAGGAAGACGACCCTTCTTATCATGCTCCTCTAGTTATCCTGAAGCGGTTTGGTTATACCTCTAAGAGTGAAATCTATGAGAAAACACAACTAAAAGCTTCAACAGGACAAGCTCTAAGAGCTCCTATTGACGGTCAAGTCAGTGTGACAGATGATACTACTGTATCCATCAAAACAGATAAAGCCATCTTTACTTATGAAGAGGTAGGAAATATCCGTGTTTCTGACGGTGATCAGGTCAAAGCTGGAGACGAGGTTGGGAAGGTAACGGCAAATGGTTACCAGGTCATTCAGTATCAAAAATTGGAGGAAAAAGAGACAAAGGATAAGAAAGAAAAGTGGACATCAGTCAATCCAGGCTTTTACTTTCAATCTGTCACGTACAATCAGACAACCTCAGTCATTACTACACTTGATGGTGATTTAGGACAAAAATCACGAGCGATAAAAGACTACTTGAAGCAAAAGGTACCAGGGCTGACAGATAATGGTTTGGCAGCCATGCTTGGAAACTTTGCAACTGAAAGTAATATCAATCCTAAACGTGCTGAAGGAGATTATCTTAGTCCGCCAGTAGGGGCTGATTCTTCTTCCTGGGATGATGAGTCCTGGTTAGCTATAAGTGGGCCCGCTATCTATGATGGTGGGTATCCAAATATTCTTCATCGAGGTTTAGGATTAGGTCAGTGGACAGATACAGCAGATGGTTCTACTAGGCATACTCTATTATTGAATTATGCAAAATCAAAAGATAAAAAGTGGTACGATTTAGAACTGCAGTTAGATTTTATGTTGGAGGGGGATACTCCTTACTATATCACTGAACTGACCTCAATTCTAACCAGCACAGAAGATGTAGAGACACTTACAGAGCGGTTCCTGGTTAACTGGGAAGGGAACTCTGGAGACAAGGTCCTAGAGCGCCAAAATAACGCTAAGCAGATCCACGCTTTTCTTACTCAACAAGTTCGAGGAGGTGGAGCGTTAGCGTCTTCCTGGAATTTCCCTGAAGAGTATAAGTCAAAAGTGGAACACCCTCCAACACAGGCTTCTATGACTACACAACAAGGAAGCGGTTATGAAGTGGGACAATGTACTTGGTATGCCTATAATCGTTTAGTTGAACTAGGAACGATTACAGACTTATCAGGAGCTTATGGTTACCTTGGCAATGGTCAGGACTGGGTAGCAAATCTGGTCGCAAAAGGATGGCGGTATAGTACAACTCCAACAAAAGGAGCTGTTGTATCAGTAGTAGGTGGATTTGGTGGAACACCAGATGAATACGGCCATGTTGCGATTGTGGAAGCTGTGAATCCAGACGGTTCATTCCTCGTTTCAGAATGTAATATCCAAGGAGTACAGGATAAGGTCCATTTTCGTGTCATCTATCCAGCTTACTACTATACGTTTGCGACACCGAATTAAAAAAGAAAGAAGGTAAATCATGAAAATGATAGATATGGAGAAATTGAAACTCCTGAAAATAGGAGGAATCCTTATAGGAGTTGTGCTAGTTCTAGGATTCGTATTCTGGATTGGAGCAGCAACCTCAGCGCAAAAGAAAGCTAAACAGGATGCTGAAACTACTCAACAAGAAACCAAAGCAGAGGGAAGCGAACTAACGCAAGAATATGTAAAGGAATTTTTGACGGCTTACTTCAATAAGCAGGATCTTGGAGAAAATAGAAATCGCTATTTGCCCTATATGACAGAAGCTGCTTACAATCAGGAAGTGAACTCTGAAGAAGAACCAACGGTACAAACCTATAAGGGCTATGTAGTGGATACACAGATGAAGTCTTCTACCATCTACATCGATCAAGAAAATAATGTTGCCCTAGCTCAAGTGAGATACACTCAGACACAGTTACAGAAGAAGTATGATTATACTAACGCCCAAACAAACGTAGGATCTTCAAGAACCATACGGATTCGCTTCAGCAAGCAAGATGGGAAATACCTGGTAAATCATATTGATCCTATTTTGATTGTGGACAGCTTGAACGCCAGCGAAAAGGCGAGTATTCCATCGTTAAACAAACCAATCAATAACCAAACACAAAGCACAGAAGGGAAAAAGGAACAATGACAAAATTAGAAACTTTGGAAAAACAAAAACAGAAAGCGGAAAACCGCTTAGCTGACTATATGTCCAAGGCCAAGAAGGAAGAAGAGAAACTGCAGCAGCTAGAAACTCAAATCATTCTGGCCAAGCATGAGGAACGATCAAACTACTTGGCTGAACATAATTTAACCTGGGCTGATATTAAAGCAGCTCTTGCTGAAGGAAAATTGAAAGGAGCTGAAAAACATGTACCGTTTAACCAATCTGACACAAAACACGACCACAACGTATAAAAATCGGGATCTTGTGTATCAAGCGCTGGAGCGAGAAAATGCTAAGGTTAAACACCAGGAGGCAGAAGCCGTTTTATTGGTAGAGGAACTGGATAAAAAGAATGTAGTGGTGTACCAAGAAGATGTCTATTTGCCGTTTGAAGGGATCGCAGATAGCCTCTTCCTGAAGCCTGGTATGGTGAATAACAAGGAAGTTGCACCAAAAGAAGCAAAAACCTCACTCTTTAAGCGCCAGACTAAAACAAAACATCTAGAGAAGACTCCTGAAGAGAAAGCTGAAGCCTCTTCCTTGAAACATGAAACTCCCAAACCTCCAACCTCTTCTAAACGCTCTTTTTGGGTGTATTTAGGAAGAGTTCTGGTGTTGTTTGGTCTAGTAGGAAGTCTGACACTTGCTGGCTTATCATTTACGCTAGTTTACCATCAAGAAAAGCAACTCTCGGCCGTATCCAAGGAACTTTCAAATCTAAAAACCATTCAGTCAAAAACAGGGGAACTAGATGCCTTTTCACGTTACTTTTTGCCAGCCCTTTACTCTGATAAAGGGAAAATGGCTGATTTCGTAGCTCCTCAATTAACGATAGATAGACAAGCAGGTCAACTGCAGTCTGTGATTTTGGAATCTAGCTTGATTGTTGATGAAGCAACTTATCAGCTAACCTATGTAGTAGCCGTGAAAGACGGTGAGAACAGAAGTCAGAAACGCTTGGTAGTTACTGTGAAGGAAGAACCTTCAGCGCCTTACGGATTCCAGGTTATTGCCAAGCCAGAACTATCCAATTATCCAAAATAAAGGAGGTCTTACATGGATCAAGAAAAAGTCAGTCATTCTCTGGCTTTAAAAGGAAAAGTTACCCTGGAGATGACGATACAAGCTCTGTATGCCCTCGCAAAAGCCCATTATGACAAGAAACAACATAAGGCGGCAAATCAAACTTTTGAAGGGGAGACACGTTTTAATGATTTTATGGCCACAAAATCAAAAAAAGATGTCGAGAAGTTATTAAATAGTGAAGTTCACTTGGCTAAGTTGAAGCATTACCTGGAGGAGTATAAGGTAGGTTTTACTTATCATCAAAAAGATGATACAACCTATCTCTTCTTTGAAACAAAAAATCGTCCCCTGGTAGAAAAGGCTCTCAAAGATATGTTGGCAGACATCACGAAAAGCCCAGAAAAATTGGAAGAGTTTGCTAAAAAGGTGCTGAAGAAACCACATGAAATGACTCCTGAAGATAAAATCAATTACTATAAGACAAATAAGGTCTATAAAGGAATGATGCCAGTTGTTACGAAGGAGATTGGGAAGGAGAAGACACGATGATTAGAAAACCTATATGGCCCTACCTGGTGGTGGGGCTATTTTCATTTGTTATTTTCCAGTCCTTTTACCATTACTACCAACTTTCGACTGCAGCAGTACCTTTCATGGGAATGTTGCGACTTCGTTGGTTGCTAGAACACTGGGAACGCTTCTCTTTTGGTGTTTTCTTTGATTCAGGAGCCTTGTATGCAGGGTTGATCGGATTCGGCCTCCCAATGCTTGTCTATGCCTCTATGGATAAGAATTTATATCGCCAGGGAGAAGAACAAGGTAGTGCTCGTTTTGCGACTTTGAAGGAAATGAAACGGTTTGAAGACGTTGATTTTGAGAAGAATATGATTTTTTCAAAACAAGTTAAAATGGGCCTATTTAACTTTCGCTTAGCCTACAATGTTCAGCTCAATAAAAATGTGATTGTCATTGGTCTTCCAGGAGATGGTAAAACCTTTACTTTTGTATTGCCAAATTTAATGCAGATGAACTCAAACTTTGTTGTGACGGATCCTAAAGGAAACCTGGTACATGAAGTTGGGAAGATGCTTGAGAAAGCTGGCTATGCCGTTAAAATCTTTGATTTGATTCGGCTCAAGAATTCAGATCGGTTTAATCCTTTTCATTACATGAAGTCTGAGCTAGATATTGATCGTATCTCTGAAGCAATTACTGAGGGAACGAAGAAGAGTGAGCATACTGGAGAGGACTTCTGGGTTCAAGCAGAGTTGATGCTGCAACGTGCATTGATTGGTTATCTATATTTTGACTCGAAGGATCCTGAAACTGGAGTCCAGTTATATATGCCAAACCTGGGTCACGTTGCGGATCTATTAAGAAATATGTATCGAGAGGATCCAGATGTACCAAGTCCTGTCGAGCAGATGTTTGAAGAACTGAACGAACATCAACCTAATAACTATGCTTATAAACAGTGGAAATTATTCCAAAACTTCAGAGGTGAGACAAGAAACAGTGTGGTAGCGATTTTGTCTTCTCGCTATTCTATCTTTGACCATGAAGATGTACGAAACTTGATCAGTGAGGATACCATGGAAATGGAGACCTGGAATACGAAAAAGACAGCCGTTTTTATTGCTATTCCTGAAACCAATAACGCCTTTAATTTTCTTTCCTCAATCTTGTTTGCGATTGGTTTTGAGGTTCTCACACATAAGGCTGATGATATTCTGCATGGGAAAGTACCTGGCTACAGTAGAAAAAATCTTCGACACATTCAGTTTATCTTCGATGAGTTTGCACAAATTGGCCGTATACCAAACTTCGCCCAGGTTTTATCTTCTATTCGTAGCCGTGAGATGTCTATTAAGATTATCATTCAAGCTGTCAATCAGCTAGAATCACTATATAAAAGCGATTGGAAGACAATCTTTAATAACTGTGCTACTCACCTATTTTTAGGGACAAATGACAAGGATACGATGGAATACTATTCTACAAGGGCAGGTAAGCAGACTATACGCACTCGGTCCACCTCAAAATCGCATAGTTATCGTAATGGCTCATCAAGTGAAAATAAACAAATTCAAGGCCGTCCACTTTTAACTCCAGATGAGGTCTCAAGAATTGGGGTAGAAGAAGGACTGGTTTTTATTTCTAAACAAAATGTCTTCAGAGATGAAAAAGCAAGTGTCGATGATCATCCCAGAAAAGATGAGATTGCAAATTCTCCTGAGGACAAAAAAAACTGGTACGAATACACTCGAAAAGGAACAGACATCGACGGCTTGCTTTTATATGCTAACGATTTGACTCCGCAGCTAAAAGAGTTATTCGTGGCCTAACATACAGAAAGGACAGTAGGATGGAAACACCTAAAACACAATTAGGATACCTGGAGAGTATCTCGCAGGTTCTAGCATTAAAACTAGAAAATTTAGCCACAGAACGTTATGCTATTTGGCAACTATTCAAACAGGCAGATGAGGAGACTTTCTATCAATTAGCTCCTCATCTTTTTGTGACGACTAGTCAGGAAGATCCAATAGTTGTTAGTGAACTAGATGCAACTCCTGAAGGATATCTTTTATTTAAGGAATTAGTAGAGGAGGAAAGAGTATGCCTTTAACAAAAGCACAGGCAAAATCGCTGGATATTTTAGAAGTAGCTCGTAGTCTTGGAATGGAGATGAAGCGAAAGTCACATCGAGAGTATTATTGGGCCGAGCATGACTCATTTAAGATCGATACGGTCAAGAATGTCTGGCATTGGTATTCTCAAGCAGATAAGTATGGGGACACCATTAGTCTTGTCCAAGAAATGCGAAATGTCAGCTATAAGGAAGCAATGGTATTCTTAGAGACAGGATCCTTTCCTGAAGCGAAACCAATGGAGGACGTGCGTAAACCATTTAACTATACATTGGCCTCTCATGAGCAACCATTTGTAGAGGCAAGAGCTTATCTCAAGGAGGTTAGAGGACTCTCTGATGATACAATTGACTTCTTTCTGGAGAAGGGGACACTAGCCCAAGCCAAACGTACAGGTAAAGATGGTGTTATAGAAGACGTATTGGTTTTTAAATACTTGGACAGAAATCAGCAACTGGTAGGTGCGAGCCTCCAGGGACTTGTTCCTGATCAAGAACGTCATCCTGGCAAAGGATACTTGAAACAAATCATGTATCAATCAGAATCTATCAGTGGTTTAAACGTTTCTATAGGGTCTCCTAAGCGTTTAATTGTGGCAGAGGCACCAATTGACCTAATGAGCTATTATGAGCTTCATAAGGGCGAATTAAACGATGTTCGGCTGGTTGCGATGGAAGGATTAAAAGAGGGAGTTTTGTCTCACTATGTTCTTGAAACTTTACAGGATCGAGGGGATATTCCTATGGATGAAAGAGATTATACTGAGTCTAGTGAACTAACACGTACCTCGAGATTCTTATCTGTTGCAGCGGAAACCTCCACACTTTTCCAAGATCACAAATATGATGATCTCATCACGCTGGCAGTTGATCGTGATAAAGCAGGCACAGACTTTATCACTAAACTACGGGAGAAAAAAATCCCAGTTGTCGATGCAAGACCACCACAACGTGAAGGCCAGGAGAAGACAGACTGGAATGAGATCCTGAAGCAGGAAAAACAACTGGAGAAAGACGCACCGGACAACAGTCGTCTTGCACAGGCACGTCGAAAATTGGAACGACTAAGGGGTGAACAAGACGAGGCTATTTCAAGGGCTTATTCCCACCAAGCGCTAACAAATGGACAACCCATGAATGATAAGCGAGGCGGTGCTAGCTTTATACGTAAGCAAGAACAAATAGAAGGTCAAATCTTCTCGAAGATGGATGAGATTAGGCAACAGGAAGAGCGAGTAGAGCGCCTGGAGCACCAACAACGTTTGAAAGAAATGGGATTTAATCGTCAGGGAAGTGGTCTGGAGATGAGTGTTCAAAATATACCTAGAATCCGTGAAGAGTTAGAAAAAGCTAAGCGTGGAGAGTCATTCTTTACCAAAGCTACTCTCAAACGCTATCAAAAAGAGTTGACTAGACTTGAGGCTATATCTGAACAAATGGGTAAAACGAGCATTCAACCAGCAACACAGGCCTTAATTGATGAGGGCTTAGTGAATCAGTGGCAAAAACAACCAAATATCTATTTTATAAAAGGGCTACGTCGAGTTGCTTTAGAATTGACGGAGGAAGGTAAATTTGAACTATCTCCTAAATATCACCCTAATACGGATGAGGAAAAAGAGGTGGTAAACAAGTTATTGTCCAAACAAAAAAAGCAAGATGAAGTAGTTCTAGAAGATGATCAGAGCACAGAAAAAGCTCCTGAGAGTTCTCAGGAGCAAATGAATGATAGGACCAGTGGTGGCACGGGTTCTTTACAGCCTAAAGCTGAAGGCAGTACCTCACCTGTACTTGAAACAAGTACCTTTGAGCAAACTGTTACCAGTCACCCGACATCATCCTATCCTTACTTACAGTTTAGCACAAATTATGATAAAGTGCAACGGCGAGTGGGGAATTATCACCCAATTACACCTGCCGATTTAAGACGTTTGAACCAATATGCGCCCTCCATTCAAAGTACAGCGTCCTGGTATTTAAGTGAAATGGCTGACAGTAAGATCAGCTTTGTTTATGCGGATCATGGAGAGGAGAATGTGCTTCAGGTGACTTTTCAAAAGGATAACTTTATCCATCTTTCAGGGATTAGACCTTTTGAAGAGGGAAAGGGAGCAGCAAATTTCCTAGATGATATTGCAAATGGTCAGGGGCATTATGACGGTATGTTGATTAGTAATGCAATTAAGGATAAATTACAGGTTCTTCCTATGTTGCGTGATATTTTAGATCCACATTCTTTTGTTTTAGATGATTTGAGCAGTGTTGAAAAGCTTCACAATCTCAATATGAGTGAAGCTATTAAAGCAAAAGATGAAGATTTCTTACTACTGTTTAAAGATATCGGAGATGAAAAAATTCCAGCCTCTCTTATGAAACTCAAGGGAGAGCTTGCAACTAATGTTAAATCGTTGGATGAAAAGATCATTCTCGGTGTTTATAGAGAGCGAGGTGGTCACATTGAGCAACTTTCAATCAATGAAGAATATGTTAAAGACAATGGTGCAGAAATGCTGTCAGTTTTGAAGAATAAGCAGTTTGAAGAAGTTTCTAAAAAAATTGAACAAACAACGCTAGAGAACACACTGAATAGCCCCCTACTTGATTCGGCTACGTTTACTCAAGTCTTAGATACTGTCTATAATTTAGGTGTGCCAGCTGATATCTCAAAGACTCCAGAAGAATTTCATCAAGCCTGGAATCAGTATCTTGACTATGCGAAACTGCACAATGATAAATTTGATCAGATTGTTGCTGCAGCTGGAGAAGATCATCTCCTAGATACAAATTCAGATTTTTATAAAGAATGGCAACAAGATCACATCTATAAGGAGAACTACCATGTACGTCTTCAATGGGCTGAGGAGCGACCAGATGGGCCTAAATTGGCATTTAAAGAAACCGAGCTGATATCTTATCAAGATTTCGCTAGGGAGCTATATAAGGCCAACCAGAGCTTTTATCAGTTACATCAGGAAGAGCTAAAACAAGTGACTGGTGGTCACCCAGAAGGCTACATCTCTCCAACAAAGGTCCAGTTTAGTATCTACGCTCCTGATGGTGAACTGATCCAGGATAGCATTCGTTACAATATCGGTGAGGAGATTAACCCAATCACTCATAAAGAAAGACTTGGAACACGAGAAATGAGGGAGCACCCAGAATTGATGAAGATAGATGGGACCATATTCACTCAGTATCATCTGGAGAGATTGGCGAGTGAGTTAGATATTTCTCAGTTTAGTTACGCTTTGGAAGATACTCCTTACGCAGAACAACTTTTATCTCAAGTACCTTACGGAGTGTCAGAAAATAGTCCGATTGGTTTTTCGGATAGTAGTCATGATAGTCGTCTAGGATTTATTTCTTTTGATGGAATGGATAGTGTTGAGGTCGAAAATCTATCTGCTTGGTTTGAGAAGTTGGGTGTCAAGGACTCACCTATGGAACAAGTAGCTCTTGTAGAAAAATGGCAAAAAGAGATTAAAGATTTATCAGAAAAAGTTGAACAAACGATCGCAACCGTTCGAGATGAATTTGAGAAATCACAAGATGAAGAAATCAAACTAGAAGAACAAGGACGTAATAAGCAGGAGTTGAAACGTGATGCTGATGCTGACGGTGTTTCTGATGAGGAGGAGTTGCTTCAGGGAACGAATCCGTATGATTTTAGATCGAAACCAGGTTCTAAACCAGAGGTCGAGGAGAGTCTACAAGCAGATGAAGTTGTTTTAGCAGCTAGCAGTCTTGCAGTCGCAGATTTTATTCAAAATAAAGATATGGCAGGATTAAGTCGTCACCTTAAAGAAGGAATTAAGGAGTTTCTGGATTCGGATAAGTACAGAGACTATCTAACGAAAATGAGCCAACTAAATAATTATTCTAATCGTAACTTACGCTTAATTCTTGCACAAAATCCTGAAGCAAGGCAAGTAGCTTCTTTCAAGCAGTGGAAAGAAAACTTTGACCGCTATGTGAAAAAAGGTGAGAAGGCTTTACGTATTTTTAAACCTATGACGAAAATCAAAAAGGACGAAAATAACCAACCAATATTGGATAAAAATGGGAAGCCAGAAACTGTCACATTCTTTGGCCTAGTACCAGTCTTTGATGTTAGTCAGACAGAAGGAAAGGAGATGCCAAAAGCTGCAGAAGTTAAAGAACAGCTGACTGATTTGGACTATGCAAATCTTTACCGTGCCCTGATGGCTATTGCAAAAGAAAATGATGTATCGGTTCGATTTGAGGAGATGGAAAATAATAAACATGGATATTATTCTGTCCCAGAAAATCAAATTGTTTTACGTAGTAATGAG
The DNA here is from genome assembly GCF_002096445.1 of Streptococcus oralis subsp. oralis. Classification (GTDB taxonomy): domain Bacteria; phylum Bacillota; class Bacilli; order Lactobacillales; family Streptococcaceae; genus Streptococcus; species Streptococcus oralis_N. The sequence goes on from NZ_NCUK01000012.1 coordinate 299,749, forward strand.
ATGAACAAGGCTCAAATTATTAAAACTTTCTTACATGAGATGGCTCATGCAGAGTTGCATCATGCAGATAATCCTCAAAAAGAAAATCTAACTAGAAGCACTGCTGAACTCCAGGCTGAAAGTGTTGCTTATGTTGTTTCTTCATACTATGGTATTGATACGTCAGAGTATTCCTTTAACTATCTATCTGGGTGGTCTGCTGATAAGGAGACACTTGCTGATTTAGAAGCACAGTTAGATATTGTCCAACAA